>NZ_CP033169.1:3089373-3398311 GCF_003691585.1 Biomaibacter acetigenes | reverse complement strand
AATAAAAAAACCCCCTTGAAAAAAAAACGGAATAAAAATCAAAATAAGGTCAATAACATAATAACAAAATAAGAGATCATATTCAATATGAACTTATAACGACAGCGGCAGAATGCCGCATAAAGTTTCAAAAGAATCAACCGCAATAATAATTCGGGCCCTGTGCCCGAGGATTAAAATCAAAGATTCTTTTAAAACGACTGCGGCAGAAGCCGCACAAAGTTTCAAAAGAATCAACCGCAATAATAATTCGGGCCCTGTGCCCGAGGATTAAAATCAAAGATTCTTTTATTTTCTTGACAATTATTAATATTATAAGCTATAATCTAAATAGTTTTAATCGCCGGAGGTGCAAAAATGAAACAGACATACCAGCCGAGCAGGAGATATAGAAAAAAAGTACACGGCTTCAGAAAAAGAATGATGACAAAAAACGGTAGAAATGTCATCAGAAGAAGAAGACAAAAAGGGAGAAAAAGACTTACAGCATAAAAAGAAAAGGCCGTTAAACTATTGGTTAAACGGCCTTTGCACTCCCGCAATGGAGGAAATGTTTATTGAATAGATGTTTCAGATTAACAAAAAATTTCGAATTTATTAATGTGTACAGGGCGGGAAAGCGCTGGTCATGCGCTTATTTTAATATGTACGTGAAAAAAAATAACCTGGAGCGCACAAGGCTTGGTGTATCTATTTCAAAAAAAGTCGGCAAAAGTGTGGTAAGGAACAGGCTTAAAAGAAGGATAAAAGAAATATTCAGGGAGAGCATAGGAAATATTAAAAAGGGCTATGATGTGGTAATTTCAGTAAAACCCGAAACGGCAAATATTGAATACGGGCAGATGAAAAAAGAGATAAAAAATCTTCTAAGAAGAGGTCGAGTATGGGATGATTAAGTCAGCAATCATAGGGATGATAGTATTTTATAGAAAATTCATATCACCGCTCAAGCCCAGGACTTGCAGATTTTATCCCACATGTTCCAGGTATGCCATAGAATCCATTGAAAAATACGGAGTTATAAAGGGAGGCATAAAATCAATAAAGAGAATTCTAAGATGCCATCCATTCAACCCTGGAGGTTACGACCCGGTATAAAAACTGTAAATGATGTAAAAATAAAGAATACAAGGGGGAGCAAAATAAATGGATTATCTTGTAAATATAATGAAGCAGCTTCTGGATTTTATATTCGCATATACTAAAAGCTATGGCCTGGCAATTATAGGAATCACGGTATTGATAAAAATAGTGTTGCTTCCTTTCAGCTTTCAGCAGTTTCATTCCATGAAAAAAATGCAGGAGATAGCACCGCTTCAAAAAAAGCTGCAGGAAAAATACAAGAATGATAAGGAAAAACTCAACAGGGAAATAATGAAATTATATCAGGAAAATAAGGTAAACCCTATGGGAGGATGTCTTCCACTGCTGATACAGTTTCCTTTTATAATCGGGCTGTTCAGGCTGTTGCAAACATACAATTTTGGCCAGGCGGGATTTTTATGGATAAAGGACCTGGGAGCTCCCGATACGACATATATACTTCCCATACTGGCTGCGGTTACAACTTATCTTTCGTCAAAAATTGCAACACCCCCCAACCCTGAAAACCCCAATAACTCCATGAATATCGTTATGTCGCTCTTCATAGGATGGATGTCGATAAAGTTTGCATCAGGACTTGCTCTATACTGGGTAGTGAGCAATATTGTGCAGATACTGCAGCAGATGTTGATCATGCGCTCCCCTGCTCCAGTCAAGGAGGATGTAAAATGAGATGAAATCCGTGGAAAAACAGGCAAAGACAGTAGATGAAGCCATTGAGCTGGCATTAAAAGAATTGAACATAAAAAAAGAAAAGGCGAAAATTGAAGTTCTGGAAGAGGGAAACCGCGGCATACTGGGATTTCTGTCTAAAGCTGCAAGGGTAAGGGTGACTCAAAAGGATAATCCTGGAGAGAGAGCCGTGGAATTTCTCAAGGGTCTGGTGAAGCATTTTAAAATAGACCCGAAGATTGAAATGCATGAAGAAGATAAGGATACCATAAAAATAACTTTTGAAGGAAAGAATGTGGGTGCCCTCATAGGAAAACACGGTAGCACCCTGGATGCTATACAGTATCTGACTTCTCTGGTGGCCAACCGTGGGAACGAAAATTACAAGAGGATTATACTGGACGCCGAAGATTATAGAAAGAAGCGAGAAGAGGCCCTGGAAAGGCTGGCGAAAAATATGGCCAGGCGGGTCAAGGAGACCAAGAAAAGTGTAATTTTAGAGCCCATGCTCCCAAATGAAAGAAGGATAATACATACGGCTCTACAGGGTGATTCCATGGTAAATACCAGGAGCATAGGAGAAGAGCCCAACAGGAGAGTCGTGATATCGTTAAAGTAAATTTTTAAAGCCCCGGAGCCAAAGCTTTGGGGCTTAATTTACATGAGAGGTAATGCGTGTGAAAGATGAAGATACCATCGCCGCCATCTCAACACCCCTGGGCGAAGGCGGCATAGGAATAGTAAGAATAAGCGGCGAAAAGTCCTTTGATATAGCTCGAAGGATTTTCAGTCCAAAGTCGGAAATAAAGAATATAAAAAGCCGATATCTATACCTGGGACAAATAATAGACCCGGAAGAAGGATACCCCATAGACGAAGTTCTAACGGCCTTTTTCAAAGCCCCTAATACATATACAAGGGAAGACATGGTGGAGATAAACTGTCACGGAGGAATGACAGCCCAAAGGAAAATACTGGAACTTACTATAAGATATGGAGCCAGGGTTGCGGAACCGGGAGAGTTTACGAAAAGGGCATTCTTAAACGGAAGAATAGACCTTTCCCAAGCGGAAGCAGTCATAGATGTCATCAGGTCCAAAACCGATAGGGCTCTGGTACTGGCTAACAGACAACTGGCGGGGGGATTTTCCGAAAAGATAAATTCCATTCGTCGAGATTTGCTGGAAATTATGGCGCATATAGAGGCGAACATAGATTTTCCCGAAGATGACATTCCTGAGACGGATCCGGAGATAATAAAAAGTGAAATAATAAAAAGTAAAGGAAAGATCGAAGAACTGATTAAAAATACCGGATCGAGCAAAATACTCAGGGAGGGAATTTCCACTCTTATTCTGGGGCGGACCAATGTCGGAAAATCATCCCTTTTAAATGCGCTCCTCAGAGAAGAAAGAGCCATAGTTACCGATGTACCGGGCACCACAAGGGATATCATAGAAGAATATATAAACATAAAGGGAATCCCGGTGAAGGTCATAGACACGGCAGGAATCAGGGAAACCAGCGATCTGGTAGAAAAGATAGGAGTAGAAAGGGCAAAAAGATATCTGAAAGAAGCGGAAATGGTGCTTTTGATAATGGATGCTTCGATGGAAATAACCGATGAGGACAGGAATATATTTGAAATGGTGAAGGACAAGTTCACCATAGGTGTCATAAACAAAGTCGATTTACCGGCAAAAATAGATGAGAAAGAAGTAAAGAGGCTTTTACCCGGAAAGAAAGTAATAAAAATATCGGCACTAAAAGAGCAGGGCATTGAAGAACTAAAAAATGAAATATATAATTCAATAGTGGAACAAATAGGTCCTATTGATGAAAATACCATCATAGCAGGGCAAAGGCAAAAGCAGGCTCTTGAGGCTGCCAGGAACAGTCTTGAAAGGGCGATGGAATCAATGAAAGTTAAAATGCCGGTAGAAATCATTGAGATAGATATCCGTGAAGCATGGGAAAAACTGGGTGAGATCACCGGGGATACCGTAAGTGATGACATAATAAATGCAATTTTCGAGAACTTCTGCATCGGGAAATGAAGGTGATGTTATGGAATATACAGTAGGATACTATGACGTAGCCGTAGTGGGTGCGGGACACGCAGGATGTGAAGCAGCCCTGGCCGCAGCCAGGATGGGTATGAAGACAGTGGTATTTGCAATAAACCTGGACAGTATAGCCCTCATGCCCTGCAATCCTTCAATAGGAGGTCCCGCCAAAGGCCACCTGGTAAGGGAGATCGATGCCCTGGGCGGAGAAATGGCCATAAATACGGATAAAACCTTTATACAGATAAGAATGTTAAATACAGGAAAAGGCCCTGCAGTAAGGGCCCTGAGGGCCCAGGCAGATAAAAAAGCATATCAGTTTTCAATGAAGTATACCCTGGAAAGACAGCAAAATCTTGATGTGGTCCAGGAAGAAGTAGTAAGAATACTGGAAGAAGGCGGCAAGGTCAGAGGTGTGGTGACCAGGACGGGGGGAATATTCTACTCAAAAGCCGTCATACTCACCACAGGGGTTTATCTGAGGGGAAGAATAATAATAGGCGATGTGAATTACAGCGGAGGCCCCAACGGCCTTTTCCCGGCCAGCCAGCTTTCAAAAAGTCTGGAAGACCTGGGGTTTGAGCTGGGAAGATTTAAGACCGGAACTCCCCCGAGGGTGCATAAACACTCCATAGATTTTTCAAAAATGATAGAACAGCCGGGAGATGAAGTTATCATCCCCTTTTCATATACTTCAGGAGAGATAAAGCGCGACCAGGTGTCCTGCTGGCTTACCTATTCCAATAAACATACCCATGAAATAATAATGGAAAATTTATACAGAGCGCCTCTGTACACCGGTGATATCCAGGGAGTAGGGCCCAGATACTGCCCCAGCATAGAAGTCAAAGTTGTAAATTTCAAGGAAAAGGCCAGCCACCAGATATTCATAGAGCCCGAAGGAATAAACACTAATGAGATGTATATTCAGGGCATGTCCACAAGCCTTCCAGCCGATGTGCAGATAAAAATGCTGAGGACCATCAAAGGCCTGGAAAATGCCCGGATCATGAGGTACGGATATGCCATAGAATATGATTATGTGATCCCGACACAACTTAGTTTAAGTCTGGAGACAAGAAAAATAAAGGGACTCTACATGGCAGGCCAGATAAACGGTACATCGGGCTATGAAGAAGCCGCGGCCCAGGGCCTTATAGCAGGGATAAACGCGGCGCTAATGATAAAAGAAAAAGAGCCCGTGATATTAAAGAGGTCCGATGCATATATAGGAGTGCTCATAGATGACCTTATCACCAAGGGCATCACCGAGCCTTACAGGATGCTCACTTCCAGGGCCGAATACAGGCTGCTCCTACGGCATGACAACGCAGACCTGAGACTCACAGAAATTGGTCACGAAGTAGGATTAATAAATGATAAAAGATATGAAAAAACACTGAAGAAAAAACAAATGATACAGGAAGAGATAGAAAGATTAAGGTCGGTGAAAATAACTCCCACCGAGGAGAACAACAGGGCCCTTGAGGAAATGGAGACAGCCCCCATTAACACACCCTTTACACTGGAGGATCTATTGAAAAGGCCGGAACTGGATTATGAAAAATTAAAAATACTGGATAAAAATAGACCAGAACTTCCTCAAGATGTCATAGACCAGGTGGAGATAATGATATCCTACGATGGATATATAAAACGGCAGATAGACCAGGTGGAAAGTTTCAAAAAACTTGAGAACAAGAGAATTCCGGAGAATATTGATTATGACAGGATTTACGGCTTAAGGACCGAAGCCAGGGAAAGATTGAAAAAGGTGATGCCCGGTTCTGTGGGGCAGGCATCAAGGATATCCGGAGTAAACCCAGCGGATATATCAATACTTTTAATATACCTTGAACAACAGAAAAGGAAAAAAGCACATGGATAACGAATTTATGATATTATTAAAAAAAAAGGCGGAAGAAAGCGGTATAGAACTTGATGAAACAAAGTTAAAAACCATCGATAAATATAGAAATTTACTTATGGACTGGAATAAAAAGGTAAATCTTACCAGGATAACCGAAAAAAATGAATTTGTGGAAAAACATGTAATAGATTCCCTGATGATAACAAAACATGTTGAAATAAAAGAGGGAGCCAGCATAATAGATGTGGGCACAGGCCCGGGAATACCGGGCTTTTTTTTGAAGCTGGCAAGACCTGATATAAAACTTACCCTGCTTGAAACCATAAGAAAGAAGACAGATTTTTTGTTTGAAGTTGTCCGGAAGCTTAATTTAAAAGATATAGAGATATTGAATGACAGGGCCGAAAATGCTGCGAAAAAATACCCTTACCGGGAAAATTACGATATGGCCGTAGCAAGGGCGGTATCGTCTTTGAATGTGCTGTCGGAACTTTGCCTGCCCTTTGTAAAAACCGGTGGAATATTTGTAGCCATGAAGGGAGAAAAGATAAAAGAGGAAATTCGGATGGCAGAAAAATCTCTGGATATCATGGGAGGAAAAATACAGGATGTTAAAGAATATGCCGTAGGGGAAGTAAACCACAAACTGATTATAATAAAAAAGGAAAATAAAACACCGGAAAAATACCCCAGGCGGCCAGGAATTCCGGAAAAAAATCCGCTATAAAAAAAGGAAATATTACCATTTAAGGAAGGAAAAAGCACTTTTTTATAGAATTATTATTTAGGTTAAGATTAAGAAAGGCGGTGGGGCTAATGTGGGGGGACCGCAAATCGGCTTTAAACATTATAAACATTCCTTTAGAAGAAATAAAACCAAACGCATATCAGCCCAGAAAGGAATTTGACGACGAATCACTGAATGATCTTACTAACTCAATAAAATCCTATGGTGTACTGCAACCGATAGTTGTAAGGAGAAGCGGGAAGAACGGATATGAAATCATTGCGGGCGAGAGAAGATGGAGGGCCAGCCAGAAAGCCGGATTAAAGGAAATACCGGCAATTATCAAGGATGCGGGAGACTCAGAAACTGCAATAATGGCATTGATAGAAAATCTACAGAGAGAAAACCTGAGTTTCCTGGAGGAGGCCGAGGGTTACAGGCAGTTGATGCAAGATTACGGTTTTACCCAGGAGCAACTGGCATATAAACTCGGAAAGAGCCAGTCAACCATAGCAAACAAGATGAGGATCCTAAAGATGCCTCCGGAAATAGTTAAAATTATTTCCCGGGAAAAGCTGAGCGAAAGACATGCAAGGGCACTATTAAAACTACCTGATGAGAAACTTCAAATGCAGGCTTTAAAACAAATAATAGATAAGGGTCTAAATGTGAGGCAGACTGAAGAGCTGGTGGACAGGCTTATTGAAGGCATTGAAAATGAAAAGGAAAAAGAAAAGAAAAAATCCTTTAAAATTGCTATTAAAGATGTAAGAATCTTTGTCAATTCCGTCAAAAAACTGGTGAAGAACATCAAGGAGACGGGAATAAATGCAGGATATAAGGAAATAGATAAGGGCGACTTTATTGAAGTAGTGGTTCAGATACCAAAGAGGTGATGAACCACTTTTTTTATAACGACTGCGGCAGAATGCCGCACAAAGTTTCAAAAAATCTACCGATATAATAACTCGGGCCTTGTACCCGAGGATTTAAAGTCAAAGATTATTTTATAAAAATGTAAATTCAGGAAGGAAAAAAAGAATTAAAGAAGAAAGTTAATATATAATAGATGATTACGATGTAAAAAGTCGCTTTTGCTGGTTGTGATGGCCTGGCACCTGACCATTTCAGAGGTCGGAGACCAGAAGTAGGAAGTCGTAAAAAATCAAGAGAGAAGAAGGTGCAGATTTTCAGTGCTCTTGGCCGTCTCTGGCAGCGGACTTAGTTTCTACATCGGAATCAAGAATGAGTTTTCTTGGAGAAAGGAGGAACTGAAACGGAGCAAATTCCGCTCTTGTTTCAAGTTTATGTCAAGGATAATGGCTATAGCCAATCAAAAAGGAGGAGTGGGCAAAACCACCACTGCGGTAAATCTTGCGGCATGCCTTGCCGCACTGGAACAAAAAGTATTGCTGGTGGATATAGACCCCCAGGGCAACACTACCAGTGGAATAGGAGTTGACAAGAAAGCCATTGAAAAATCCATTTACAATGTACTCATAAACGAAGAATCTATAAAAGACAACATAGTAAAAACAAATTATGAAAGCCTGTATCTTTTGCCATCAAATATACAACTGGCGGGAGCAGAAATAGAACTGGTACCGGCCATCTCACGAGAGTACAAACTTAAAAATGCAATAGATGAAATAAGGGATGAATATGATTTTATAATAATAGATTGCCCTCCTTCTCTGGGGCTGCTTACCCTGAATGCTCTGACGGCTGCAGGAACGGTACTGGTGCCCATACAGTGCGAATATTACGCCCTGGAAGGATTGGGCCAGCTCATGAACACAATAAACCTGGTGCAAAAGCACTTAAACAAAAACCTTCAGGTAGAAGGAGTGCTGCTAACCATGTTTGATGCCAGGACAAACCTTTCCATTCAGGTGGTGGAAGAGGTAAAAAAGTATTTCAAGAACAAGGTCTACAGGACAATCATACCGAGAAATGTGAGACTGAGCGAGGCGCCCAGTCATGGCAAACCAATAATTATTTATGACTCAAAATCAAGAGGCTCGGAAGTATATATGGAACTGGCAGAGGAGGTGCTCGGAATTGAATAAAAGAGGGCTGGGTAAAGGATTAAGTGCTCTTATACCTATGGATGATAAAGAACAGGAAAATGTCCAGGATATAAAAATTAGTGAGATAAGGGCTAATAAAAATCAACCCAGAAAAAAGTTTGACGAGGAAAAGATTAGAGAGCTATCAGATTCAATTAAAGAACACGGGGTCTTGCAACCAATTATAGTACGAAAAAAAGACGGCGGATATGAATTGGTGGCAGGAGAAAGAAGATGGCGGGCAGCTCAAAAAGCAGGTATAGAAAAAATTCCTGCCATAATAAAAGATCTCTCGGATGCAGATGTAATGGAAATAGCACTTATTGAGAACCTGCAGAGAGAAGATCTAAACCCCCTGGAAGAAGCAGAGGCTTATAAAAAACTCATTGATGAATTCGGCATGACCCAGGAGGAACTATCAAAAAGGGTCGGGAAAAGCAGATCACAGATAGCAAACACAGTGAGACTATTGAACCTTGATGAAGAAATAAAAAAACTAATTTCTGAGGAAAAATTAACGGCAGGGCATGCCAGGGCACTTCTGGCCATAGAGGATAAAAAAGAAAGATTGAAGATTGCAAAAAAGATAAGCGAAAGCAACATGTCTGTTAGGGAAACAGAAGAAACAGTTAAAAAAAAGACACAGGAAAAAAAGAAAAATAAAAATCAGGAAATAAACCCCGTATTTATTGACATAACGGAAAAACTTCAGAGGGCCCTGGGAACAAGAGTAAAAGTAAAAGGCACTGAAAAACGGGGAAAAATAGAAATAGAATATTATTCCGAAGATGAACTGGAAAGAATACTTGAAACCATAGCAGAGTAAAATGTTTCACGTGAAACATGTCCACCCGATAACAAATAAGATGAAGATTTTTATACTTTAGAGTATCATGAAAAACAGCTGGTAAAAGACAAGGCGCTGGAAATTGATAAGGCCTATATACCGTCGAGATATCCAGACGCACATCTATCAGGAGCTCCATGGAATAAATATACCAGGCAAGAAGCGGGGAGGCTTGTAGATTATGCACGAGAAATCTTTCAATTCTGTTCAGATCTTCTATCCCGAATTTAGCAAAAAGCACATATTAAACATTCTTTCAAAGAACATACATAGGCTCAATGAAGTGCTTCCGCTAGCTAAAGTAATTCTTTTTGGCTCCTATGCGAAAGGTAGATATTCCATAGAAAGTGATGTGGATCTTTTAATAGTTTACAAAGGTGATAGAAAATCGGATGTATACAGTACAGTAAAAAAAATCCTTCGCATACCCAGGTTAGAGCCCCATATATATACTGAAGGTGAATATGAAGAAATGAAAGACACTATAGGAAAAATGCTATCAGATGGCTGTGAAGTGATATGGTAATATGGGGCGGTATAGGGAAATTGTTATGAGATTTCTCATAGATTGTGAGGGCATGGTATGATATTAGAAGCTTTTGAAGAAACAATTCAACATCTTCTTGACGCTTGCAAAAAAGTATATGGAAGAGATTTAATAACTCTGGCGGTGTTTGGATCGGTAGCCCGGGGAACTCCAAACCCCAACTCGGATATCGATATTATGCTGGTTATAAAAAATTTACCCTCTTGCAGAATGAAAAGAATGCAGCAATTTGATGAAGTGGGAAAAATGATGGAACCATGGATATCATCCTTAAAAAAATACCAGATTTACACCATGCTTTCCCCTGTAATTAAGACTCCCTAGGAAGTTGAGACAGGCAGTTTGCTTTTTCTTGACATGATTGAAGACGCAAGGATTTTATACGATCGAGATGATTTTTTTGCTATATTTTTAAATAATTTTGCAAAGAAACTAAAGAACATGGGAGCATTCAAGGTGTCAAATGGTGAAAAGTAGCACTGGGTAATAAAACCTGATTATAAACAAGGGGAGGTGTTTGACATTTGAAGAATGTTACATTGGCTGAGAGCTACCTTGAAAAAGCTAAGGTAAGATTGAGAATGATAAAATTTCTTTTGAAGGAAGGAGCATACTCCGATGTAATAAGAGAGGCTCAGGAGGCGGTGGAACCAGCCCTTAAAGGAATGCTGAGGAAATTGGGGATAGAACCTCCAAAACAACATGATGTCGGATACCTACTGGTTGAATATAAGAGCAAGTTACCTGATGAAGTAAAAAATAAAGTAGACGATATAGCTAATATATCGAAATGGCTTAGAAAAGAAAGTGAATTTTCCTTTTATGGAGATGTAGATTTTATACCTACGTTGGAGTACAAAAAGAAAGATGGAGAAAAAGCACTGAAAGATTTAGAAATTGTAATTGATGCAGCAGAGAAAGTCATATTAACTTGATACACCAGGAGGATAATCAATGCCGGAAAACATAGTTGGTGTTATTTCAGATACTCACGGTCTTCTAAGACCGGAGATAATAAAAGTTTTCAAAGGTTGCGACCACATAGTCCACGCAGGTGATATAGGAGATCCGCATATCATTGACGACTTAAGTAAAATAGCCCCGGTTACGGCGGTAAGAGGCAATTGTGACAGGGAAGGATGGGCATATAAAATCCCCAGGACCGAGGCCATCAAGATTGGCGAAGTATATTTATATGTCCTTCATGATATTAACCAGCTGGATATAAATGTAAAAGCAGCGGGGTTTGATGTGGTGATATGCGGGCATTCCCACAAACCTTTACTTGAAAAGCACGACGGAGTAATTTATTTAAACCCGGGCAGTGCCGGCCCAAAGAGGTTCACCCTTCCTATCGGTGCGGCAAAGCTCAAGATTGAGGGTAAATCCATTGATGTGGAATTTATAAAATTGTCGGATTAAACATTTAAGAGAGGGGACGCCCATGAGCATAACCATCCGTGATGCGGTACATGGAGATGAGCCACACATAGTCGAATTGATCCGGGAGCTTTCCGAAACCATGGATTTTCCCAGCGAAGTGACGGAAAAAAGTGCCGAAAAGTTCCTATCTTTTCCCGGATGTGGAGTTTTATTGGCATTTGAGGGAGAAAAGGCACTGGGGCTTTTAAGCTATTCCATAAGGCCCGGGCTCTTTCATGGAGCCGACTCGGCCCTCATCGAGGAGCTGGTGGTGAGAAGAGAAGCCCGGGGCCGCGGTATAGGAAGCGCCCTCATTTCGGAGTTTTTAAGAAAGGTTAAAAAAATGGGATGTGCCGAAGTATCGGTCACTACCATGCCGGACAATGAAGGCGCCATACGTTTCTATAAATCTCATGGGCTGGTGGATGAAGCACTATTTTTAGAAAAGCACTTTTAAAAGGAAGTAAGAAAAAATGTTTGTATATCCTTGTGAAATAATAAAACAAATCTAAATTTAAGCTTTTTTGTCTCCATTTCAGCCTATTAACGAATTCTATAAAATTAATATAAAAATAAAGGAATTCATTTCTGTAAAATATGGCAGGAACTATAGTCGATGATACCGATGGAACCGGCTAAGGATATGATGAGAGTCTTGTTGAAATTTATTATGACATAAAATGGATTGAGGAGAGGATGAATAAAATGAAGCCTGTAAAGTTGAAAGATATAGTTGATGAATTAGAAATACAGATGGATGAATACAACAAATATCTCAACAAAGAAACCGGTGAAATAATAACTGTCAGCACTGAGGAACTATCCATTGCTGAAGAATCAGAAGAAGGTGATGACTTGTCGGATTACCCCGACTGGCAGAGAGATTCCATCAGGGACGCCCTTGATATAATAGAAAACTGGGAGAATTATATTGAGTTGCCGGACAAATGGGAGATAGATGAGTATGTTTTTCCAGAAAGGCGAGGATGGCCGAATATCTTTTATATAAATCCTTGTATCCGGGTAATACATGGTGGGATCTATCTCCCAACACATAAAGCATTGACCAGAGAAATGAGGCGAAAAGATAGCCGTATAGTCGGGCAGGAAGCCGTCAAGGTGCAGGAAGAAGGGCTACATGATAGACAATAATCATATTAAGATAGATAGGAAGACCATCAATATAACACATAGATAATTATACTATGCATTTTTAAGTAATTTAATTGAAAAAATGATTAATTCTTGCCGGCAATCAACTCAAGTATTTTTATGCTGCAATGCTTGTCTAATGGCTCATTATTATTACCACATTTATAAGACATTACACAACGGGGACACCCATCCTTGCAATCGCATTCTTTAACCAGTTCATACGCCTGTTTGGCAAGATCACCGAAGTGGCTGTACAGCCGCTCTGCAATACCTATTCCGCCGGGAAATCCGTCATAAATATAGATGGCCGGTTTTCCGCCGTAGCCGCTAACGATGGAAACGCCACCTACATCCCAATGGTCACACATGGCAAGAAGAGGAGTAACAGCGATTAAGGCATGTTCGGCGGCATGCAAACCGCCCTCCAGGTCGCCGGGAATGCCTTTAAGATCCATAATTTGAATCCAAGCGGCTACTGTATCGATCTTCACAGGCGGTATACCGTCAAGGTCACAATGAGAGATTACTTTGTCATAGGTCTTTAACATATAACCATATACCTGCTCGTTTACGGATACCCTGCCCAAATAAAGATTGTACCGAACGTGTTTTTCGACGCGGGTCACTTTATTTACCATGATGTCCGTTCTTGACAGGGTTGTAGTATAAAGATTATTTTTAGCAGGTTCGACAACTATTACACCTTCGTCAAGGTTAAATTCTTTGACTCTGTATGGTTCTGCCTGGTGCAGATAAATAGCACCTGGATGGGCTTCCATAATAGCCTGTCTTCGGCTTAATACTTCTAGAACATCATCGTCACATATGAGTTTTACTTCACCATCCTCGAAGGAAGACAGATTGAATTTACGGGCAGCGTTTTTACCATTGTAGGCATATTTCTTGCTTCTTCGGAAGGCTTTTTGCCGTATTCCGGTATAGTCGGTAACTAGATGGATGCTGTCCTCTTTAATCAACGATTTAACAGCCTCGATATAGCCTGCTCCAAACCACTCTTCATCTTTTTTTTCTAAAGGAAGTTCTTCTGCAGCACATTGTAGATGGTTCTTCAGGATGTAATCATTATCCAGTGTGATTATGGCCTGTTCCGATGGGTTGGCAAAGATAAATGATGGATTTTTAAGCAGAAAACTTTCGAGGGGACCGTTGAAGAAGATCTGTATCACCAGGGCATCCTGTCCGGACCGACCGGCCCTACCGGACTGTTGACGGAAGGAAGCCACCATGCCCGGCCACCCGGAAATGACTACGGCATCCAGGCCACCGATATCTACTCCCAGCTCAAGAGCATTGGTAGATGCTATCCCCCGCAGGCGACCTTCTTTAAGGTCTTTTTCCAAAGCACGGCGCTCTTCCGGCAAATACCCTGCCCGGTAAGGTGCAATCCCCGGTACTTCCTCCCCCGCCCACAGGGCAGTCAGTTCTGCCATCTTGCGGGATACAGTAAAACAAAGGGTTTGCATACCGGAGGCTACACAGTGAGCAAAAAGATCAGCTGCCTGTTGGTGCTCTGACCTGCTAGGATTTGCTCCGGTATCCCAGAGTACGTATGTCTTCTTGCCGTGGGCGCTGCCGTCATCATCGACCAGCTCAAATTGTTTACCCACTAATTTGTTAGCGTGTTCAACGGGATCTGCCATGGTAGCGGAAGCCAGAATAAATTGTGGGTCTGAACCGTAATAGCGGAGAATACGACGCAGACGCCTGATTAAAAGGGCGACATTTGAGCCATAGATGCCGCGATACCAGTGGGCCTCGTCGATTACAATAAACTTCAAATTGCGAAAGAAGCGTTCCCAAAGTCTATGCCAACCAAGGTATTGATGGAAAGCATGGGGGT
Source organism: Biomaibacter acetigenes (assembly GCF_003691585.1). Lineage (GTDB taxonomy): Bacteria > Bacillota > Thermosediminibacteria > Thermosediminibacterales > Tepidanaerobacteraceae > Biomaibacter > Biomaibacter acetigenes. The sequence goes on along the minus strand of NZ_CP033169.1, from coordinate 3,383,971 downwards.
TGCTGAGTATAAGCCGGGATTGGCCTCGAATGCGTCCACGCTCTTTTTTGGGGGTATCTCCATCATAGACAGCGATATTGAAAGCAAGGCCCATTTCCCGTTCCATATCGTAAAGCGATTTTAACTGGTCATAAGATAGAGCTTTCATGGGATAAAGAAACAGGGCCGTAGCATTTTTGTCATAACAGAACTTTTCAAGAACCGGTAGGATAAAAGCCAGGGATTTGCCGCTGGCGGTGGCAGTGGTTAGGACTACGTTTTTGCCTTCCCTGACTTTCCGGATAACCTCGGCCTGGTGGCTATATAGTTGGATGTCCTTGGCTGTGAGGTAGCTTTCAATTTTTCTCGGTAAGGGAGGGGTCAGACTGGCAAATCTAGCCTTTTGTGGCGGAACTTCATAAACTGATATTATCTGACCTTTGTACCACTTTTGATTTGCAAGAATTGAGAGGAATGACTTTATGTCAAAGGGCAAAAGATATCCTCCTCTCTTAGTGATGTAATTTGAGCAGGTTTAGATTGACGTGTCCATAGTTTGAACTATTATACTATACAACCAAATTGGAGCAATGTAAAGGTAAATTTTCTCAATTTATTTTCGGACAATTAATTCCTGCTCCAGTAACAGGATTTTTATTTTTTTTTAAAAAAGATGGAACTTTTTTTGTTTTTTTACGTCTATTCTATATAGTTGGAAGGAATTCTTGAGGAGGATGCTTATGAGAAGGATATATACTTTATTAACTGTTTTAGTACTGGTCGCTCTGGTATTTTCAGGCTGTGGGGCAAAGCGGCCCGGCGCAAATAAAAGTGAAGAAGCCCGGATGTCTTCTGCAGATCAATCGGTCGGTGAAGTTCAAACCACGTCAAACAGCACGGGAACGGCAAAAAGTTCTCTAGAGTCAATGGACAGAAAGGTTATAAAAAACGGAAATGTTCAATTGGAAGTAAAAGATTTAAAGCATACAGCAAACCAAATATTTACCATGATAAAAGAATATGGCGGATATATCCAGAGTTCTTCCACGCGAAATAATGAGAGGCAGATTTTCAGCGAGATTGTGGTAAAAGTGCCGTCTTCGCGATTCGAGGAGTTTTTCGGGAGATTGAAACAGATAGATAAACTAATCTATGACAGTATTTCTACCCAGGATGTGACGGAAGAATATATTGACAATCAAGCGAGGCTAAAAGTGCTCAAAGCCCAGGAGGAAAGGCTTGTAGCCTTGATGGATAAGGCCCAGAAGATTGAAGACCTTTTAAAGATCGAAAATGAACTTTCCAGGATTCGAAATGAGATAGAGCAGATTCATGGAAGAATAAATTTTCTTGATAAGGCCACGAGTTTTTCCACGGTAAATATCGGCATAAAACAGCCTCTTGTAAGTCATCCGGCGGCCGGCGGCATCGTGGATGGGATTTTCTATAACCTCAAGGATGGATGGGGCGCATTTTTTAAGCTGGTAGTCGATACAGTGCAGGCCATTGCATGGCTTTCTCCCTTCATAATCCTTGCTGCCATAATTATCCTCATCGTCAAAAAAAATAAGAAGTGGGGGACTTTCATAAATTTCTGGAAGAAGGATAAAAAATAATTGTTGGAGAGCAAAAAGAAATATTGTCGCCACTTATAGCACCATAACCCCGTATTTTCTCATCCAGAAGTCGGTCTGGATCAGGTAGGCGAAGAGCTGGGGGATGGTCATGAGCTGCCCGAACCAGGGGATATCGAGGTTGGAGGTATCGGCCCTGGTGAGGTCGAGGACGGCATTTTTATTTATAAAGGGCAGCAGCGGAGATTGAGTGTCATTTAAGATTTCCAGCATTTTATTCCTTACCGTTACCAGATATTCGGGATTATGGGTCTTGGGGTAGGGGCTTTTTTTGCGGTACAGGACATCCTGGGGCAGGGTCCCTTCCAGGGCTTTGCGCAGGATGCCTTTTTCTATGCCGCCCAGGCTTCGGATTTTCCAGGGGATATTCCATACATACTGCACCAAACGGTGGTCGCAATAAGGCACCCTGACTTCCAGGCCCGTGAACATGCTCATGCGGTCTTTCCTGTCCAGAAGGGTGGGCATGAAGCGGGTGACGCTGAGGTACGTTATCTCCCGGATACGCTTATCAAAGGGGCTTTCGCCGGCAAGGCGGGGGACTTCATCCAGAGCCTCATGGTAACGGTTTTTCACATATTCTTCAGGTTTGATTCTATCTATAAGCTCCGGGGAAAGGATGTCGGTTCTCATCTGCATCATGCGGGTCCAGGGAAAGGTGTCGGAGTTGAAGTCTTCGGGCCGCCGGAACCAGGGGTACCCGCCAAATATTTCATCGGCACCCTCGCCGGAAAGGGCCACGGTGGCATCCCTTTTTACTTCCCGGCAGAAGAGGTACAGGGATGAATCCACATCGGCCATGCCCGGCAGGTCTCTGGCCAGCACCGCATCCTCCAGGGCGGAGGCCAGGTCCCGGGTTTTTATCACCACGCGGTGATGCTTTGTGTCCAGAAAGGATGACACTTTTCCCACGAAATATGCATCGCTGTTGGGTTGAAATTCGCTGGCTTTGAAGTAGACATCGTTACCTGCATAATCCACGGAATATGTGTTCACAGGCTCCCGGCCGTCTTTCTTGAAAGCATACGAAACCAGGGCGGTGACGGCGCTGGAATCCAGGCCCCCTGAAAGCAGGGTGCAAACAGGCACATCCGATACTAACTGTCGCTCTACTGTATCTTTTATCAAGAAGGACACCTTTTCCGTCGTGGTCTTTAAATCGTCTTCATGAGGATGGCTTTCCAGAAACCAGTATTGTTGTATGCGGGTTCCACCCCTGTCATGGGATAGCCGGTATCCAGGCTTCAATTCCTCCACTCCCTTGAATACCCCACATCCCGGAGTCCTGGCGGGCCCCAGAGCAAAGATCTCCGCCAGGCCGGTGGTGTCCAGCTCGGGCTTTACCAGGGGATGGGCCAGCAGGGCCTTAAGTTCAGAACCGAATATGAAGGAACTCCCCCTTTTTGCGTAAAACAGAGGTTTTACCCCCAGGCGGTCCCGGGCCATGAATAGTTTCTGCCCGGCCTCATCCCATATACCGAAGGCGAATATGCCGTTTAGATGGTCCACACAATTTTCCCCCCAGGCTATATACGATACCAGCAGCACTTCCGTGTCGGAGCGGGAGGTGAAATGATACCCCATGGATTGAAGGTCTTTTCGAACATCATCGGTATTGTAAAGCTCGCCATTATAGGTAATGCAGTATTTGCAGCCGCCAACTTCCCGCACCATGGGCTGGCCTCCCCCCGCCGGGTCTACCACTATGAGCCTCCGGTGGCCCAGGGCTGCATGGGGGAAAAGCACATATCCGTTATCGTCGGGCCCTCTTTTAGAAAGGGTCTGGGTCATCTTTTCCAGTATGGACTTTTTTTGTGTCAGATCATCATCAAAATCTACCCAGCCGGTGATTCCACACATGATTATCCTCCCTTTCAGATAAATTTAAGATTATGTCCTGCAAGATCCTTTGCTGAACAGTATCAATAAATTTTTTTCAGAAAGAGTCTGACAAAGAATCAAAATGAAGTGGCGGGCCCGCGAAGGATTCCTATTGTCATATGACAATTTTTATCAATTGTTAGGTAATATCACTTATAAATTATTCTCTTTCTCAGGTTTTGGTGACTAAATGTAAGGTTTATTCTGGTTTAAGTCCGCTGCCGGGGATGGTCAAAAGTACCGGAAGCTTTCCGTTGCCGGTCTTGAGTTGGAAACAAGGAGTGGAGGAAGCTCCACATTGCATAAAAATTTGTTGCAGATAAGAATAATATAGAATATAATTAAATTAATAAACATTCCTGACGTGAGGGGAATCCTGAGCGAAGGGGGGAGAAAAATGGAAAGACTGTGTACATCTAAGGCTTTTCCTCCCGGAGGATAAAGCCTTTTTTGCATCTCAAGCCATAAGATATTAAATTTATTAGTAATGTTTGTTATGAAAGTGCTCATTTTCACAAATAGAATACAGACTTCTATCTTTGTACCTTATATATTATACGAAGTTAAATTATAAGGAGAGCTGTTACATCTAAGTTTTAACCCGGCACTGTCGATGCAAACCCAGAAGTGTGAAATTCACCATACTGGTACCAGCATGAGGTAAAATTACTATAATTTGGAGGGAAGTTGATAATTATGATAAATAATACCAAAGACCTGGAGACAATGAAGGCGGATTTTATTGATGATGAGGCTATAAACGAAGCCCTGGAAAAGGGTAAAAATATATCTGAAGAAGGCATAAGGGAAATATTTGCAAAGGCAAGGCAGGCCAGGGGGCTTGACCTTGATGATGTGGCATCGCTGCTTTACTGCGAGGATGATGAGCTTTTAAATGAGATGTACTCCATAGCCCATGAGTTGAAGAAAAAAATCTACGGCAACAGGATTGTGCTCTTTGCGCCGCTTTATTACAGTGATTACTGCATAAACAACTGCCGCTACTGCGGCTACAGGAGGGACAACAAGAACCCCAGGCGCCGCCTTTCCATGGATGAGGTGAGGTGCGAGGTGCAGATACTGGAGGACATGGGGCATAAGCGCCTGGCCCTGGAGGCGGGGGAGGATCCGGTAAACTGCCCTATTGACTATACCCTTGATGTAATAAAAACCGTTTATGATACCAAACTCAAAAACGGCAGCATCCGCCGGGTGAATGTGAACATCGCAGCCACCACCGTGGAGAATTACCGAAAGCTAAAGGACGTAGGTATCGGCACCTATATACTGTTCCAGGAAACCTATCACAGGCCTACTTATAAGTACATGCACCCTTCTGGCCCCAAAAGCGACTATGATTACCACACTACGGCCATGGACCGGGCCATGGCAGGCGGCATAGACGATGTGGGCATCGGTGTGCTCTTCGGATTATATGACTATAAATATGAGGTGCTGGCACTGCTGCAGCATGCTCAGCATCTGGATAAGGTCTATGGCGTAGGGCCTCATACCATATCCTTTCCCAGGATAAGGCCCGCCGCCGGTATCAGCATGGAGAACTTCCCGAACCTCGTGCCGGACAGGGAATTCAAGAAAATTGTGGCCGTAGTGCGCCTGGCGGTACCCTATACCGGCATGATACTGTCCACCAGAGAAAGGCCGGATTTCAGGGATGAAGTCATAGATGTAGGTATCTCCCAGATAAGCGCCGGGTCCTGCACCGGCGTCGGAGGGTATCATGACGAGATTTCCCACAAAGAAAGCAGCAGGGACCACGCCCCACAATTTGAAGTAAGCGACCACAGGACTCCAAACGAGGTTCTTTTATCACTGTGTATGCGCGGATACCTTCCCAGCTACTGTACCGCATGCTACAGGCAGGGTCGCACCGGAGACCGGTTCATGCAGCTGGCAAAGACCGGCAACATCCAGAACTGCTGCCTGCCCAATGCCATACTGACCTTCAAAGAATTCCTGATGGATTATGCTGAACCGAGGCTTCGGGAAAAGGGAGAAAGGGCAATCCAGGAGAGTCTGGAGCAGATCCCCAATCCAGCCATCCGGCAAAAGACCGTGGAGAGATTGGCCAGGATAGAACAGGGAGAAAGGGACCTTTATTTTTAATCAAATACTGGAATGAAAATATTTTTTGTGGTAAATTTATTTTGAGGTGCCTGTAAATGATATATTTCGATAATGCTGCCACCACATGGCCCAAACCGGAAGCTGTTTACGATGCCGTGGTGAATACCATGAAAAACTACGGGGCAAATCCCGGTAGAAGCGGCCACCGTATGGCTCTTTCTGCAGCCAGGATTGTATATGAATCGAGAGAACTCCTGGCAGATTTTTTTAATGCAAAAAGCCCCAGAGACATTGTATTTACATCCAATGCCACCGAAGCCCTCAACATGGCTATAAAAGGAGTATTAAAGCCCGGCGACCATGTCATAACCTCTTCCATGGAACACAATTCGGTGGCGCGTCCCCTTTTTGCCCTGCAGAAGATTGGTGTGGAATGGGATGTGGTGAAGTGCGATTCAAGAGGATTTCTGGACCCCGAGGATGTGAAAAAGGCCATAAAACCCCACACTCGCCTTATAGCCATGACCCATGCTTCTAATCTTACGGGCACCATCCTGCCTGTGGAAGAGGTGGGTAAAATTGCTCGGGAAAGGTGCATCCTCTTTCTGGTGGATGCGGCCCAGACCGCCGGGATTATCCCTATAGATGTGCAAAGGATGAATATTGACCTCCTGGCTTTCCCGGGCCACAAAGGGCTTTACGGCCCCCAGGGCACGGGAGGCCTCTATGTGCGGGAGGGAGTGGATATAACCCCCATCAAAGAGGGCGGCACCGGCAGCCTTTCAGAGCATCTGGAGCAGCCCCGTATGCTCCCCGACAGGCTGGAAAGCGGCACCCTCAATACCCCGGGTATAGCGGGCCTGGCGGCAGGGGTACGGTTTATAAAACAAAAAGACATTGAAAACATCAGGACCCACGAGCAAAAGCTCACCAGTAAATTCCTGGAAGGAATCAAATATAAAAAAGGTATTAGCCTTTACGGCCCCGGTGACCCGGCACACATGTGCGCAGTGGTTTCCCTGAACGTCATGGAACTTGACTCATCGGAACTGGCTTACCTGCTGGATAGTAAATTCGACATTCAGGTGCGCCCGGGGCTTCACTGCAGCCCCCTGGCCCATAAAACCATCGGCACCGGGGAAAGAGGAGCCGTGAGATTCAGCTTTTCGGTGTTTAACACTGAAGATGAGGTCGATGAGGCTCTGGAGGCGCTGGATATTATTTGCTCAAGGATTTGAAGATCTACCATATTGTAAAAAAATGTATCCGGGCTGAAAGTTGCTGAAGAGTCTTCCCCCTTGAAGCCCGGGGTGATATAATGGACTGGTATAAAAGCTAAATGTAAAAATGGGGGATAGAATATGCTGGGAACCATAGTAAATGCTGCCGCCATTATCGCGGGAACTATTCTCGGCAACTTTCTGAAGGGCGGTTTTCCCGAGAACGTAAAGAGCACCATCATGCAGGGATTGAGCATAACCGTCATGCTCATCGGCCTTTCCATGGCTTTGAAAAGCCGGAACATCCTGGTGGTGACCTTGAGCATTGTCATCGGAGCAATACTCGGAGAGGTCTTACAGATAGAAAACCGCCTTAACCGGTTCGGCCAGAGCCTGGAAAAAAGATTCGGGGACGGCGATGGGGATTTTACCAGGGCTTTTGTGTCCGCCAGTCTCATATACTGCGTGGGAGCCATGGCCATCATGGGCTCCATAGAAAGCGGCCTTACGGGAAATCATACCACTCTTTTTATAAAATCCATCCTTGACGGTGTTTCGGCGGTGGTTTTTTCCTCCAGTATGGGTATTGGAGTGGCCTTTTCAGCACTGCCGGTGTTTTTATACCAGGGGGGTATAACCCTTGCGGCTGCCTATGTGAAAGCCTTTCTCACCGATGCCATTATAAAGGAGATGACTGCCACCGGAGGGCTTTTGATTTTTGCCATAGGCATCAATATGCTGGGGATAGACGTCAACATAAAAGTGGGCAATCTTCTGCCCGCCATTTTTGTAGCCATTTTTTTGACCATGGCGTTTTCTCATTTACCGGTGTAATTTACATAATATCAAATCTAATATTATATCACTTAATTTTTTGGAGGAGTTACCATGGCTGTATCGGATTACATTGCAATCATAAACGACTTTTTATCTGTAAATCTTGATAAAGTTCTGCTGGCGCTCACGGCGGTTTCCCTTTTTACCCTGGTTGTTTTCATATTCGTCAATATAAAATTATCTGCCGTTACCCGGAGATACAACCAGCTCATGAGCGGTATGGAAGGTAAAAATCTGGAGGAATTGCTCATGAGCCATATAGCGGATGTCGGGAAAGTGAAAGACGATATGGACCGTCTAAAAGACAAAATGCAGGAGCTTGAAAAAGAGGGTAAACTGGCTATTAAAAAAATTTATATGAAACGATACAATGCTTTCCCGGATATAGGTAGTGATTTAAGCTTTTCGGTGATTTTTTTAAATGACCACAACACCGGGGTGCTTATTACCAGCATTTACGCCAGGGATGAGAACCGAATCTACCTCAAGCCCATAGTCAACGGCAGTTGCGATTATTCTCTTTCTCCCGAAGAAAAAGAAATTGTCTCCAGGGCCATAAGTGGATAATTTTTACTCAAGAGGAAGGATTTTTATTATATGGTGTCGAAATATAAAATAAGTTTATCCCAAGAGGTGGTGATGAACAGGAGTGAAAAAAAAGAAAGAAAAAGCCTTTACTTTAATGATCGTACCTCATTCCGGCAAATCCACTCTTTCTATTTCCATTCCAATCATCATTCTCAAGATTTTAGGGGGGCTATTTGCGGGGATCGTGGCGGCTGTTACAATATTTGCGGTGAATTTGTCCATTTCCTATAAAGAGATAAAAGCCAGCAACCAGGATCTCACGGTTAAGGTGAGGGATTATAACAAATTGCAGCAGCAGCTGGATTATTTTGTTAAAAAGACTCAAACCCTTGAAGAAAAGATGCAGAGTCTTGAAAAATTGGACAATGACCTCAGAAGTCTCCTGAAAAATGATCCTGCCTTAAAAAAAAACATTGACGCAAAGCAAGTGGCCGATAATGAAAGGAATTACATGCTGGCTTCTAGAGGCGGCATAGACCGGGAAAAAGCCATGCAGGACCTGCAGATTCTGGAATCCAAGCTGCCTCAGCAGGAGGAAAGCCTGAAAGAATTGAAAAATGCGGTGATACAGAGAAACCAGCGCCTGGCTTCTACTCCATCCATATGGCCCGTAGACGGCAGGATAACTTCGGATTTCGGCTACAGGAGATCACCCTTTGGTTTCCGGAGGGAATTCCACGACGGACTGGATATTGCGGCTCCTTACGGTACATCCATACGCGCTGCGGCTGATGGAATGGTAGTCTTTGTTGGTTACAAGCATGGGTACGGCAACATGGTCACCATAAGCCATGGCTATGGTTTTGAAACATCCTATGGTCACACCTCGAAAATCCTTGTGAAAAGAGGTCAGAAGGTTAAGAAGGGTCAGATAATCGCTAAAGTGGGGAATACCGGCCGAAGCACAGGACCTCATGTCCACTATATAGTCAGTGTAAATGGAACGCTTAAGAACCCAGCCAATTATTTACAATGAAGGAGGAAGGCGATGTTCGGCAAGAAAACTGAGGGGGTATCTATGAGCATGGACAAAGTTGACACTATTCTCGGTGCCGGCACAGAGTTCGACGGTAAGATAAAGGCAGCCGGTATTCTCAGGATCGAAGGAAAGGTCGAGGGAGAAATAGAAAGCACCGGTGATGTTATCATAACCGAAAGTGGTGTGGTAAATGCGGATATCAAAGCCCGCCATGCGGTCATAGCGGGTGCATACAGCGGAAATGTGTTGCTGGAGGGGAAGATGGAGATCAGGGCTACCGGCAAAGTAATGGGAGACATAAAAGTGGCCAGCCTCGTAATAGAAGATGGGGGCCTGCTGGAGGGAAAGTGTGAGATGCAGAATAAAGCCTTTGATAAAAGTTTAAAGCTGGTAAAAAATGAACAAAAAGCCGTGAATTAAACCCAACGAAAGTTGGGTTTTCTTTTGGCGGACAAGGGGGCAACATGAAGACATTATTTGTTGTGAATCCCGTGGCAGGCAGGGGTAAATGCCTGAAAATCTGGAATAATATCAAGTACCATATAAAGTTTCCATTTGATTTTGTATTTACGCAAGCTCCGGGAGAGGCTGCGGAGATAGCAGCCGGAGCCAGGAACCGGGGTTTTACAAGGGTTGTTGCTGTGGGCGGTGATGGCACCATATGCGAAGTGGGCAACGGGCTTGCGCTTTCCGATGTGGAGATGGGAATTATTCCGGCGGGAACCGGTAATGATTTTATAAGGACCATCGGGATACCCCAGGACCCAAAGGATGCCCTGGCTGTGCTTGAGCAGGGCCATACCCAGTATATTGACCTGGGCAGGCATGAAAAAGGTTTTTTTATTAATGTGGCGGGAGTAGGGCTGGATGCTGAGGTGGCCAGAGCCACCAATGAGGATGTGAAATTTTTATCTGGAACTCCAGCATATATTTTTGCACTTATTACGACTCTTATACATTTTTCGCCAAGGAAAGCCGTAGTGGAAGTTGATGGAAAAACATACCACCGAAAGCTCTGGCTGGCAGCGGTGGGAAATGCAAGCTTTTACGGCGGGGGAATGATGATCTGCCCCGATGCTCTGGTGGATGATGGTCTGCTGGAAGTATGCCTGGTGAATGATATGAGCCGCCTGGAAATTTTAAGGTTTTTGCCCCGGGTCTTCAGTGGAGGCCATAAAAGCCATCCTGCATTTGAAGTTTTCAGAGGAAAACAGGTTAAAATAAGTTTTGAGATACCCACCGCAGCGCATGCCGATGGCGACTGCATCGGCTGTACGCCGGTAAGTTTTTCGATAATGCCCAGGGCTCTGAAGGTGATAGGGAATAATTTTACTCACTTCCGAGGATAATAAAAATGGCGGAGGTGGTAAAAATGACCCGGGTCATTGCCCTGGAAGATGGCCTGGAGGATATAGGTGAGTATTTGAGAAGCAGGGGATATATAACGGTATCATGGAGAGAACCCAATATGGTGGTGGATGCCGTGGTATATACCGGAAGAAAGCTGGAAGATATTTATACTACCACTTACAACAGAGTGATAGACCCACTGTCGGGAGATACCAATGAGGAATTTCCGTACGGGGTTCTTCTGGTAAATGCCCAGGATAGGACTCCGGAAGAAGTGTATGAAATCATAAAAAACCGGGTTTACGAGCATTTTATTTAAAAGGAGTGGGGACATGAAAAGAACCGTAGCAGTGGATGATTCTCTTTCTCCAATAAAAAGGACCCTGGAGCGGGAGGGTTATGGTGTGACCCGCATGGGCGATGTAAAGGCCGATGCCGTCATCGTCAACGGCATTGATGATAATTTCATGGGGATGGAAGATATGATACAGAACATACCCGTCATCAATGCCCAGGGCAAAACAGCAGAACAGATTTTAGAAGAATTGAAAGCCAAACTATAAGTTTCGAGATTCGATGTTCGATTAAGAAAGAATTGCCGCAAGGCAATTCCTTTTATTTTTAATGCTTTGATTTAGGCCGTTTTTAGCTGAAAAATTTTGAGAGCCCCTTGTTTATGCCTTCAGAAATGATCTCCGCCATTTTCATAACCAGATAAAGGCGGGTATTTTGCAACACGAAATATTCCATAAATCCACCCACATTTACAATGCCGGTGATGTGAAAGTTGCCTACCGGGGGCAGGTCCTTGTTGACTCCGGCGCCCGGTTTTATGGAGCCCCGTGCAAGCTTTATGGTTCCCACGTTTTCGGAACGGCCCAGGGAAGCGTCTATGGCAATTATAAATGGGTCCGGATATTTTTCATTTATTTCATCCAGCACCTTTGCCAGATTCCCGGCATGGACAGGCTCGGACAAAGTCCCCAGAACCCTGGCATGGCTGCAGGATTTTTTTAACATTTCCCCCACCAGGGGGCCCAGGGAATCGCCCGTGGAGCGGTCTGTTCCTATACAAAGTATTATCACCGGCGAAGAAGCATGAGTTTCGCTGAGCATTCTAAAAAAGTATTCCGAAAAAATTTCCCGGGCGTATGGAGCGTCTATGTGAACTCTGAAGTCTCTTGGTTTGATAAGTGGATTTTCCAGAAGCATGATTTTCCTCCCGCATGCTTTTTATGTTAATATGATTATATGTAATTCCATAATTTAGTATTCCTTAGAATTATGTGTCATATTTCCGGGTTTTAATCATAATATGTTTTGAATGTGTTCTGCTTGTTTGATGGGAGGGGATTGCCATGAGTCTCAGGGATTGGGTCGATCTTGGATTTATCTATGCAGGCACCCTCATAGGAGCGGGGTTTGCTTCGGGGCAGGAAATAATGCGCTTTTTTACAGTTTACGGTAAAATGGGGCTGGCAGGCATTGTAATAACATGTATCTTGTTCTTTTTTCTGGGTAGCTTTATCCTCAGCCTTGCCATAAGACACCAGTCAGTTTCCATAAGGGATATACTGCTGCCCTTCTCCGGAAAAAAACTTATGCTGCTTTTTGAGCTTATATCGGACTTGTTTTTGCTGGGAGGCTATTACATAATGCTTTCAGGATGCGGAGCTGTGCTGTGGGAGGGCATGAAAATCCCTTACCTGCCAGCCGTTATTTTTCTTTGTATAGGCTGTGTGCTCTGGCTTAAGAACGGCGTAAACGGGTTGGCGGGGTTTAACAGGGTTATGGTACCGGTGATGGTAATCCTGACTTTTTTAATAGGTTACCACGGCCTGGAAGGTTTCAAGGACATGGCTTCTTTGATGGAAATGGTTCCGTCGGCCGGGAAGGGATGGCTTTTTTCCGCGCTGGTTTATGTAAGCTTCAACATGACATCCGGATGTGTAGTGCTTTCATCTCTGGGGACTTACACCAAAAAGCCCGGAGTAGTCTACGGGGCCAGTTTCATAGCATCTGTGACGCTGTTTGTCATGGCGACCCTGTTATATTTGATGACCTCGGCCTATTTCCGGGAGCTTTCGGGTGTGGAGATACCCCTCATGCACATCGCTTCAACTCTAAATATGAGCTTGTACTGGGCTTCCGTTATCATCCTGCTCTGTGCCATGCTGACTACAGCTCTTTCCTTTGGTTTTGCCTTTGCCCAAAGCGTATCCCGCAAATTCAGGATAAGTTTTGATCACGCCCTGCTCGGCCTCTTTCTGGGAGTGCCCTTTACCAGCTGGGGGTTTTCCAACCTGATAGGTTTCATCTACCCCTTATTCGGAATTGTCGGCATTTTTTTTGCATTTTTACTTTTATGCAGGAGGTTTTTTAGTTTTAAGATAGAATGATATAATATAAGCTAAAGGCCGGAGGTCTGAAGTCGGAATTGAGGTAATTTGCGATTTGCAAATTCCTGCTTAATCTGATATCTGGCCTCCAATCCGGCATCTGATAAGGCGAGAGGTCATTTTAAGAAATGAGGTGAGAAGGCCAGATGAGAAGTCCGGATAAAAGATCCGGCATCTGGCATCAGGTATGGCAGAAGATTTGATGGTGGAAGGCAAGAAATTGATGAACCTGGGAGAATATGACAGGGCAAGAGACTTGTTCAATACATTAATAAGCCGCGAACCCGGCAATGCTGAGGCCTATAACAAACTGGGCATCATCTATGCCCGGCAGCAAGACTTTGAAGAAGCAAAAAAGTATTTTTTAAAAGCCCTGGAGCTCAAGCCCGATTTTTCATCGGCGGCCAGCAATCTCGGCAATATTTTTTTTGAAGCCGGGGATCTCGATGAAGCAGAGGAGTATTATAAAAAAGCGGCGGTGATGGACCCCGACAACCCCGTGCCGTATAACAACCTGGCAGTGATCTACAAGAAACAGAAAAAAATAGACAAGTATGTAAGCTTCTATAAAAAGTCCATAAGTCTGGAAAGCCGCCGCCAGAGCGACTACTATGATAGTGCAGACATGAAGGAATCAAATAAGCCGGGTATTGGAAAATATTGGTGGGTACTGGGTATAATTATCGGGGTGATAATGTACTTCCTGCTTTCGAGGAGGTGAAAAGGTTGACCCGCAAGATTCCCGCCAATAGCATGATGTTTAGCGGGATTTTACTGGTACTGGTGATTGTGCTGATGATTATCATGGATTCAAACCCCATAGGCCTTTCAAAAAATGCCCTCTCAAAAACTCAAAAAACCCGGGAAATTCTCAGGCTGCCCGGAAAAATGTCCTGGGCCGGTGATGATGGCTTCTTCAATTTTGACAGGGGCGTTTTAAAAAGGCTGGACGGTGGCGGCAAGGTGTTCTGGGAAAAGAGGCTGGAGGGAAAAGAACTGCTGTGGATGGGGCCCGGGGGCTTTACGGTGAACCGGGACAGCACCCTGGAGATGTGGAATGCGGCAGGGGAACTGGAGTTCCGGAAGGATAATTTCCTTGAAAATCCTGCTGTCTTGAGTTTTGAAGGGGATTTCCTGCTGCTTGCCGGCAAACTCAAAGACAGGGATTATGCAGCCCTCCTGAATAAAAAAGGAACGGTTTTGTGGTTGATTCCCGTGGATGGCCGCATAATTTCGGGCCGGTCTTCAAAATCCGGATCTTATACGGTGCTCAATTTGATGGATGAAAACCTGTCGGGCAAAATGGTGCTTGTAAATTCCGAGGGTCTTATCCTGTGGCAGATAGACCGGACTGTAATGATACTCCTCTCCGGGATCATGCCCGACGGAGTGGAGGCTGTGGCCGAAGACCGGGTTTTCAAGGCCGATTTTGAAGGCAGGATAATACGGGAACAGATTTTTCAAGATGCCATCTTCCGCGCAGACATAGGACAGGATGGCTACATGGTGGTGGCGGTAAAGCAAAGGGAGGCAAAATTGACTTCCGGACAGCGACCTAAAATAATCATGCTGGACCCGGAATGCCGGGTTAAATGGTCATATGTTCTGGAAAGACAGCCCCTCTATATCAAAAAATACATGGAATTCGTATATATTGTGTATGATGATGAAATTCTGGTGCTTTCCCGGGAAGGTCTGCTTACATCCAGCATAAAATCCGGAAATATAAAGGACATTGATGTAGTGGATATCTCCCGCTTGATAATAAACCATAATGACGGTAGCAGCCTTATTGCCATCTCCGGAAGGAGGTAAGGTTTTATGAACTGGATTGATATATTTCTGCTGATAATTTTTTTAAAAAGTGCCATCGAAGGCTTTTCGAAGGGCTTGATACTTTCGGCATTCAAGATGGCGGGAGTGATAGTGGCTCTTTATGTGGGGATTTTCTACCGCGATCTGGTGGTGGACTTTTTGAAAGCCCACTTTGCGGTGGAATCAGCCCTGAGCGCCATGCTTAATATGCCCCGGGCCTCCGGAACAGGGATGGAATCCGTGGGAGCCGTGGGCCTGAGCCACATTGTCGATATGGCCCTGGGGGCTATAGGATTTTTCGTAATATTTGCAGGGGTTCAGCTGGTGTTTTTGATTCCCGCCTTTTTTCTTGATGGCCTTGTCAAACTTACAAACCTCACTGCCGCAAACCGGCTGCTGGGGCTTGGGTTTGGCCTGGCCCGGTCCGCCCTGTGGGTTGCCCTTATATATGCGGTGCTGTCGCCTTTTTTGATGGCATGGCCTGCAGGCTGGCTGACAAGAGGCCTGAACGGTTCGTATATATTGATGCACTTGAAATTTTTGGACTTTATAACACCGGTTGTGGTAAAATTAATATAGTGGAGGTTATATATATGGAAGTTTTTGTGGATGCTCGAGGTAAGGCGTGTCCGGAGCCTGTCATCATGACAAAAAAGGCGCTGGATTCCATGGAAAGCGGCCGGGTGATCACTGCCGTGGACAATGAAATATCCAGGGACAATGTGGTAAAGCTGGCCAGGAGCCAGAATCTGGAGTTCCTGGTGGAGGAAAAGAACGGGGGATTTGAGATAACCATAGAAAAGGGCCGGCGTGAAAACGCTTTGGAGCATGCTGTGGATGGCATGAAGCATGAAAACACCCATTTGATGTTGGATAAGGATTATGTTATCCTTGTTTCCCAAAATACCCTGGGCAATGGGGCTGTAGAATTGGGGAAAATTCTTTTAAAAAATTACTTATATACCCTCAGGGAAGCATCACATCTGCCTTCTGCTTTGCTTTTCGTAAACAGCGGAGTATTTCTCACTACCGAAGGCTCGGAATCTCTGGAAGCCCTGAAGGAACTTGAAAAGAGTGGCGTGGAAATCCTGTCCTGCGGCACATGCCTGGATTATTATCATCTTAAAGAAAAACTTATGGTGGGAAAGGTCACCAACATGTTCGAAATAGTGGAGAAGACCACTGGAAAGAGAACTTTATGTTTATAAAGATTTGTAGCGAACCTCAAAGCGAGCAGGAAAACCTCTGCGCCGGCGACTAAAGATTCTTTTGGAGGAAAGGTTCTGGTTTTATGAACGATATCATCCAGGCTTATAAAGACTTTATGACAAAGCTTCCACCCTTTGCAGTGCCTGTGGCAAAGGCAGCGGCCATAATTTTTCTGGCATATATTGCCATAAAATTTTCCGAAGGTTTTATAGACCGCATCTTTTTAATAAAAAATGACGGGAAAATACCTATGAATGAAAATAAAAAAAGGACACTGACAGGCCTTTTGAAAAGTATAGTCCGGTATGTGACCTATTTTGTGGTTATTATAAACCTGTTACAGCTCATGGGTATAGATACTAAATCGCTGCTGACCGCTGCCGGCATCGGGGGCCTGGCGGTGGGCTTTGGAGCCCAGAACCTGGTTAAAGATGTCATATCGGGCTTTTTCATAATTTTTGAAGATCAGTACAGTATAGGGGACTATGTGGAGGCCGCCGGTGTTGCCGGCACTGTGGAAGACCTGGGTATAAGAAGCACCAGGCTCCGGGATTTCGGAGGCCAGCTCCACATCATCCCCAACGGGGAGATAACCCGGGTAACCAACCACTCCCGGGGTCCCATGCGGGCCCTGGTAGACGTCAGCATAGCCTATGAGGAAGATATAGATGCAGCTCTGGCGGTATTGGAGGATGTATGTAAAGAGATAAGAAACAAAAGGGAGGACATACTGGAAGGTCCCAGCGTGCTGGGAGTTACCAAACTGGGCCCTTCGGAGGTGGTGGTAACCATTCTGGCCAAAACCGTTCCCATGCAGCAGTGGAGTGTGGAGAGGGAGATTCGCAAGGCCGCAAAGGTCAGGCTTGAAAAGGAAGGCATAGAAATCCCCTACCCCAGGGTGGTCTATATAAAAAAGGGCAGTGAAAAGGAGGATGGAAGCTCTTGAACTTTTGCATAGGCGATGTGGTAAAAATGAAAAAGAAACATCCCTGCGGCAGTGACGAATGGGAGATCTGGCGTGTGGGTATGGATTTCGGCATAAAGTGCCTGGGCTGCGGCAGAAAGGTCATGATTCCCAGGCCCAAGTTCGAAAAATCCGCCAAAAAAATAGTGAGCCGCAAACAAACCGGGGACCTTGAAAAACCCCCCGATAAATGATATAATACGTCCGAACATCTCTGCTCCGGCAGCACCGGGGCCGAAAGTCCATGGAGGTGAAAAAATGAGAGATTACGAAACCCTTTACATCATTGATCCCGAACTGGAAGCCGATGCTATAAAGCAGCTGGTGGACAAGTTCAAAGGGGTTATTGAAGAAAAAGGGGGCAGCGTGCAGGAGATTGACGAATGGGGTAAGAGAAGGCTTGCCTATCCCATCAATCACCGCCGGGAGGGCTACTATGTCCTTATGAACTTTAGCTCAAATCCCGATGCAGCCCGGGACCTGGAGAGGGTCTTCAAAATAACCAGCGGGCTTATGAGATACCTCATTGTAAAAAAAGAGAAATAAGAGGTGAAAGCCTTGAACAAAGTAATTTTGATAGGCAGGCTTACAAGAGACCCGGAACTTCGGTATACACCTGCCAACAGCGTGCCTGTGGCCACTTTTACGCTGGCGGTGGACCGGCCTTTTTTGAATCAAAAAGGAGAAAGGGAAGCGGATTTCATCAGGATTGTGGTCTGGAGAAAACTGGCCGAAAACTGTGCCAACAACCTTAAAAAGGGCAGGCAGGTGGCGGTCTCCGGGAGGCTCCAGGTGAGATCCTACGATACCCCGGAGGGACAGCGCCGATCCGTAACGGAAGTGGTGGCCGATGAGGTCAAGTTTCTGGATAGGCCAAAGACAAGCGCGGAACCTGAGTTTGATAGCATAGATGTGAATATGGATTTCGACAGCGGAAATGATGATATTGGAGGAAATGAGGTGCCATTTTGATGAAAACTGAAGGCGGACTGAAGCAAAAAAAGGTTAAAAAGAAAAAGGTATGCAGTTTTTGCATGGATAAGGTAGAATCCATCGACTATAAAGAGTACAATCGCCTGAGAAAGTTCATAACAGAACGAGGCAAGATCCTGCCCCGTCGTATCACCGGCAATTGTGCAAAGCATCAAAGACAGCTTACCACGGCCATTAAAAGGGCGAGAAACATTGCCCTGCTGCCATTTACCGCAGAATAGAGAGGGGTCTTCCCTCTCTTTTTTTAAGCAAAAGGAGGAGGCTAAATGGGACCTGCGAACACCAGATCCATGGTAGAGGGGGCCATGCTCTCCGCTATAACCATCATTATCAGCATCATTGCCCTTTATGTGCCGGTTCTGGGCATATTTGCAAGTCTAATCTGGCCTGTTCCCATTGTTATTCTGGGGATAAGGCACGGACTTAGAACCAGCATCCTTTCCACCGCGGTGGCGGGAATAGCGGTGGCCATGTTTCAGGGACCTGCCCAGGCCTTCAACGTGGTATTGGGTTTCGGGCTGTTGGGAGTAGTTATGGGATGGGCCATTAGAAGAAAATACAGCCCTTATAAGGTGCTTTTTATAGGCAGTGCGGCTTCTCTCGTGTCCGAAGTAGCCCTTATTGTCATGACCATCTACATAATGGGTTTCAACCCCATGAAGATGGAGTTATCTGCCATGAAGGACTCCATAGCCCTGGTGGGGAATATGTATAAAAACATGGGTGTTAGCCCCGAAACCGTAAAACAGATTGTGGATAGCTATGGAAAACTTCTTGATTTCTTCACTCTGGCCATTCCCGCACTGCTGGTCATGTCATCGGTGGTATCGGCCTTTCTGAACTATCAGGTGACTAAGCTGATACTTTCCCGTCTGGGGCAGAAACTGGAGGATTTTACTCCTTTCTGGCTGTGGAAGCTTCCGGATTACACCGTATTTTTCTTCCTCCTGGGGGTGCTCATGAACCTCCTGGAATATTACTGGCCTGCGGGAGTTTTAAAATCCATCGGCATAAACCTTCAGCTGATATTCGGATTTAGCTTTTTGATAGAAGGGCTTTCTCTGGTGACTTACTACATGGGCCGCTTTAATCTAGCGAAAATCCTGCGGGTTTTATTCATATTCCTGGTATTTTTCAATCCGCTGATATCCCAGATAGTGTTATGGGCAGGGCTGTTCGATATTCTGTTCAATTTCCGCCACATATAGCTTTAACACCGTGCGGTGGGAGGTATAAAGATTGTCAGGTCATGGTGATATAAATATCCTGTGGATAAGTGTTATAATACTTGCCATCGAAATAACGGTTTTTATTTTTACTAACCCGAAAGTGGCGGTCGCCCTGCTTTTGGTTTTCATTCCACTTATATTTTACATACTGGAGCGGATGAAAGGTAAAAAACCGGAGTGGCCGGGGATTTTGAGCCATGAGGTATCCCCCGCACAGATATTTTGGAGGGAGATTTTTAATAACCTACCGGAACCTGTAGTTATCATAGATGAAAGAAATAACATCTACTGGGAAAACAAGACCTTTTCTTCCCTTTTTGAAAATGTCAGGAGAGCCAGCAATCTGCTGCACGATCTCGTGCCGGAAATCCCTCTGGAAGATATGTCCGACCAGGGCGAGACCCAGATAAAATTAAAGGACCGAGTTTATTTTATTACCAGCAAATCACTTGAAAAAAGCGACAAAATGCGAAATCAAAAGTTTCGGGCGCTGTTTTTCAGGGACATGACGGAACTTTTTGAGCATAAAAAGAGGCTCAATGAAGAAAAGATAGTCGTAGGTTATATCCAGGTAGATAACTTTGATGAAGTGATGGCCATTTGCCCCGACGAAAATCGACCGGAAATCCTCGCCAGGATAGATAAAACAATAGCGCAATGGGTGCAGGGTTTCAACGGATTTTTAAAAAAATATGAGAGTGACAAGTTCCTGGCAGTACTAAGCCTCAAAGAGTTCAATCGGGCACAGGAAGGTAAGTTCTCTATCCTGGAGGAAATAAAGGAAATTAAAGTCGGGCCTGCCATGCCTGTAACTTTGAGCATCGGAGTCGCCTACGGCCAGGATGTGTTGTTGGAGATAAGCAGAACCGCCCAAAATGCCCTGGAACTTTGCCTGGGCCGGGGTGGAGATCAGGTAGTTGTGAAAGCAGAGGGTAAAACTCACTTCTTTGGAGGCAAAACCAAGGAATTGGAAAAATACAGTCGGGTAAGGGCCAGAGTGATTTCCCATGCCTTAAGAGACCTCATAGAAGAGTCGGATGTGGTACTGGTGCTGGGCCATGTGTTCCTTGATATGGATGCCCTGGGTGCCGGTATAGGTATTGTGACGGCAGCCAGAAGCCTTGGAAAACAGGGTTTCTTCATACTTTCTCCCGAGCAGAGTCCTTCGGTGGAATCTCTCATGGAACTTTTACAAAAGGACGAGAGCATGAAAAAATACCTCATAAGAGAAGAAGAGGCTCTGGGAAAGATGACGCGGAAAACTCTTGTAGTGGTGGTGGACACCCACAGGCCTTCTTTTTGCCTGTCCCAGAAAGTGCTCCAAAAAGCCGAAAAAGTGGTGGTTGTAGACCATCACCGGCGGGGCGAGGAATTTATTGACAAGGCTTTCCTGGTATATCTGGAGCCATATGCTTCTTCCACCAGCGAGATGGTGACCGAAATGCTGGAATACATGGGGGATGAAGTAAAGCCAACTCCCCTGGAAGCTACCGCTCTGCTTTCGGGCATCGTTGTGGACACCAGAAACTTTGCTTTTAAGACCGGTGTGCGCACTTTTGAGGCGGCCTCTTTCTTAAGAAGAGTGGGTGCAGACCCCACCGTGGTTTATAAGTTGTTCCAGGAGGACATAGATACAGTAAACGCCCGGGCTGAAGTGGTAAAAAGGGCAGAGCAGATGTTTGAACACATAGCCGTATCCTATTATCTGGAAAAACCCAAAAACCCATCCCTCTCTGCTGCCCAGGCTGCCAACAGCCTTCTGGAAATAAAGGGCATATATGCGTCCTTTGTGCTGGTGCCCACCGATGATGGTATATCTATCAGTGCAAGGTCTCTGGGAAATGTGAATGTACAGAAGGTGCTGGAGAAACTGGGTGGAGGCGGTCACTTGACCGTAGCCGGCGCCCAGTTGAAGGATACAGACCTTGAAGAGGCCGTGGAGAAATTAAAAACCGCAATTTCCGAGTATTTTAAAGAAGGTGAGACTACATGAAGGTTATACTGCTAAAAGATGTAAAGGATATAGGCCAAAAAGGCGAGGTGGTCAATGTCGCCGAAGGGTATGCCAGAAATTATCTCCTACCCAGGAAACTGGCGGCAGAAGCCACCGAATCGAGTTTAAAGCAGCTGGAACAGGAAAAGAAAGCCCAGGAAAGAAAGAGGCAAAAAGAAAAGCAGATGGCCATGGAACAGGCTGAAATGCTGTCCAAAACCCATTTGACGCTGAAGGTCAAGGCCGGTGAGCAGGGCAAGCTTTTCGGTTCCATTACTTCCAGGGATATTTCGGATGCTCTGAAAAAGCAGTACAACATGGATGTCGACAAGAGAAAGATAGAGCTTTCAAGCCCCATAAAATCAGTGGGGGACTATGAGGTCACCATAAAGCTTGCGCCCGAGGTGGAAACCAAAATATTAATCAAAATAGTAGAAGGGTGATTCCATGGATAACCTGAAAGTTCCTCCATACAGCCTGGAAGCAGAACAGTCGGTGCTGGGTTCCATGCTGCTTTCAAAAGACGCTATATTTGTAGCGGCAGAGCGCTTGAAAAGCGAAGACTTTTATAAGGAATCCCACCGCAAGATATTTGAAGTGCTGGTAGAACTCAACGAAAACCGCGAGCCTGTAGACCTGATTACCGTTTCCGAAGCCCTTCGTTCAAAGAAACTGCTGGAGCAGATAGGCGGAATAACCTATCTTACCACCCTTACCGAAACCGTTCCTACCGCGGCAAACATAGCCTATTATTGCAGCATTGTTGAGGAAAAAGCGCTGCTGCGCCGGCTCATCAGTACATCCTCCCAGATTATGTCCATGGCTTATGATTCAAGAGAAGATGCGGAACAGGTACTGGATGAAGCCGAGCGTATGATTTTTGAGATTGTGCAGAAAAGACGGGTAGAAAATTTTTACCATATCAAGGACATATTGCTGGAAACCTTTGAACGCATAGAAGAACTTTACAATTCCGAGGGGGGCATTACAGGCGTGCCTACGGGCTTTCCCGACCTGGATGAAATGACTTCAGGCTTGCAGCCATCGGACCTGATACTCATAGCCGCCAGGCCCAGCATGGGTAAAACATCATTTGCCCTCAACATTGCTGCCAATGCTGCTATAAGATATAAAATTCCTGTGGCAATTTTCAGCCTCGAAATGTCAAAAGAGCAGCTGGTGCAGAGACTATTGTGCTCCGAGTCAAATGTGGACAGCCACAGACTCCGCACCGGGAGGTTGGAAGAAGATGACTGGCCTCGCCTGGCAAAGGCCATGGGGCCGCTTTCCCAGGCTCCCATATTCATCGACGACACGCCGGGCATCACTTCCCTGGAACTCAGGGCCAAGGCTCGAAGGCTCAAGGCTGAAAAGGGCCTGGGCCTCATTATGATAGACTATCTCCAGCTCATGTCCGGAAAGGGCAACTCCGAGAACCGCCAGCAGGAAATATCCGATATATCCAGGTCCTTGAAGGCCCTGGCCAGGGAACTGTCCGTGCCGGTGGTGGCCCTGTCCCAGCTTTCCAGGGCGCCGGAGATAAGGTCGGACCATCGCCCTATCCTGAGTGATTTACGGGAATCCGGAAGCCAGGAACAGGACTCCGATGTGGTAGCCTTTTTATACAGGGATGATTACTACAACCCCGACACCGAGAAAAAGAACATTGCGGAAGTCATCATAGCAAAGCAAAGAAATGGCCCCACCGGTGTTGTAGAGCTAGTATGGCTATCGAAATTTACAAAATTTGCAAGTATTGAAAGATTTCGCCAGAGCCAGGCCGGCTAAACGATAATTAATTCAAAACTCTGACCTCAAGAAGGGAGGTGCTTTGAAAGTAATATTATGGATCTGGATATTTTAAAAAAAATCCCCATTTTTTCGGGGCTTTCGAATGAGGAACTGGGGAAAATCAAAGAATTGGTGCAGGCGGCGAGATATAGAAAAGGTGTGGTGATTTTCCAGGAAGGTGATCCAGGAGAGGCGGTATATTTCATCAAATCCGGTAAGATTAAAATATACAAGTCGGATGAGGAAGGGCGGGAATACATACTCCACATCTTCCAGGAGGGTGATGTTTTCGCGGAAGCCGTGCTTCTGGGCGGTGGCTCCTATCCAGCCAGCGCCGAGGCTGTGGAAGACTCCGTAGTAGGGTTTATAAAAAATTGTGACCTTGAAAAGCTTATAAGCCAGAACTTGCAGATATCCTTGAAGATCATCAAGGTCATGGCGGGGCGTCTTAGGGAGGCCCAGGAACAGATAAAAAACCTGGCCTTCAGGGATACCTACGACAGGACCGCCTGTTTGCTTCACAAGATCTGCCTTGATTACGGCCACAGGACCACAAACGGCATTGAAGTGGACCTGCCCTTCACCCGCCAGGAGATGGCAGCCCTGGTGGGCACCTCCAGGGAGACCGTCACCAGGGTCTTGAGCGACATGAAGAAAAACGGCATCATAGACATGGACAGGCAAAAGATCATAGTCTTAAACGAAAAAAGGTTGATGAGATGTATAAGGCAATTATAAATTTACATAAATGGGGTTTGGTGAAGGCCCTCAAAGTATCGTTAGAATGAAAGAGCAGTGTGCTCAGAACAAAAAATATCAATTATACAAAGTGAACTTTGTGAAAAAAAGTTTTTGTTAGCTTTGCAGGAATTTGAGCTTTTATGTAGAATTATAAAAATTGTGAAATGGGATACAGGATTCAAAATGGGGTGTAAATATGATTGAAAAAGAAAGCTTGAAAATTGACGATTATAAAACAGTTAGAGATGCCGTTTTTGAGAGGTTGAGAAAAGCTATTTTAGATGGTTTTTTTAAGCCCGGGGAAAGACTTGTGGAAAATCAGATAGCAGAGGAAATGGGGGTAAGCCGCACTCCTGTCAGGGAAGCCATAAGAAGGCTGGAAATAGAAAAGCTGGTGGTAAATCTGCCCAGAAAGGGTGTAATGGTAGCTCCTATAAATGAATCCCAGGTGAAGGAAATTTTCAATATCAGGGGTGCTCTTGAAGGTCTGGCGGTAAAACTGGCTATTGACAATATTGATTCAAAAACCTTAAAACAAATGGAAAAAATTCTACAGGAAATGGATGAAGCAATAAAAAAGGGGGATCTCAATAAAGAAGTGGAGTGTAACACCCGCTTTCACGATTGTATTATAAATGCTTCGGAAAGCTCAAAACTTTCAGAGATGCTCCGCAACATTCACGACCAGATTCAAAGGTTTAGACACAGGTCACTATCAGTTGAAGGCAGGCCTCAAATTGCACTTTCGGAACACCAAGATATACTGCAGGCTATCAAGGAAAGAGACAAAAATAAGGCAGAACAGCTGATTAAAAACCATATTGAAAATGCAGGAAAAGCGCTCTTAAAGAAAATCCATGAAGATGGCAATTTTAAGGTCTTATCGTAATAAACATATACAATAGAGTTGCCGTTAAAAGTTTAAGCATCAGGTTTTTATTAATTTTATGGGATACAGTATCCTATTTTCAGGAGGTGGTAAATGGATTTATTAAAAGCTTTTAAAAATAAAAATAATTATCAAAAAAATAGGAGGTGTCTTTTTCGTGTTTAAGTTGAAAATCTTTCGGTTATGTTTAATCGTTTTGGTGGTGCTTAGTGTCATCGTCTTTACAGTATCCTGCGGTTCTCAAAAGACAGAACATCAAGAACAACAGGAACAAAAAATAAGTTTTCCTGAAAAACCCATTAACCTAGTGGTGTGGGGTTCACCGGGCGGCGGCAGTGATGTATTCGGCAGAACTTTAGCCAAGGCGGCGGAACCTATCCTGGGTAAGCCCGTAGTGGTGGAAAATAAACCGGGAGGCGGCGGGGCGACAGCTATGGCTTATCTTGCCGGCCAGAAGCCCGATGGATATACTCTTCTCGCAGTTACTACCAATTATGTCTTGACGCCCCTTACCAAAAAAACACCCAATACATACAAGGATTTTGACCCTGTCATCATGATAGGCAGGGATGCCACCATGACCGCTGTAAAAGCCGACGGAAATATAAAAAGCCTTGAGGACCTTGTGGCCGCAGGTAAGGGAAAAAATTTGAAATGGGGAACCTTCGGAGTAGGTACGACTGACCATATAGCTGCTGCTATATTCCAGAAAAATACAGGAATAAAAGTGGATTTTGTTCCCTTTGAAGGTGGAGGAGAAGCTATGGCGGCATTGCTGGGCGGCCATATTGATGTTCTAAATGGTAACCCCAGCGAAATTTCCGGCCAGCTTCAAGCAGGGCAGTTGAAAGGAATTGGCGTGTTCAGTCCCGAGAGGCTGGTAGATTATAAAGATGTGCCGACCTACAAAGAAAAAGGATATGACATAATAGTTGAAACCTGGCGTGGTATTGTTGCACCCAAAGGGGTACCTGAAGAAGTAAAAAAAGTGCTTTTCGAAGGATTTAAAAAAGCGTTAGATGATCCTGCCATGAAGGATTACTACAAGAAAAACAATATCATCCAGGAAGTAAAGAATGGCCAGGAGTTTTATGATTTCATCGAACAACAGAATGAATTCTTTAAAAATATCCTGACAGAAATGGGATTGATAAAATAAATCTCTGATAAAATCAAGAATAGGCAAAATAAAACCCGGACATTGGACCATTAAATGGTATAGTGGTTTATTAACACGAGGGTGCGGAGACTTTCCGCACCCTCGAAAGGGAAGGTGGATAAAAAGTGTTTAATAAAGTCGGTAATATGGCGGAGATAATTGCCGGGTTGATTACTCTGTCATTGGGGATATTATGGCTGGTTATGTCTTTTTCCCTGGAACAGAACAACGTTGGAGGAAACCTCGGGTTAGGACCGGGATTTTTCCCTAAATTGGTTTCATCCTTTATGGTGATTCTAAGCGCATTTTATCTTGTTGAAATATTGAGGACGAAAAAAGACCCAATTAAGCTAGTGATGTCGAAGCAGGGCGCTTTGATGGTGCTTGGAGGCGTGTTTTACCTTGTTTTTTTGAATATCATGGGCTATGCTGTAACCACCTTTCTGTACGTATTAATTTCAATCTATGTTCTGGACCGAAAAAAATCTTTGATAGATGTAGTAGCCGCAATACTTATAGTAGCCTGCCTGTACGGAGTCTTCCACATGATTTTACGGGTACCGCTTCCTACGGGAATATTGATTTAAGGGGGGCAGTAAAATGGATCTAAGTTTGCTGTTGGAAGGTATAAGAACTATATTTCAGCCATATAACTTTTTAATCACATGCTTTGGCACCGCCATGGGAATTTTATTCGGTGCACTGCCCGGCATAAACGCTTCTATGGGGGTGGCGCTTCTCCTACCTCTCACCTATGGTATGTCACCGGTCGCCGCTATGGCCATGCTTTTAGGGATATACTGTGGGGCCATATATGGAGGCTCCATAACGGCGATACTCATAAATACACCGGGAACTACGGCTGCAGCCTGCACTTCCTTTGATGGCTATAAATTGGCTCGACAGGGGAAGGCCGGCAAAGCCCTGGGAATGGCGGCCATCGCTTCCTACATAGGCGGAACTTTCAGCGTAGTAGTTTTGATGATATTGGCGCCGGTCCTGGCAAAAGTTGCTCTGAGCTTTGGTCCTCCGGAGTACTTTGCTCTGGCGGTTTTTGGACTCAGTATAATTACCAGTCTTGCGGGAGAACATCTGGTGAAAGGGCTTATATCCGGAGCCTTCGGCCTGATGTTGGGGACCATAGGCCTTGACATGATAAATGGGTCACCCAGATATACCTTTAATCAAGTCAATATATACGATGGCATATCGTTCATTCCTGTGCTGATTGGCCTGTTTGCGGTATCCCAGGTTTTTATCAACGCAGAATCACCCTCGGGCCTATCTATAAAAGATGCCAAAATCCTGGGGCTTCTTCCTTCCTTTTCCGAGTTAAAATCAGTGGCAGCCACTATTTTTAGGTCTTCGGCTATAGGCAGCTTTATCGGGATTTTGCCCGGAGCAGGAGCTACCATAGCATCTTTTATCTGTTATAATGAAGCCAAAAGATGGTCAAAACATCCGGAAAAATTCGGCACCGGCATACTGGAAGGAGTTGCTGCACCGGAATCCGGGAATAATGCTGCCACAGGTGGAGCAATGGTTCCGCTACTTTCCCTGGGTATCCCCGGCTCGGAGACAACGGCTGTATTGCTGGGTGCTTTCATGATTCAGGGAATAAATCCCGGGCCCTTACTTTTCAGGGATCATATAGACGTGGCATATGGCATCTTTGCAGGACTTCTGCTGGCCAACCTGGCGTTTCTGATAATGGGGTTGTTCGGAGTAAAAATATTTGTTAGGGTTTTACAGATACCTTATAGGATACTATTGCCGCTAATCATTGCCTTGGCTTTTGTGGGTTCATATTCGGTTAAAAACAATTTATTTGATGTAGGGTTAATGCTGGCCTTTGGCGTGCTAGGATATTTTATGAGAAAACTCCAATTCCCCACGGCACCGGTAGTACTGGCGCTTGTACTTGGTCCCATGGCAGAAGGTTCCCTCAGAAGGGCTATGATCATGTCTCATGGTAGCTGGGCGATTTTTATCCGGAGACCCATAACACTACTGCTTTTGATTTTGACTCTGGTCTCGCTGTTTTTCCCCATTATTCGGGAAAAATTATCAAAAAGAAAGATATCTACTACCATTTAACATAAAACAAAGCCATATATTTTTTTATTAGTTTGGGATACAATATCCGAAAAACAGGAGGAGATAAAATGACCGTAATAAATCAGGAAAAGTGCACCGGATGCGGCACCTGCGTCCCATATTGCCCTCTTGGAGCCATAAGCGTAGTTTCCAAAAAGGCTGTAATTGACCAGACCATATGCCCCAACTGTTATGTTTGTGTAAGAAATAAGGTGTGTCCCTTTGATGCTATTGAAAAACAAGAAATAGATACCTTTATAGGCCAGTTCCAGCATATTATCAGCGACCCGGTGGAAACTACCGAACAGACGGGGGTCCCGGGCAGGGGCACCGAGGAGAGTAAGACCAATGATGTGACCGGTAGAGTTAAAAAAGGAGAAGTCGGCATATGTATAGACATGGGGCGTCCCGGCATAGGATGCCGCCTCAGGGACGTGGAAAAAGTGGCCATGGCAGTGACGTCGGCAGGACTGAAATTGGAGGGGGAGGATACCACTCCACTGGCCATGTTGATGGAAGATAACAGCAAAGGAAAAATCAAAGAAGAGTATCTCGATACAAATGTTCTTTCCATAATCATAGAGGGCAAATGTCCCATGGAAACTTTTCCCGAAATAATCAAAGCTCTGCAAAAAGTAGAAAAGGAAATCGATACAGTATTTTCTCTCGGAGTTATGGTTAGAGTTGACGAAAACGGTTATAGTCCAATTTTGGAGCAAATGGAACAATTGGGGCTACCGAAGCCTTACAGGGGCAAGATAAATGTAGGATTGGGTAGACCGCTGATTACCGAATAAATGAAAAGGAGGATGTATCATGACACACTCACTGCACAGGAGTGGTACTTTAGAATCCTTAAAGGGTGATTATGTCTGGTTTATGTACCAGGCTAAGGGCATAAATGATACAAATATTAAAGAGAAAGCCGAAGAATTCATAGCTGCAGCAGAATTGGTGGGATCTGAAAACTGGGGGGACGTCAAAACCGGTCCTATAGTATCTTATCCAAAGGAATACATAAAACAAAACATCGGAAATAAATCGAGATTGAGGGGCGTTTTTACCAGCAGAAAACAAGTTACGGAATTTTTAAGTATCATAAAGCAGAAAAATCTTGGTACATCTGTGGTCATAAGCGGACTCCTGGATGAGGTGTTGTCCGCATGCAAGGAGGCGGGGGTTACTCCACATACTATAAACTATTCTTTGGGTATATGGGGTAAAAAAGAACTTTTACCCGATGATGACATATTGAGCATAACTACCATGTGCGGCCACCACATGATTTCCCCTAACCTGGTAAAAAAACTTGTCCAGGATGTGAAAAAAGGGAGAATAACGCCCGAAAAGGCCGCCTGGAAGCTTGCAACCTTCTGTCCTTGCGGCATTTTCAACCAGGTGCGGGCAGAAAAATTAATAGACGAGCTAAAAAATAAAAGTTAAACCATAAAAACCCTGTCATGAATGACAGGGTTCATTTTTGTCTAAAAAAACTCTATATACATCATATACATCTAATTTAAAACTATTTTTCATACATCTCTTCGTAATTGTGAAAAAAAGTTTTTGTTAGCTTTGCAGGATTTTAAAATTACATGTAGAATTATATAAATATTACAAAATGTATCCCGGATGCGGGATGCACTATGAAATATTGGAGTGCATGGGTTCACTTAAGACGAGGGATCAACGGGGAGAGGTGAAAAGATGAAAAGTGCCCTTGAATCTTTTAATGTTTCTAGTATTAAACCTATCAGAGATTTGATATATGAGTCCATCCGCCAGGCCATATTTGAGGGAGAGCTTAAACCCGGGGATCGGCTGGTGGAAAAAGAACTGGCAGAAAAGATGCAGGTGAGCAGGACGCCTATCAGGGAAGCTCTGCGAAAGCTTGAGACGGAAGGCCTTATTAAGCATGTTCCACGCAAAGGGGTGGTTGTAAAGGGCTTTACCCCCGATGAGATAATAGAGATATATTCCATACGACAGGCTCTGGAAGCCCTGGCCATAACATATACGGTTAAAAATATCACTGAAGTGGAAATTAAAAAACTCAAGGCTCTGATTGAACGGATGAGTGAGCTGACTGAAGAGGATGACACAGTAAACCTTTTTAATACATCCCAGGAGTTCAATGAAATATTGATTAAATCCTGCAAGATGCCCCGCCTTATAAACCTTATAAACACATACCAGGAATATCTTGAGCGCTTTCGGGTAGTGACTATGGGTAAAAGGGAAAGAAAACTTTCTGCCTTGAAAGACCATAAAGAAATCTTGCAGGCGGTTATCGACAGGGATGCCGCAAAAGCAAAGCAGCTGGTCGAAAATCATCTGCAGGGAGCTCTGGAGGCTTATTTAGAGACATTCAATATCAATAAATAATCGCACATACTCTACCGAAACATTTCCAGCCCTGGCAGCGGGATAAAATAGGGGTCAAAAATAAGAGTAACTATAAATTACGAAGGTATCCCGCATACATTACTGAATATTTATAATTTTAGTGCTCAGTTGTGACTTTATACCAAAATCAAAATTACTTTAAACGAAGAGAGGGAAATAACATGGGTATGAACCTTACTCAAAAAATTATTTTTTCCCATTTGGTTGAGGGCAGTATGATTCCCGGTGAAGAAATTGCCGTGAGGATAGACCAGACCCTCACCCAGGACGCTACCGGGACCATGGCATACCTTGAGTTTGAGGCCATAGGAATTCCCCGGGTAAAGACCGAGCTTTCGGTAAGCTATGTAGACCATAACACCCTCCAGACCGGCTTTGAAAACGCCGATGACCACAGGTTCCTGCAGAGCACTGCCGCAAAGTTCGGGGTACATTTTTCCAGGGCGGGTAACGGCATATGCCATCAGGTGCACCTGGAAAGGTTTGGAGTCCCGGGCAAGACCCTTTTGGGCTCCGACAGCCACACTCCTACCGGCGGGGGCCTGGGAATGCTGGCCATAGGAGCAGGAGGCCTGGATGTGGCCATGGCTATGGCAGGGCATCCATTTTACCTCAACATGCCCAAAGTTGTAAACATAAGGCTTCACGGTAAACTTGCACCGTGGGTGACAGCAAAAGACATTATACTGGAAGTACTAAGACGGCTTTCTGTCAAAGGTGGGGTAGGCAAAATCATGGAGTATAGCGGTGACGGCGTAAAGTCCCTGAGCGTCCCCGAAAGAGCCACCATCACCAACATGGGTGCCGAACTGGGAGCCACATCATCCATTTTTCCCAGTGATGAAATCACAAAGAAATTCCTGGAAGCCCAGGGCAGGGGCCACGTTTTTACTCCCCTTGCCGCTGACCCGGATGCCGAATATGATGAAATAATAGACATAAATCTTGATGAGCTGGAGCCTCTTATTGCCCTGCCTCACAGCCCCGATAATGTTAAAAAGGTTTCGGAAGTGGCAGGACAAAAAGTGGACCAGGTTTTCATAGGAAGCTGCACCAATTCTTCTTATGTAGATTTAATGAAACTCGCCAAAATATTGAAAGGTAAAACCATAGCCCCCAATGTAAGCCTGGTAGTAGCCCCGGGTTCAAAGCAGGTCTTATATATGCTCTCTCAAAACGGAGCTCTGGCGGATATAGTGGCATCGGGAGCCCGGTTGCTGGAATGTGCCTGCGGGCCCTGTGTGGGAGTAGGGCAGGCACCTTCCACCGGAGCCATATCCCTTCGGACCTCCAACCGGAACTTCGAGGGAAGGAGCGGCACCAAAGACGCAAAAGTATACCTTGTAAGCGTAGAGACCGCAGCGGCATCTGCCATCACCGGTATCATAACAGACCCCCGGACCCTGGAAGAACCTATTGTAGTAGAAATGCCTGAAAAATTTGCAATAGATGATCGCATGATTATCCCACCACCTGTAGATGGAAGTAATGCGGAGATTTTGAGAGGGCCGAACATTAAACCTTTGCCTAAAGCGGAACCGCTGCCTGATGAAATAAGAGGCAGGGTGTTGCTCAAGGTTGGGGACAACATAACCACCGACCACATCATGCCCGCCGGGGCGAAGATATTACCCCTGCGCTCCAATATCCCTGCAATTTCAAAGCACTGTTTCGAGGCGGTGGACCCAACCTTCCCGGATAGGGCCGAGAAGGCCGGCGGCGGATTCATAGTGGGCGGAGCAAACTACGGCCAGGGCTCCAGCCGCGAGCATGCGGCACTGGCTCCTCTGTACCTCGGCATCAAGGCTGTTATAGCCAAATCCTTTGCAAGAATACACCGCCAGAACCTTATAAACTTCGGCATATTGCCCCTCGCTTTTGAGGATGAGAGGGATTATGATGAAATAAATCAAGCGACTGCCAGGGATGGAGATGAACTAGTTATCGAAAACGCCCGGGAAGGACTTCTCTCCGATACCATCGAGGTGAAAAACGTAACCCGCGGCAGGACCTTTAAAGTCAAGCATAACCTTTCCGACCGCCAGAAGGAGATCATCCTTTCCGGAGGGTTGCTGAATTTTGCCGGAAAAAAATGAACTGTAACTATTCAGCAGCTCCAAAAACCACTGCACCAGCAAATGAGACTGAATAGTTACAATGAACACATAAACATTTAAGAAAGCGGTGATGACCTATAAAAAAATCGCTGATTTTACGCGAGCGGTTAAAGCAAAAAAGCATAATTGTGGTACCCGGAGCATCGGCAGCCCTTTTTGCACGAGTGATAGAGGAATCCGGTTTTGAAGCCGTATATGCCACCGGAGCGGGTATTTCAAATATGCAGTTTGGTTTTCCGGATTTTGGACTTTTAACCATGACCGAAGTCCTGGAAACAGTAAAAAGGATAAATGATGCCACATCACTTCCGGTCATTGCAGATATAGATAACGGTTATGGCAATGCCATCAACGTATACAGGACAGTAATGGAATTTAGCAAAGCGAGTGTGGCCGCCGTACAGATAGAAGATCAGGAAGCTCCGAAGCGGTGCGGGCATTTTGAGGGGAAAACCCTCATAACCTGCCGAGAGATGGAAAACAAAATAAAAGCCGCCCGGGACGGTTCCATCGATGATGACCTTGTTATAATAGCCAGGACAGACGCGGTGGCAGTGGAAGGAATAGAAGAAGCGCTGGAAAGGGCGAATGCTTATATAGAGGCCGGAGCAGATATGATTTTTGTAGAGGCTTTGCGAAGCAAGGAGGAATTATCCCGCATACCGCCAGCTTTGAAGGTGCCTGCGGTGGCAAATATGGTGGAAGGCGGCAAAACTCCTTTGATCAGTGCAAAAGAACTGGAAGCCATGGGCTACAAAATGGCGCTGTATGCCAACTGCACCTTAAGAGCCGCGGTCAAAGCCGTTTTTAATATCCTGGCGGATTTGAAAAATAATGGCTCAACAAAAGAATCTTTGAGCAGAATAATCTCAATGAAAGAGAGAAATGCCATTACCAGACTTGACGATTTTTATGAAATGGAGAGGAGGTATGGTATAAAAGAATAGTTTTTTGAACTAAGGGTTATGGGGCAAAGAAAAAATGAAAGACAGAGAGCAATTAGGGGGGTGATAAATAGACAGTAACGTATTTGACAGATTTTAAAAAAAGTAAGAAAGAACAGATTGAAAGGGAGGATAACAGATGTCAAGAACAAAAAACCTGATAGCTCTATTGCTGGTAGTATTATTAATTGCAGCGGCCCTGGCCGGTTGCGGCTCAAAACAAGACCAGGGCTCCCCGGCAAAAGAGGAGCAAAAAGCCTGGACACCTTCGGGCACCGTTGAGATAGTGGCTCCTGCAAGCCCCGGCGGCGGATGGGACCTTCTGGCAAGGACCATGCAGAAAACCCTGAGTGAAGACAAAATCGTGGATAAGCCCATTATTATAACAAACAAACCCGGCGGAGGCGGCGCCACCGGCTGGAACTATCTGAAGAGCAAAAAGGGTCAGGGAGAATTTCTGGCGGTAAACTCAAGCCTCTTAATTTTAAATCATCTCCTTGGCAGCAGCGATTTGACATTCAAGGACTTTACACCGCTGGCAAACCTGCAGACCGAATGGGAAGTGGTGGCGGTAAGCGCCGACTCCCCCTACAAGACAGGTAAGGACTTCTTCGAAGCCCTGAAAAAGGATCCTGCTTCGATGCCCATAGGTGTTGGGCCTGCTCTGGGCAACGACGACCACATACAGTTCCTGATGCTGGCAAAAGCTTACGGTATTGACCCCAGTACGATAAAGTTTGTGGTGTACCCGGGAGCCGGCGGCGAGCAGATCCCCGCACTGCTGGGAGGACACATCAAGGCCATCACCATAAGCATGGCTGAGACCCTGGAACAGTATAAAGCCGGAAAGATCCGTATACTGGGCATATCCTCCGACAAGCGCGTAGAAGTAATGCCTGATGTGCCTACATGGAAAGAGCAGGGAATTGATCTGGTGTTTGCTCACTGGCGCGGAGTCATGGGCCCCCCGGATATGACCCCCGAGCAGGTGAAATACTGGAGCGATGCCATCGGAAAGATGGTGCAGCAGGACTCCTGGAAAACAGCCTTAAAAAATATGGGACAGTATGAATACTACATGCCTGCCGATGAGTACAAGGCGTATCTGGAAAAACAGAGTGCGGAATTTGAGAGCCTGTTGAAACAGGTGGGCTTGATAAAATAACTATTCTGGCCTTCAGGGGTAAGCTGTTAAAATCGGCTTATCCCTGAAAACAAGGAGATGATAAAATGACCAAAAATACAATGAGCGGCATAATTTCAATTATTCTCGGCGTCTTTTATCTCATTATGACCCTGCGTATTCCCGTTCTGGCGGTTGGAGACCAGGTGGGACCCAAATTGTTTCCGACAATTGTGGCTGCAATCGCCATTATATGCGGTGTGGGACTGCTGGTGGCCGAAAGTCGCTCCAAAAATAAAAATGAGCAAAAGATTTCATGGGATATCCAGGGGCAAAAAGATGTTTATGTCAGGATTGCTTTAACTATTGTGGCGGGATTGATTTACGGTTT
Source organism: Biomaibacter acetigenes (assembly GCF_003691585.1). Classification (GTDB taxonomy): domain Bacteria; phylum Bacillota; class Thermosediminibacteria; order Thermosediminibacterales; family Tepidanaerobacteraceae; genus Biomaibacter; species Biomaibacter acetigenes. Next base: position 3,349,155 of record NZ_CP033169.1, on the reverse strand, counting down.
TATACTGGACCCTCTGGGTTATATACTGTCCACTATTATATTCATGCTCATGGTGATGTTTATAATTAACAGTGCCCGGAGGATTTTGGAAAACATAGGTATTTCCGTGGCTTTTTCCGTAATAACATATGTTGTATTTGCCACATTTCTGAAATTAAGCCTGCCTCGCGGCATTTTATCGTTCTAGAAAGAGGTGAGCAGCATTGGATGTAATATTTCAAAATCTAGCACTGGGTTTGAACCAGGCATTGACTCTTAACAATATACTCTGGGTTTTCATCGGAGGCCTTCTGGGAACGGTTATCGGCATGCTGCCGGGGCTTGGGCCTGCCACAGGTGTTGCGGTTCTCATTCCCATCACCTACGGCATGAATCCTGCCACTGCACTGATAACCATGGCCGCAGTATACTATGGCGCCATGTTTGGCGGTTCCAGGGCTTCCATCATGATAAATACTCCCGGCGACGCATCGGCCATAGTAACCTGCTTTGACGGCTACCCAATGACAAAGAACGGGCAGGCCGGAAAAGCGCTGGCCATTTCAGCCATTGCATCATTCATAGGCGGCATGATAGGTGTAGTAATGCTTATATTTTTGACACTGCCTGTGGCAAACGCCGCCCTGAAATTCGGCCCCGCCGAGATGTTTTCGCTGATGCTCTTCGCCCTCACCGCTACGGTGACCCTGTCTCAGGGGAATATCATGAAGGGTTTTATAGCCATGACTATGGGATTTATGCTCAGCAGTATAGGCATCGATCCCCAGACGGGCATTTTGAGGTATACTTTTGGCATCTCAGAACTTCAGGACGGTATAGATTTTCTTGTGGCCATGATCGGCCTTTACGCCGTGGCGGAAGTTTTCAAAAACTATAAAGACATTAATATGCAGTATAAAGTCGATTCCAAAACTATTGGGAGAGTTATGATCTCGAAAGAAGAGCTTAAAAAATGCATCATGCCCATGCTTAGGAGCTCCCCGCTAGGATTTATTGTTGGAGTATTGCCGGGCATGGGAGGCACCATTGCCACCTTCATGGCTTACGCCCTTGAAAAACAGTTGAGCAAGCATCCTGAAAAATTCGGCAAAGGGGCCATAGAGGGAGTGGCGGCGCCTGAAGCCGCAAACAACGCCTGTTCCTGCGGCGCCCTGGTTCCCCTTCTGACACTGGGGATCCCCGGCTCCGGGACTACGGCTGTTATGCTGGGCGCTCTGATGATGCTGGGTGTAAGGCCCGGCCCGATTCTGTTCCAGCAGCATCCCGAAATAGCCTGGGGTGTCATAGCGTCCATGATTGTGGGCAACATCATTCTTATTATAATAAATCTTCCGCTGGTGGTGCCTCTTGTCCAGCTTTTAAGAATACCCCAGAGGCTGATGCTGCCGCTTATACTGGGTCTGGGATTCATGGGGACATATTTCCTGAATTACAGCGCTTTTGATTTCATACTTGTTTCCCTGTTTGGAATCGGCGGATATATCATGTCAAAGCTGGAAATCCCCATACCTCCCATGGTGCTTGCGCTCATACTGGGAAGCACCACGGAACAGTCTTTCAGGAATGCCATGACCATCTCCAACAACAGTATTTCCATCTTCTTTACAAAACCCATATCCCTGGTTTTAATAATACTGGCGGCTCTATCTATTGTATATTCCGTACAGCGGGAAAGAAAAATTGCCCAAAAAACTTCCGCCTCAAGCGTAAGAGGTGTATGATATGCCGAAAAAAATCCGCTGCTGCGTGATGAGGGGCGGCACCAGCAGGGCTCTGTTTTTCCGCAGGGAAGACCTGCCCGGGGCCCCAGAACTCCAGAAGAAAATATTTATACAGGCCATGGGGACACCGGACCCGAAACAGGTGGACGGCCTTGGGGGCACCACATCTTCTACCAGCAAGGTTGCTATCGTCAGCAAATCATCAAGGCCGGGATTTGATGTGGATTATACCTTTGCACAGGTAGGCGTCGATAAACCCATAGTCGAATTCAGCGGGAACTGCGGCAACATATCCTCCGCCGTCGGCCCCTTTGCGGTGGATGAAGGCATGGTAAATCCGAGAGAGCCCATAACCCAAGTAAATATCTATAATACCAATACCGGAAAGAAAATAATGGCGGAGGTTCCGGTAAAAAATGGTTTTTTTCATTCTGCCGGAAATTTCACCATTCCGGGGGTCATTCAAAAGGGGTCAGAGATAAAACTTAGATTTTATCAGCCCGAAGGGGCTATGACGGGGAAATTATTCCCCACCGGCAGTTTTATAGATGATATTGAAGTGGATGGCAGTATATATAATGTAAGCGTCATGGACTGCACAAACCCCTATGTATTCGTGGATGCAAGCCGGTTAGGATTGAAAGGGACCGAACCGCCGGAGGTTCTTAATAGAACTGCTGCATTTAATGTAATGCAGAAAATAAGAAAAATAGTTGGGGAAAAGCTGGGGATTGAAGGTGAGGCCTTTCCAAAAATATGTGCCGTTTCACCTCCATGCAGTCATTTGCTGCGAAATGGTATCGAACTGAGACACGATGAAATCAACATTATATCAAGGGTCATCTCCATGGGTAAAACCCATAAGACAATACCGCTTACCGCAGCCCTCTGTCTGGGGGCGGCCGCAGTTGTAAAGGACAGTATTCCGGGCCAAAATGTTAGAAACCTTTTTGACTCAATAAGCAGGGATAATAAGGTAGTAAAAATCGGACATCCGGAAGGAGTCATTGAAGTAAAAGTAGATTACAGTTATGAAGATACCCACATAAAAATAGAGAGTGTAGCTTGCAGCAGGACTGCAAGAAGAATAATGGAAGGATATATTTTGGTGGATTTATAAAATAGGCTTAGAGGGTGAATAAAAATTGATTTCAAGTCAAGCTGGAACTGACGAAAAAAATGATGTAATTGTAGAGATCCAGCCGCTGGGCAGGGGTGAAGGCATAAAGATAGAGATAAACAGTCCCGTAAAAAAGCAGTTCGGCAGGCAGATAGAGTCTTCCATACTGGATGTGCTTCACAAGCGGGGCATTGAGGATGTAAAGGTAACGGTCCACGATAAAAAAGCCCTGGACTTTGCCATAAGGGCAAGGCTGGAAGCCGCCATCGATAGAGCAGGGGGTGAAGGCGTTGAAGCTTCGCAGAACTCTGCTGTATGTTCCGGGTAACAATCCAAATATGATTCAGGATTCGATGATATACGGGGCCGATACCATATTGATAGACCTCGAAGATTCGGTTTCGGTTTATGAAAAAGATGCGGCAAGGTATCTGGTAAAATACGCATTGAGGACCCTGGATTTCGGAAAATCTGAAGTGGCGGTCAGGATAAACGGCATGGATACCCCCTACTGGAGACACGATATCAGCATGATAATACCGGAAAGGCCTGATATGATAAGGCTTCCCAAAGCGGAATCCGCCGGTGATGTGAAGACCCTTGATGCCGCCATAAGCGACCTGGAAGCTGCTTCAGGCATTAAAGTGGGCACGACAAAAATTATGGTTTCCATAGAAAGTGCCAGGGGTCTCAAAAACGCCTATGATATAGCTGTTGCCAGCCGGCGCATGGTGGCGATAGCCATAGGTGGAGAAGATTTTACAGCTGACCTGGGAGTCAAAAAGACGCGGGAGGGCAACGAATTATTGGTGGCGCGAGGAGAACTGGTACTGGCAGCGAGAGCTGCAGGAGTGGATGCCATTGATTCAGTTTTCTCAGATGTAAATGATGAAGTGGGCTTCAGGATGGAAACAGAAAAGGCCAAAGCCATGGGATTCACCGGAAAATCAGTGATAAATCCCAGGCAGATTCCGATAGTCCACGATGTATTTAAGCCCACTTGTGAGGAAATAGAAGAAGCCTTGAAAATAAAAGAAGCCATAAAAGAGGCCGAAAGTCGGGGGTCTGGAGTCATTTCCCTCAACGGAAAAATGGTAGATAGACCCATAGTAAAACGAGCCGAAAGGACCCTGGAGCTGGCCGAAATGCTGGGCCTCATCAAGGAGGTGGCAGCATGTTAAATGCCGTTGGGCGGGAAATACCCGAAGAGCTGGGAATGCCCTATAAAGGAGAAATGCTGCAGCCTTCAGGAAGAGCGGCCGGGCATCTCATAAAGGCTGCCAGGCCCCATGAGAAAAAAGTGCTTTCAGGCATAAAAGAAGCTATTATTAAAAGCGGTTTAAAAGATGGTATGACCATATCCTTCCACCATCATTTAAGAGAGGGAGACTATTTAGTAAATATGGTGCTGGCAGCCATTGATGAACTGGGTATAAGGGATCTGAAGCTTGCCCCCAGTTCCCTTAATAACTGCCATGAGCCGGTAATCGAATATATTAAAAAAGGAGTTATCACCTCTATAGAAACCAGCGGTCTTCGGGGGAGCCTTGCCCGGGAAGTTTCCGGGGGTATACTTAAAAAGCCTGTCATAATAAGGTCCCATGGAGGCAGGCCCAGAGCCATCGAGTCCGGAGAGCTCCACATTGACGTAGCATTTATCGGAGCGCCGTGTGCCGACACTTACGGAAACCTCAACGGAGTCGATGGGCCCTCTGCTTTCGGTGCCATGGGATATGCCATGGTGGATGCCCGGCATGCCGATTGTGTTATAGCCATTACCGATAACCTGAAAAAATATCCCATCCAGCCTATAAGCATTCCTGCCACGCTGGTAGACTACGTGGTATGTGTGGATTCTATCGGAAATCCCGAGGGTATAATGTCCGGGGCTACGAGGTTTACCAGAAGCCCCAGGGAGCTCTTGATTGCGGAACTTGCCAGCAGGGTTATAATAAATTCCGGAGTTTTTGAAGACGGCTTTTCCATGCAGATGGGTTCCGGCGGAGCAACCCTGGCGGTGATAAGATACCTGAGCAATGCCATGAAGAAGAGAAATATCAAGGCGAGTTACGGTCTGGGGGGCATAACCGGCCCCTATGTACAGCTTCTGGAAGAGGGCCTTGTAGAAAGGTTCCTGGATGTACAGTGCTTTGACCTGAGGGCTGTGGAGTCCCTGAAGAATGACAGAAATCATATCGAAATAGATGCCTCCTACTACGCCAACCCCTTTAACAAAGGGTGTGCCGTCAACAACCTGGATGTGGTGATCTTAAGCGCCCTTGAGGTGGATACGGATTTTAACGTCAACGTCATCACAGGCTCCGACGGCACCATCATGGGCGCCTCCGGCGGTCATTCCGATGCGGCCTATGGCGCGAGGCTCACCATCATAACAACACCTCTCATGAGGGGAAGGCTTCCTATTGTGGTGGATAGGGTGCAGACCGTCATCACACCGGGCAGCAGCATAGATGTGGTGGTGACCGAAAGGGGTATTGCTGTAAATCCCAAAAATAAGGGAATGGAAGAAAGATTAAAAGATGCCGGCCTGCCGATATGTTCTATAGAAGAACTGAAACACAGGGCAGAGAAAATAACGGGCAAACCGGATCCCGTACAGTTTGGAGACAGAATCGTAGGCATAGTGGAATACAGGGACGGCTCCATCATAGATGTGATCCGAAATGTAATCGATTGAGTCAGTGAGTCAGAGGACGGTTCCCTGACTCAATCGAGATAAGACCAACCTTGTCCCCGAGATTGCTTTAATATATGCTCTTTTGACTCAATGAAAGGCAAGGAGAACCTTGCCTTTCACACTAAACTTTAATCAGAATATACGATAAAATTACATTTACTAGATTTGATTATAGAAATATCTTATAATAATTAAATGTATACAATTATACAAAAGAGCACTTGATAAAAAGGAAGTGATTTAATGCCCGAAAAAATTTATGTAAAAGACGGAAAACTCATAATCTCCGACAATCCAATCATTCCCTTCATCGAAGGAGACGGCACCGGGCCTGACATATGGCGGGCCACAAGGAAAGTAGTGGATGCGGCGGTGGAAAAGGCTTACGGGGGCCGGCGCAGTATCGAATGGAAGGAGATACTGGCTGGAGAGAAGGCTTTTCATCTCACAGGTAAGTGGTTGCCCGAAGAAACCGTTGATGCCATTAAGGAACATATCATTGCCATAAAAGGCCCCCTTACCACACCGATAGGAGGGGGGTTCAGAAGCATCAATGTTACACTGAGGCAGGAACTGGACCTTTACGCCTGTGTTAGGCCTGTCAAATGGATCCCCGGTGTCCCAAGTCCGGTAGTCCATCCCGAACACGTGGATGTGGTTATATTTAGAGAAAACACCGAGGATATATATGCTGGCATAGAGTGGGAAGCAGAAAGTGAAGACGCAAAGAAAGCGAGACAATTCTTAAACATCGAGATGTCCTGCAACGTTCCCGAAGATGCGGGCATAGGCGTGAAATATATATCTAAGGCCGCTTCCGAGCGCTTAATGCGCAAGGCTTTAAAATACGCCATCGAGAATGGACGAAAATCTGTCACCATAGTTCATAAAGGGAATATCATGAAATACACCGAGGGAAGTTTTAAAAACTGGTGCTACGCCCTGGCAAAAAGCGAATTTGCAGGCAAAATAGTGACTGAGGAAGAGCTTCCATCATGCGGCAGCAATGTGCCGGAAGGTAAAATTATCGTAAAGGACCGCATATCTGACAACATGTTCCAGCAGCTTCTCCTTCGGCCTTCAGAATATGATGTCATAGTGACTCCCAACTTAAACGGAGATTATCTTTCCGATGCGGCTGCTGCCCAGGTGGGAGGTCTCGGTATGGCCCCCGGGGGAAATATCGGGGACTACATTGCCCTCTTTGAAGCTACCCACGGCACCGCACCCAAATATGCAGGGCTAGACAAGGTGAACCCCGGCTCCCTGATTCTTTCTGCAGTGATGATGCTGGAATATATGGGGTGGAAAGAAGCAGCATCTCTCATTACCGAAGGCCTGGCGAAGGCCATTTCCCAAAAGACCGTTACCTACGACCTGGCCCGGCAGATGGAAGGGGCCAGGGAAGTTACGACTTCTGAGTTTGCCCGGGCAATTATTGAAAGTATAACTTAGTGGAACGTTTTTCTTTTATATTCTTCCCGGCCGCCTGAAAGCCTTACAATGGTAAATAGGGCGGCTTTTGAAATTAAATAATTGAGTTTTAACTTTGTTTTATGTTATAATGACTGCGGCAAAAACCTTTCCCGCCTGCGGAAAGAATGAAGGTTTGCCTCAAAAATACAATAAAAAGTATGTTAAAAAATATTCTTCTAAGGAGTTGCTTTTATGGATAAAGTTATCTTCACCATTACTCTGGCTCTCATTGGTGGCTTTATCGGCAATGAGCTTAAAATCCCGGCGGGCCCTCTTTTAGGTGCCATGACCTTTGTGGGTGCGGCGAATATTTTGGGGGCAAAGCCGGAAATTCCGGAATCTTTCAACACCCTTGCCCAAATAATACTGGGAGGATTTTTAGGCCTTGCCATCACTAAAGAAGTGGTAGCGGGGTTAAAAGATTATATAATCCCGTCTCTACTGGTAGTAGTAATCCTTGCCATATTAGGTGTATTCACAGGTTTTATTGTAAGCAAGCTTACCGGTACAGAGCTTTACACTTCCCTTTTCGGCAGCGTACCAGGTGGCATGCAGGAGATGATAATCCTTTCAGAGTCCTATGATGTGAATCACCCGGCGGTGGTAGTGATCCAGACCGTGCGCCGGGTACTGATTGTAGTGATATATCCTTTACTGGTTTATATGGTATCAAGATATACCGGTAACTCTTTACATCTTTTGGGGAAATAAATAAAGGATACTTATTCTCCGGGGTAGATCATGAGATTGGGCCGGGTGGTGCCGGTGATTTCCTGGGTCGCTATGGCTCTTTTGGTGGCTTTGGTACCTACATTCGGGCCCATTTCTGTTACGATTTCCGTGTCATACCCCAGGTCCTGCGGCTTAATGGCAGATGGATTTGTCTCCACTGCAGTTTTTGTTTTTACCATAAAAAATATACCCTCCTTAAAAAAATTCCGCAAAAGTTCTTTCCCTTGTAGTATTTCAAAATATCAATTCCATATTCACATTCTCATATAAAATTTTCAATACACCGCATATAAAGGGCTAATCTAATGGCATAATACGATATATAACGAACGATTTAATAAAATATAAAAAAATAATACGGTTTTAATATTGACATTGGATACCCACTTTGATAATATAAATATTGCTGCAAAACCGAATTTCTGCAAGACAGGCTATTTCTTTGAAAAGAGGGATTCTTATGCCCCAAAAATATGATGTAATAATCATTGGAGCCGGACCTGCCGGTATTTTTACCGCTCTGGAACTGGTAGACAAGGCACCTGGGTTATCAGTGCTCATTCTGGAAAAGGGGAAGGATATCGAAGGACGGCTTTGCCCCTCAAAGGAGAACAAGGTCCAGTGCCGCCACTGTGACCCATGTTCCATAGTAAATGGTTGGGGCGGGGCCGGAGCCTTCAGCGACGGCAAGCTCACCCTCACCACGGAATTCGGTGGGTGGCTGGATGAATATATTCCAAGAAGTGAAGTGGCAGAACTTATAGGCTATGTTGATAGAATTTTTTTAAGTTTCGGCGCCACTGAAATAGTACATGGCGTGAACAGCCTCAAAGTCAGGGAAATCCAGCAGAAAGCCGCTACAGCAGACTTAAGATTAATTCCCGCCAGAGTAAAACACCTGGGCACTGAAAAGTGCTGGAATATATTAAAAGAAATGCGTAAATTTCTTGATTCAAAAGTTGATATTAAAACTTCCACCAATGCGAAAACCATCCTGGTGGATAACGGACAGGTAAAAGGTATTGTGACGGAAAACGGTGAAGAATTTCATGCAGACTATGTGGTGTCGGTTCCGGGCAGGGAGGGAGCCGAATGGTTTGCAAGAGAAGCTGCCCGGCTTAAACTTGACATGAATATAAATCCGGTGGATATCGGCGTTCGCGTGGAAGTGCCATCGGTAGTGATGGAACACATAACCGATGTGGTCTACGAGTCTAAACTGGTGTATTATTCCAAATCCTTTGATGATAGGGTGAGGACCTTCTGTATGAACCCTTACGGGGAAGTAGTCATAGAAAACAACAGCGGTCTTATCACCGTCAACGGCCACAGCTATGCAGACAGAAAGACCCCAAATACAAATTTTGCGCTGCTGGTAAGCAAAACCTTCACCGAACCCTTTAAAGAACCCATTTCCTACGGCAAATACATTGCTACCCTGGCCAATATGCTGGGCGGCGGTGTGCTGGTGCAGCGCCTGGGAGATCTTTTATCAGGCAGGAGGTCTACGCCGGAGAGAATCAAGAGAGGCCTCGTAGAGCCCACACTAAAGGAGGCCACTCCGGGGGATTTGAGCCTGGTATTTCCTTACAGACATTTGGTAAGCATTCTTGAAATGTTGCAGGCCATGGATAAACTGGCTCCGGGCGTATATTCCAACCATACCCTGCTTTACGGTGTGGAGGTCAAATTTTACTCCGCCAGGCCGCAATTGAGTTCCGCCCTGGAGACTCAGGTTAAAAACCTGTTTGCAGCGGGGGATGGAGCGGGAGTTACCCGGGGCCTGGCTCAGGCATCGGTTTCAGGAGTAATGGTAGCCCGGGAAATTTTAAAGAGGATTTAATAGAATAATATAAAAAAGGGGGGTTTTCCGATTGATTACCAGGAGACTTGATGAAGCCCGGCAGGCGTATAAAAATAGAGATGTACTCGCTTCCATGGCTGCCCATGATCCAACAAAGATTGGAAATGAAGTCTGGCATAAAACCGGCCAGGGGAAATATATCGGTTCCGCCATATACGGTGCCAGCGACGGTATAATTACCACCTTTGCGGTAGTAGCAGGTGTGGCAGGGGCCGGACTTTCAGCGGCGGTGGTACTTATCCTGGGGCTCGCCAACCTTATCGGAGACGGTCTTTCCATGGCCATTGGAGATTTCCTTTCCGGGCGCGCTGAACGAAAATATCAAAAGAGCGAAGAGGAAAGGGAACTCTGGGAAATAGAAAATCATCCCGAAGGAGAACGGGAAGAGATACGGCAGATATATAAAAACAAAGGCCTTGAAGGGGAAACCCTGGAAAATCTTGTTGCTGCCATAACCTCAAACAAATCCCTGTGGATCCATACCATGATGACCGAGGAACTGGGAATATATATAGATGAGGATTCATCACCTTTGAAAAGTGCAGTAGTCACCTTTATATCTTTTGTGGTGGCTGGGTTCATGCCCCTGCTTGCATATGTTCTTTCATCCCATGTGCCCATTTTTGCTGCCAACCAATTTCTGGCGGCAGTGATGATTACCGGCATAACCCTTTTTACCGTCGGAGCAGCCCGGGTTTTCGTAACCGGCGAAAAGTGGTACCTGGGAGGTCTCGAAATGCTGGTTGTGGGAGGTATTTCCGCCAGCGCCGCTTATCTCATAGGATTCCTTCTTAAGGGCATCGCAGGAGCGGCATAATGAAATATTATGACTATTTAATAGACAATAAGGAGTGACTTTAATGGCGGGTGTAGTAGTTATTGGTACCCAGTGGGGCGACGAAGGCAAGGGGCGCATAACCGACTATCTTGCCCAGAGAGCGGATGTGGTGGTGCGCTATCAGGGAGGAAATAATGCAGGCCATACGGTGGAAGTGGGTTCAAAGAGGTACAAGCTGCACCTCATTCCTTCCGGAATATTGCACCCCGGCACTACCTGCATCATAGGCAACGGTGTGGTGGTGGACCCCATAGGACTTATAGAAGAGATAGATTATCTTGAAAAAGAAGGTATTGAGGTGAACGCCCTTCGTATCAGCGACAGGGCTCATGTTATCATGCCCTATCACATGCTGCTGGACGGTCTCACTGAAGAAAAGAAAGGAGCCCATGACCTGGGCACCACCCGCAAGGGCATAGGTCCTGCGTATATAGATAAGGCCGAAAGAATGGGCATACGCATGTGTGACCTGATGGACCCGCAGCTTTTTGAGGAAAAGCTTGATCAGAACCTTGAAACGAAAAACTACCTTCTGGAAAGGGTTTACGGAGTAAAGGGTTTTGAGAAGGGGCCGCTGCTGGAAAACTATCTTAAAGCTGCGGAAAAGATAAAGCCCATGGTGTGTGACACCACAGTCATCATATATGAAGCTGCTAAAGCTGGCAAAAACATACTTTATGAGGGCGCCCAGGGGACGCTCCTCGATGTGGACCTGGGCACATATCCCTATGTTACCTCATCCCACCCGATAGCCGGAGGCGTATGCATCGGCGCCGGCGTAGGCCCGACATTAATAGATAATGTGGTGGGTGTAGTGAAGGCATATACCACCAGGGTTGGAAAAGGTCCATTCCCCACCGAGCTTTTTGACTCTACCGGAGATTACATCAGAGAAAGAGGCGTGGAATACGGTACCACCACCGGCAGGCCCCGCCGCTGCGGATGGCTGGATGCTGTAATTCTAAGGTTTGCGGTGAGGGTCAACGGCCTTTCCCATATAGCCATAACCAAGCTTGACACCCTGGGGGGCCTTGAGAAAGTCAAGATCTGCACCGGGTATGAATACAGGGGACAGATTCTTATGGAATTTCCCGCCAGCCTCCGGGTGCTGGCCGAGTGTAAACCCGTATACGAAGAACTTCCCGGCTGGCCCGAAGACATATCCGGTATCACCGAATACGGCAAACTTCCGCAAAACCTCAGAAACTATGTCGAGAGAATAAAGGAGCTCACCCAAACCGATATATCCTTCGTATCCGTGGGACCGGGAAGGGATCAGGGATTTGAACTTATAAGGATATTCTAGATGGGGCTGATAATATGACGTCGTGCCAGGTATCACTTTATCCTCTGGGGAATCCCGCATATCAGAAGGTCGTGCTGGAGGCCCTGAAAAATTTAAAGACATGCGGCATACAGGTGGATGTAAACCCCATGAGTACCATCCTGATGGGCGAAGACGAAGAAGTGTGGAAAGCCGTAAGGTGTCTTTACGAAACCGGCAGAAAGTCGGGAGATGTGGTGATGGTTGTAACTTTATCCAGCAGGTGCGGTACTGAATGCAAAAAAGATGCAGAAAATATGGGTTGACAGTTTTAATTTTTTATAGTAGTATAATACTTGCGTTTTGTGTGAGCCATTAGCTCAGTCGGCAGAGCACCTGACTTTTAATCAGGGTGTCCCGCGTTCGAGTCGCGGATGGCTCACCATTTTGTGGCCCCGTGGTCAAGTGGTTAAGACATCGCCCTTTCACGGCGGTAACGTGGGTTCGAATCCCGCCGGGGTCACCAATTCGTGAATATAAATGAAAGCGGCATAGAAATTGCAACTATGCCGATATTATTATTCATTACGATGTTAAAAATCGACGAAGAAGACATGTAGAGGCCGGCAGGGCCATAAGCCGGAAATTTTATCTTTACAACCTTGACTTGTATGATTATTTTGCTATAATTAAAATAGTTAAGTTAATATGTGCGGAAGTAGCTCAGTGGTAGAGCATCGGCTTCCCAAGCCGAGGGTCGCGGGTTCGAATCCCGTTTTCCGCTCCAGAGTGAAAAACTTCCCGGTACCTAATAATAAGGTGCCGGGATTTTACTTTATGCGAGTTTATCGCCTTAATTTCTCTTCATCGATGTATATTATGCCGTTGTCTATCAAAAATTCCTCCTGGTCTTTAGTAAATCCATTTCACTGTATATGATATTGCATCCTACTTTATTAATTATTTATATGCATTTGTCATTATTTCTATGGTCTCGTCCAGGGATAGAGAATAGGGATCTGCTTCAAACAATCCGCCCATGGTTTTGCGGGCATTTTCGGCAAGCTCGGGGATATCTTCTTTTTTGATGCCATAGTCGGACATCTTAAGATCCCGTACACCGCAATCTTCCTGAAGCTTGATTAATGCCTTTACAAAAGACATGGGACGATCCTCGGGCGCAAGTGAGTCAACGTCCACGCCCATGGCCCTTGCCATGGCTACGAACCTGTCCGGCACTTTGGATGCGAAGAAAGTGTAATAAGCCTCCGACAGCATGATGAGTCCGGCACCATGGGGAAGCTCCGGATGATAAGCGCTGAGGGCATGTTCCATAGAATGCTCCGAGGTGCAGCTCGATGTGGATTCTACAAACCCGGAAAGGGTATTGGCTAAGGCTACCTGGGTGCGCGCCTCTATATTATTTCCGTCTTTAACACATAATGGCAAATATTTTGCTATCAATTCGATGCTTTTTAGAGCATATGCATCACTGATGGGTGTTGCTATATTTGCGATATAACCTTCCGTGGAGTGGAAGAGTGCATCGAACCCCTGATATGCCGTGAGATGTTTGGGTACGGTCAGCATAAGCTCGGGGTCTACCACAGATAGTGTCGGGAAGGTGTAAGAGTTGCCATAACCGATCTTTTCATTGGTTTCCTCTTTGGTTATGACCGTCCAGGGATCGGCTTCGGTGCCTGTTCCGGCTGTGGTGGTGATGGCAACGATGGGAAGGGCGCCGTTTGCTGCGGGCATTCCCTTGCCCGTTCCGCCGCTTACATAATCCCAGTAATCTCCAGGGTTTTTGGCCATGACGGCAATGCTCTTTGCCGAGTCGATACTGCTGCCGCCGCCGAGGCCTATCACAAAATCACAACCCTGGCTTTTTGCAAGAGCCGCACCTTCCATGACGTGAGATTTGATGGGATTGGGCAGGATCCTGTCAAACAGGACATGCTCTATGCCCTGACGGTCCAGGATTTCTACCAGGCGGTCAAGGTAACCGTTGTTTTTCATAGATTTTCCCGAGGAAATCACTATTAAGGCTTTTTTCCCCGGCAGCGTTTCCTTTGAAAGGTCATTCAGTTTTCCGGGGCCAAATAAGATTTTTGTCGGCATGTGGTAATTAAATCTCATGAAAATACCTCCTGTTGATTTATAGTTTCACTTTCAGCATCTCCCACCGGCGATGGGGTTTTTATGCAAAAAGTTTAACACATTTTGTAGTAACCTAAATTATTATGTGTCACTTTCGGAGGAATGAAAACTAAATATCGTAATGGGAAATTGCCATATTATAGTATAGTATTTACTTTGTACTTTAACAAGAGTGCACTTTATTGATAGATAGTAACATGTATGATACTATATATGTAAAAGTGAGGGATAATTGTGACCGAAAAGAGTAAGAAGACAAAAGAAGCCACATGCGAGATAGAAGTTGCTTTCAGTGTAATAGGCGGCAAATGGAAGCCTTTGATATTATGGTTTCTGGGAGAATGCGGCACTCTCAGGTTCGGTCAGCTTCAGCATTTGATTCCGGATATAACCCACAGAATCCTGACAAAACAGTTAAGAGAACTTGAGATGAATCAACTTATTAAAAGAAAGATTTACCCTGAAGTTCCAATAAGGGTCGAGTATTCCATCACGGATAAGGGCAGAGAGGTCATACCCATCCTTGATATGATGTGTGAGTGGGCCGATAAAAATAATTACTTCGGATACAAGATGAAATATAATCTGTGTGAGCAAAATATGAAAGATGTTTTATCACGATTGTCGTAGGTTTGCATCTTTGATATCCTTATGAACTAACTTACTATTATTTTTTAAAAAAGATATGGTAAAAATTTTACAAAGTTTATTCTTTGCAGAAATCAGGCGAGAATAAAAATAAAATCATGTTAATACAATTAAATAGTCACGTCATCGAATTTTATTTGATTGTTCTAAATCAAGGGCACCGACGATACAGCTTATCGCTGCTTTTATACATCTCATGATTTATGACTTGGTTTTTATACCAAGCTTTTTTGAAACTTCAAACCTCGAAAAATACCCGACAGCAAAGTTTAAAGTTTACTGAAGAAAGGCGGATGCATGTGAATAAAAAAAGGCTGGGAATCGCCGCAATCATACTAATTTTACTGGTGGCTACATATTACGGTTTTTTAAGAGAGCCTTCGGATTTTGAGGAGAGTGCGGCCCGGCGCATAGCAAAAGACTGCCCGAGGGTACATCATCGATGTGGACTTTGACCCTGATGAAAAAAGGATAGAGGGCACCCAGGAGGTAATCATAAAAAATACGGAAATGGTGGAACTTACGGAGCTTTATTTCCACCTGTATCCCAATGCTTTTAAGACACCGGATGCGGCTCCCTTTCCTAAGACCGAGTTTGCATCCGCTTATCCCGACGGCTTTTCTCCGGGATATATAAATATAAAAAAAGTTACGGGGGTCTCGGGACCGCTGGAATATGAAGTGGAAGATACCATATTGAAAGTTGTACTGGATAAGCCTTTAAAGCCCCAGCAGCAGATAAAGCTCACCCTGGAATTTACCGAGGTTATTCCACCCTCCTACGGCCGCTTCGGATACGGCCAAAACACATACAATATCGCCAACTGGTATCCCATCCTGGCGGTATATGATGAAAACGGCTGGAACAAGGACCCTTACTATGCGGTAGGGGACCCCTTTTACAGTGATGTGGGGCTTTATGAAGTAAAGATAAAGGCGCCGAAGGAATATACCATAGCCGCCGGCGGGAGCCTTTCGGATAAAAAGCAGGACGGTGCCTACAACATCTGGACTTTCAAAACCGGGCTTGTTCGGGATTTTGCCTGGGTGGCCGGCAGTAAGTTTCAGACAGCTTCGGATATGGTCGACGGTGTGAAGATTACTTCCTTTTATATGAAGGAAGATGCGGTATATGGCAAGAAGGCATTGGAATATGCAAAAAAAGCCATAAAATTTTACAGTGAATATTTCGCGAAATATCCATATAAAGAATATACCGTGGCGGCATCGGATTTTTACATAGGGGGCATGGAGTATCCCAATCTTGTCATGATAGGCCGCCAATTTTACAATGACGGGGATCTTTTAGAGTATGTGGTGGTCCACGAGACCGCCCACCAGTGGTGGGTACGGCCTTGTGGGCAACAACGAAGTGAAGGAGCCCTGGTTGGATGAGGCCTTGACCGAATATTCCACTGTGCTTTACTATGAAAATGTGTATGGCCGTAAAACCGGCCAGAGGATATATGAAGATTTCATATATAATCCATATAGATTTTATGAGCAAAGCCTGGGACGTCTACCGGGGCCGGTATTGAGACCTCTTGAGGAATTCGGCACCTGGGGGGAATATGATGCCATAGTTTATTCACGGGGAGCTATCATGCTAAAGCAGCTGGAAAGCAGCATAGGTAAAGAAAAGTTCCGTGAGGCGCTGCGCTTCTATTTCAGGCAAAATATCTATAAAAACGCCACCACTGCGGATTTTATAAAAGCTGTAAACAAGGCCACTGGCGCCGACTGGACCGACTATATATACAATAAGATGTTAAAAAACACACAACCTCTGCATAAAGCCGCCTGAGGCGATGTGGGAAGTGAGAGGCCGGATGTGAAGCGTATGATGCTGAATAGTTGTATTGAGTTTAAAGTTGGAAAAGATTAGAAGGGAGCTGAGGAAATGAACCATTACAGAAAGGGCATTTTACTTACCGCCTTAGGCACCATTTTTTTCGGGACAAGCCCGGTCCTAACACGACTGGCTGAGGGTTTGCCGGTAGGCGAAATAGCTTTTTTCAGGATGCTTTTCGGGGCACTTTTCATTCTGGCTGCCTCCCGGGCAGCAGGAATAAGTCTTCCCCTGGAACGGCAGGATGTGCCTAAATTCCTCATCTATGGTTTGATCACATCCTTTCACTTTCTGTTCTATATAGGTTCGGTGATGTACACCACCATCGCCCATTCCCTGAGCCTTGTCTACACGGCGCCCATCATGATAACCGTGCTTACTGCGGCGTTACTAAAGGAAAGAATACCGGCTTACAAATACATAGGTATAATTATAGTAATATTGGGAATTATTATCTTAGCTGGGTTTGAACCGGTATTGACTCAAAAAATGATCCTGGGGGACATTATGGCCTTAGCTTCGGCACTGTGTCTTGCCCTTTACTCGGTGGCCGGGCGGAAAGAAAGAAACAATTACCCGCTCTTAAAATATGTATTCTGGGTGTATTTCCTGGCGGCGATGTTTTTGCTTCCCTGGTCTCTGCCGCAGTTTGTGTTGCCAGATACATTGAAACAGTGGGGGGCGCTGGTGCTGCTGGGGCTTTTGCCCACTACTCTGGGCCATACCCTTTACAATGCCGGGATAAGATATATTCACCCCACTTATGCCAACTTGATTTCCACCCAGGAGGTCACCGGGGGAGTTGTTCTGGGGCTTGTGATACTAGGGGAAGTCCCCAGCAAAAATTCCATCATTGGCATACTAATCATGTTTGTAGGGCTTTTTATGGTATTGATAGAAAAAAAACATCAATATAAATTACAATTCAGGAAGGAAAATCTATATTGACAGCGAATATAATATATTACAAATATGTTACAGAGATGTTACATTGATTTTACAAAATATATAAACCGGGGCTTTAGCGGGTCCGGGATAGAAAGATAAAAAACTTTTAAGAAAGGAGTGGGGGGATGAAGTTACCCAGACTAGGGGGGTTTTACTATTGGGGCAAGGTGGATAATAAAAAGAAAATCTTGATTGCAGCCCTGTGCTGTACGCTGGCCGTGTTTTCGCTTTTGACATATATATTGAACCGAAGCGTTTATGCGATCAGTGTGGATGGTAAAACCATAGGGAATGTAAGTGACAGCAAAATCATCGACAAAATAAAAGATGAACTTAGATTAAAGTATCAGGATAGGCTGGGGGCAGACATTGAGTTTATCCAGGATATCCAGGTTACCCCTGTAAGGGCGCTGGGTCAAAAAGTGGATACGGAGCAGGAACTGGTGGATAAACTCAACAAAGTGCTTTCGGTGCGGGTGAAAGCCGTTGCCATCGATATCGACGGGCAGCAGGTGGCATTGGTAAAGGATAAGGCCACCGCCGATGCGGTGCTTCAGGGAATCAAGGATTATTACGTAAATATGTCGCCGGGGGAACTGGTGAAAATAGAGGTGTCAAACAGCGTAAAACTTGTTGAAAAGTTCGTAAATCCGGACGAGATAATTACTGCAGAAGCCGCGAAGAACCTGATTCTAAAAGGCACTCTTGAGCTTGCGACATACAAGGTCAAGCAGGGAGATACACTCTGGACCATAGCTAAAGAACAGAACATGCCGCTGGATGACCTCATAAAGGCCAATCCACAGTTAAAGTCTGAAAATAAGCTGGCTCTGGGAGAAGTTATAAATCTTAAATCCATCAAACCTCTCCTTGATGTCACGGTTACAAAGAAAGTTACATACCAGGAGCCCTTAGCCTTTGAAACCCAGGTAGTGAAAGATGACACAATGTGGAAGTGGGACCAGAAGGTAAAACAGCCCGGTGAAAACGGCACAAAGGAAGTGGCCGCCCAGGTTGTCTATAAAAACGGCATCAAGGTTGGCCAGGAGGTCCTTAGCGAAAAGGTGCTGAAAGAGCCTGTAACCCGAATAGTGGCCCGGGGCACCAGGGCTGAGGTGGCATTCAGGGGCAGCGGCAGGTTCCTGTGGCCATCGGTAGGTAAAATAACATCACCCTTTGGACGCAGGGGCAGGGAATTCCACACCGGCATAGATGTGGCCGCTGACAGGGGAACTCCCATCAGGGCTTCCAACAGCGGCACGGTAACTTTTGCCGGTCGTAAGGGGAGCTATGGAAACCTTGTGATAATCAACCACGGCGGGGGTTTTGAAACTTATTACGCCCATGCCAGTTCGATTTTGGTATCGGTGGGCGATAAGGTGGAAAAGGGCCAGCAGATTGCCACCGTAGGAACTACTGGAAGGACTACGGGGCCTCATGTGCACTTTGAGGTGCGGCTCAATGGCAATCCCCAAAATCCGCTGAGCTATCTAAATAAATAGTTTAAAGTTGCAAAATTTGCGAGGAAGGATACAATCCTTCCTCTTTATATTTTTTTAATGAGATTTATTATAAAGGCCGCTAGGCCTGCTGCCACCAGGGGCCCCGTGGGGATTCCTCTAAAAAAAGCCGTCCCTACAATCGAACCCATGAGGAGCCCTATCATGACACCGGGAAAACCCTGCATGAGGTCGATGCCGCCTCTGGCCATGACCGCCGAAGCTATGCCCACCAGAAAGGACACAAGGCCTTCCAGAGTGAAGATACTGCTGTAAACATCCCGAGCGCATATTGTTCCGGTGCCCAGAGGCATGAGCACTCCTATCACCAGCAGTATTACACCCACGTCAAGGATTATATTCTGAGATGAAGTAGACTCCGGTAGTATATCCAGAAGAGAAAATATTATGAGTACTCCTGCAGAGATGTATATGAGCCGGTTCTTGCTTAAAATACCCAGCACCAGGATTAAAAACAGCAGTGAATAGGATTTCAAGCCCAACGCCCCCTATGAGATGTGTAAGGTGAGAGGCGAGATGTGGGATTACAATTCATTCTCTATAATGTTATTTAAATAAATCAAAAATATTCACCGTTACATGTCCCAAAAAATATTATGGTATAGATTGAATTTTTAGGAGGGGATAGAATGTTGTCAATCAGAAAAAATGTTGTTGCGGTGGTGCTGCTTTTTTGTCTTCTGGCGGCTGCTTGCCTTTCGGGGTGCTCCGCAAAGGACAATAGCGCTAAAGCAGCTCCCGCAGGTGAATCCCGGCAAGTAATCCGGGTAGCCAGGCAGTTTGGCCTGGTTTATGCGCCCTTGATGGTGGCCGAGAAAAAGGATTATTTTTCAAAATACGGCCTTCAGGTGGAGTGGAAGACCCTGGGTTCTGGAGGAGCTGTACGGGAAGCCATGGCGGCCAATGAACTGGATGTAGCCTTCATGGGCATACCCCCGTACCTAATAGGCTGGGATAAAGGTCTGCCTGCCAAGATTGCTGCAGGATATGTGGTTTCACCGGTTTCGCTGGTAACTCATGACCCGAGTATAAAGACCATAAAGGATTTCAAGCCGGAACACAAGATTGCACTGCCATCCCCGGGAAGCATTCAGCACATCCTGCTGGCCATGGCGTTGGAAAAAGAAACCGGCAATCCCAATGCCTTTGATGACAATCTTGTGGCCCTTCCCCATCCGGATGGCTGCCAGGCCATGCTTGCTAAAAAAGATGTTGCAGCACACTTTACCACACCTCCGTATCTTTTTGAGGAACTTTCCCAGCCCGGATACCACGTGGTGCTGGACGGATTTGAAGCCTTCGGGGGAGATTTCAACTTCAATGTAGCGCTGGTCACGAAGGATTATCATGACAAACATCCAGAAGGTTATGCGGCCTTTGTGATGGGGCTAAATGATGCCATGAACTGGGTAAATGAACACAAGGAAGAAACTGCCGAACTTCTGGCTCCTGACTTCAAGATAAGCAAGGAAAAGCTGCTGGAATACCTCAAGGCCGATGGTATGAACTATACTACGGCTCCTTATGGCCTCATGGGGTTTGCTGAGTTCATGAAAAAAGCGGGTTACATATCCAAAGTACCGGAAAAATTATCGGACATCGCATGGGAAAACATACTGGCACAGATCGGCAGGAGAGAAGGGAAACCTTCGGTATTGGAAGAAATACAGCAGTCAAAATAGGAGGGAGAAAGTTGCGGGAATTGCTGTCCAAGGTGGCTTTTATCATTGCCCTCACCTTTGTCTGGGAACTGATGAGAGAAACCTGTCATTACTCCGAGCTCTTGCTTCCGGGCATTGCAAGCATAGGTGAAGCCCTGTGGACCGAAAGGTGGGAGATACTGGGCAAGACCGTATTTTCGTTAAAAATAATAGCAATGGGCCTATCGACGGCGGTAACCCTGGCCGCAATAGGCACTTTTATTTCCATGAGCGGTAAAATGTTTTCGGAAATTATGACCGATTTTATGGCCATCATGCACCCCCTGCCCGGAATTGCCATCCTTCCTGTAGCCATTCTCTGGTTCGGCATAGGCATAAAGGCCATTCTTTTCGTCATAATTTTTTCTGCGGTATGGCCCCTCATTAATCATTTTTACACCGGTTTTCGCTCCATACCTGCCAATCAACTGGAAGTGGGGAGGAACCTGGGATTGTCGGGGGTAAAGCTTGCCCTTCTGGTGATGCTTCCAGCATCCTTCCCCCATATTCTGGGAGGGCTTCGCACCGGCTGGGCCCGGGCCTGGCAGGCATCGGTGGCGGCGGAGCTGGTATTCGGTGCTGCGGGAGGAGAAGGAGGCCTTGGATGGTTTTTATACAAGAAAAGGTTTATGATGGAAACCCCCGGGGTTTTTGCTGGTATGGTGGTCATAATATTGATAGGTATAGCGGTGGAATACCTGATATTTGCCGGCATCGAAAAAAGGACAGTCAAAAAATGGAAAACCATCGTGGATTAGGGAGGCTTTAAAGTGAGCGCCATTCTGAATGTTTCGGGCATCACCAAGATATATGAATCGGGCAAAAAAAAGGTGCTTGGGGTGGAGAAGGTCAGCTTTTCCGTTAAGGAAGGAGAATTCGTGAGCATCATAGGACCGTCGGGCTGCGGGAAGTCCACGCTGCTCAGATGTATAGCGGGCTTTGAGAAGGTAAACTGCGGTCAGGTGCTGCTGGGAGGGGAAAAGGTGACAAAACCGGGCCCCGACCGCTTTATGATATTCCAGGGTCTTGATCAGCTTTTTCCCTGGCTTACGGTGGAGGAAAACATCATATTTGCCATGAAGGCTGTAGGAAAAGCAACAAAAGGCGTCGACCCTGTCGAGGAAACCAGGCATTATCTGGAACTGGTGGGACTTTTGGGACACGGTGGATGCTACCCTTACCAGCTTTCCGGCGGCATGAAGCAGCGGGCTTCCATAGCCCGGGCGCTCTCGGTAAAGCCGCAGATTCTCTTAATGGATGAACCCTTCGGCAGCCTGGACGCCTTTAGCCGTCGGACCATGCACCACATGGTTTTAAAAGTTTGGGAGAAGACGGGGGTTACCGTAATCTTTGTCACCCATGATATTGAGGAAGCCATTGACCTCTCCGACCGCATTCTGGTCTTTTCTCCCGCCAGGCTCAAAGCCGATGTGGCAAATCCCCTGCCCAGGCCCCGGGAACGCAACCAACCATCCTACCGCAGCTTTCTCCTGAAGATAAGCGGCCTTCTGGAAGGGGATTTCAAGACGGATTCCGCTTTTAAAGGCGTATCGGCACCGGAAGCCACCTTGGCCTTTTGATTTTCCTCCGAAGTTAAAATCTTTTTCTGGTTTATAAGTGTCACCGACAGGATCAGTGCCAGCACCGAGACGGCTCCGGCTAGAGAAACCACCGGTACCGTGCCGAATCTTTCGGAAAGGCCGTAGAGGGGAGGGCCTATGGCCACACCGAAAAAGCGCAGGCTGCCGTAAAGGCATGTTATGATGCCCCGCCTTTTGGTGCTGCAGGACCCAGTAACAAGGGTGTTTACCGGTGTCATCACAAGTCCCACGCCGGTGCCCAGGAGGCAGAGGGCCAGGAACGTTACCCACATGCCGCGGGCGAATATGAAAAGACCCTGAGCTGCCGCGATAAGAACCAGCCCTCCCGAAATAAAGGCTTTTAGACCTTTATTTTTTATTTTTGGGAGGATGATTCCAAGTAAGAACGACAGAGCTGCCATGATGAATACCGGCCCTGCCATGATAAGGCCCTTTTTTAATCCAAAGATGCCAAATCTTTTCTCCAGAATGTCCGAGTAAAGAGACAGGATTCCGAAAAGGGAAAAAAGCGCCACCATGCCGGCATTGAAGCTGGACAAAAGCCCCGGGGCTTTTTGCCTGAAGATATGCTTTACCGCCGTCAAATAATCCGAAAAGGCCTGTTTTTTAAATTCTGCCTTTTCTTTAACAAATAGAAAAAGAGCGATGCCTGTAGGGATGGCCAGAAATCCGTAAGCAAAAAACGGAAAAAACCATGTGACCAGAGCAAAGGCAGTCCCCAGTACCGGGCTTACCACCTTGCCCAGGCCGTTGGAAGCTTCCAGAAGCCCCAGGGCGAACACCCGCTCCCGGGACTTGAAGGTATCTCCCACTATGGCCATGGCCAGTTGATATGTGCCCCCAGCGCCGATGCCCTGGACAATCCTTCCGGCCAGAATCCCCCAGAAGGGCGACCTCATGGCCATGGACGAGATACCCGCAACTATGCCGCCCAGCCCGTAGAGCACCAGTGCCGGGGCCATCACCTTCCTGCGGCCTATCTGGTCTGAAAGTATGCCGGCAAAGGGAATGGTGAGCCCCGCGGGTACCGAAAAGGCGGTTATCAAAAGTCCCACCTGAAATTGATTGATGCCTACGGCTTTTTTTATTTGTGGCAGTACCGGAATGAGCATGGAATTGCCCAGCACCATGATAAAAGGCACCAGGCAGAGAAGTGCTACCTGTAATTTCGAACCCTTTTTCAAACATCACATCTCCTTTTTGTGCATATATTTAAAATGTCCAGGAGTTTGAATCCATATTCAGTGGCCGGGAGAAAGGGGGACTTTCATGGATCCGTATCTCATATCCATGGCGGCAATGAGGTTTATTTCATCTCTTATAGAATTTTGCGCTGCCCTTTTATTTTTACATTCAAAAGAAGTGGAGACGGCTCTCCGAATAAATGCACTGCTGGGGCTGGTGGGGCCTGTAATCTTTGCCGGGGTAAGCTTCCTGGGTATATGCGCCATGGCGGGCAAGGTATCTATGGCAAAGCTTATCATAATTTTTACAGGAGTTATACTCGTACTTATCGGTACTTCTTCTAAATAATGTCGATATAACCAGAAATTTGTAATATATTTGTAATATAACCGTTACAATTTCTTAATAATAATCAATTATAATAATACTCGAAAGCAGTCAGCAACAACAAAACGATCCCCCCTTTGAAAGGCGGCAAATTGCCGCTTTTTTTTATAATGCGTAGGAAAGCAAAAATATTCCTTAATAAATGGCTTTCCGTGACGCATTTCAAAAAATCAACCGCATTGATAACTCGGGCTTTATGCCCGAGGATTTCGATTCAAAGATTTTTTAAAATGCGTAGGAAAGCAAAAATATTCCTTAATAAATGGCTTTCCGTGACGCATTTCAAAAAATCAACCGCATTGATAACTCGGGCTTTATGCCCGAGGATTTCGATTCAAAGATTTTTTATTATTTACCAGTGAAATTCCTTTTTAAATCTTATATAATTATAAGGGGGGAGGGAGAAACATGAGAAGGAAGACTATTCTCCTGGCGACGGTGGCGCTTTTACTCCTGCTGTCGGTCACAGGAGTTTATTTTTACAAAGAAATAAATATATACGGCTTTAAATTGAAAGGTTTTGATTCCCTGGTTACACCGCATTTTAACATATTGTTTTTGTCCCAGGACCGGGATGAAGTTGAGGTGGTGGCTAAAGCTGCGGAAAAGACCTATGCAAAAGTGGGGAAAGACTTTAATTTTTTCCCGGAGGATAGGATTCCCATAGTGATATATCCCGACAGTGAAAGCCTCCAGCAGGCATTCAACTGGCCGGCGGATGAGAGCACCCAGGGCGTGTACTACCGGGGTTTTATATATATCCAGGCTCCGGGGGCATGGATTGACGATACCCGGAAACTGGAAGACATATTCTTTAAAAAAGGTCCCATGGTACATGAATATACCCATCTCGTGGTCGACAGGCTAACCGGCGGAAACTATACCCGCTGGTTTACCGAGGGGGTAGCCCAGTATGAGGAAGAAAGGCTCACGGGATATACCCTGGCTCAGGATTTTGATATTGATAAAAGTGAATTATATTCCATAAATGACATTATTCATAAGTTTGATGAACTGCCCGATGTGCCCAGGGCTTATATAGAAGCCCTTGATATGACAAAAATTATGGCGGGAAAGGGCGGCATCGGGGAAATCAGAAATATCCTTTCCCTGTTAAAGGACGGGGCTTCGGCGGATGAGATTTTCCTTCAAAGGGCAGGAAAAACACCCCTTGAAGGAAAAACTCATCTTGTGACGAATATTATTAATGGGGGTGATCATTTTGAATGAAAAAGTGCTCGTGGTAGACGATGAAAAGCCTATCGTGGATATATTAAAATATAACCTCACCAAAGAAGGATATAACGTCCTGGTGGCATACGACGGTGAAGAAGCCATAAAAGTGGCCGAAAGCGCAAGTCCCGACCTGGTGTTGCTGGATATCATGCTACCTAAAATAGACGGTTTTTCGGTATGCAAAAAGCTCAGGGAAAAGATGACATGTCCCATTATCATGCTAACAGCTAAGGGTGAAGAAGTAGACAAAGTTCTGGGCCTGGAGCTGGGAGCCGATGACTATGTAACAAAACCCTTCAGCATGAGGGAACTCATGGCAAGGGTCAAGGCCAATCTCAGGAGGACTGTGTTGGCAGACCCCGCGGGAGAACAGAATGTCATAAAAGTAAGGGACCTGGAACTGGACCTGAAAAGCTATCAACTCAAGAAAAACGGAGTCCCTCTGGAGCTCACCTTCAGGGAATTTGAACTAATAAAATTCCTGGCCACCCAGGCTGGACAGGTGTTTTCCAGGGAAAAACTGCTGGAGGAGGTTTGGGGTTACGAATATTACGGTGATATCCGCACTGTGGATGTAACCGTCAGAAGGCTTCGGGAAAAGGTGGAAGACGATGCGGCAAATCCCACTTACATATTGACCAAGCGGGGCATCGGATACTATTTTCCGAAGCAATAGGAGGCTGTCAGGTGTTTAGAAGCATCCAGTGGAAATTAGTATCCATATATATACTCCTCATACTGCTGGCCATGGAAGTAGTTGGAGTATATCTGGTCCAGTCCATAGAAAAATATCATGTGAATAAACTGTCCGATGACCTTGACATAAAGGCCCAGCTCATGTCTGACCTGGTAAAGAGGTATCTGTACCCCATTCCCAGTGAGCAGGGAATAGACGACCTTATAAAGCTCGGACAGCAGGCCGGCACCGAAATCAATTACATCGTCATCCTTGACGAGACTGCCAGTATCATAACATCCAACGATGAGACAAAATTTCAGAAAGGCGTAAAATTGCTGACCCCTGAAATAACTCAGGCCACTTTTGGAAGTGAAGCCATGGACATCCGGGAAGATCCCAGAAGTAAAATCCGCTACATGTACCTGGCCTATCCAGTAAAAAACGGATCCCGGGTCGTGGGCATCATTTATCTCATTTCATCCATGGAAAATATCTACAAAACCATAAGCAACACCAAAGCAATTTTGTTTGTAGCCACTCTTCTAGCCCTTATGATTACCGGCATCCTGGGGTATGCCCTTTCAAAAACCATTACCGGCCCTATCCAGGAAGTCACCAGAAACGCCGCCCTCATGGCCCAGGGAAATTTTGACCGCAAAATTCAGGTGAGGTCCAATGATGAAATCGGAAAACTTACCGGTATGTTCAACTTCCTGACAACACGTCTGAAAGAGACCATGGAAGAGATTTCCGACGAAAAGGAAAAGATGGAAGCCATTCTCACTAACATGGCCGATGGCGTAATCGCTCTAAACAGTAAGGGCGAGGTAATACACATAAATCCGGCTGCCCGGCAGATGCTGTCACTGGATAAGGACCCCACAGGAGAAAACTTCGAACCGGCCTTAAAAGAGCTTTTCAAAATAAATTTGGAAGAATTTCTTGGCGAAGATTGCAGAGCCCGGGAAGTGCTGGTGAAAAAGGGTGAAGCAGTACTGAAATCCATCATAGCCCCCCTGAAGCGGGAAAGCCGTGTCATCGGTCTCATACTGGTGCTGCAGGACATAACCAGGCAATTCAGCCTGGAAAACATGCGCAAGGAATTCGTGGCCAACGTATCCCATGAACTCAGGACACCACTTACCACCATAAAAAGCTATGCCGAAACCCTTCTGGACGGAGCCATGGATGAACCTTCCATAGCGCGCCAATTTATGAGTGTGGTCTACAATGAGGCCGAGCGCATGACAAGGCTTGTGAACGACCTTCTGGAGCTTTCCCGCCTTGACAATAAAGAAACCAGGTGGGATAAAAAACCAATTTCACCCTCGGGTATTTTAAAGGATGTTATCTCCAAAATGCTTGTAAACATCAAGAAGAAAAACCTGGCCCTGGAAACGGACATACTCCAACATTCACCGGATATTTTTGCCGACAGGGACAAGATAGAACAGGTATTTCAAAATATCCTGAGCAATGCCATAAAATACACTCCGGAGGGCGGTAAGATTTTTATCAGGCTGGACTCTATAGAAGACAGGGTGAGAATAATCTTCGGCGACACCGGTATAGGCATTCCTAAAGAGGACCTCCCCCGGCTGTTTGAGAGGTTCTACCGTGTGGATAAAACCCGCTCCCGGGAACTGGGAGGAACGGGTCTGGGCCTTTCCATAGCAAAGGAAATAGTCGAAGCCCATGATGGCATCATCACCATAGACAGCGAACTGGGCCATGGCACGCAGGTAACAATACTCCTGCCGGCAGTAGCAGACAGTAAAGTTTCAAATATGTAATTCATTTTTAATCGGTATGTAATATGTTTGTAATATTTATCATTTAAACTAAGTAATAGAAAGAGGGGCATTTTTTACAACGGATTCCAGAGAAAAGGGAGAGCAAAAATGAAAAGATTATTGTTTGTCTTTATAACTGCTGTAATTTTTATAATTTTTTCTCCCTCGGCCAAAGCCGCATCTTATGAATCACTTCTAATTTTAAACGAGCCGAAGGACAACCTGATGACAACCTCCGATTCCATTGTGGTTTCCGGGGAAACCCTTCCGGACGCCAGCATTTCTGTTCTTGTCAACGGAAGTTCAAAGGCCCGGCTTTCCGTAGGCGCGGCTGGTATTTTCCTGATCCAGGTGCCCCTTTCCGGAAAGGAAAATATCATTACCGTGAGGGCTGTATTTCCCTCGGGCACTAAAGAGACGGTATCCCGGAGAGTATATAAAATAGACAGCGGCTCTGAATGGCCTGAACTTGACTCTCTCATACAGACCATAAGAACCTTCCTCATTTTAAAATAAAAGGCGGTGCCGCCATGACAAGGGATTATGTCCTGGGATGGATTCTTATCTTAATGGTAGGCATTAGCCTTTTCCTTTCTTTTGCCATATGGTCCAGGATTCCCGGGGAACAGTCGGCCGAGAAAAAAGTCCAGGAAGAAAAAAGAGTGGACATGGCTACGGTGGCAAGTCCGGGAAAAATTCTGGTCCATCTTGGTAATGCCTCTCATACGCTTTTTACACCATCTTCTTCCTTTTATGATAAAGCCTGGAATTATTCTAAAAAAGCTATATCTGCCATATGGGTCGGAGCAAAAGCGATGCCCGTTGATGTAGGGGCTGATTTTTTTGAACAAAAAGCGGGCCTTGAAATTGTATTCCCCAATCCGCTGCCGGTTCCTTTTGTTAAAAGGCTTTTTAACATAGAAGCCGGAGATGAAGTAAATTTTAACAATATAATGCTTAGTTCATACAGTCTGGTAGAAGACGGAGGAATGTGGGCATACCTGAAAGACAGCGATGGTCGGTATTACAGGATAAATAAGAGTGGGGATTCGGTGGAACTGTCAGCCCTTTTAAAAGAGGTATCGGAGTCTAATCCGCCGCTTTTTGCTGCCATTCCGCCTGGCAGTGTAAATCTCAAAATCTCCAGAGGGATATATGTGCCCCTTCTGCCTCATGACCTGCCCCAATATGGTGTAAAACATGAGAAGGTTATAAATGACCGGCTGGCGGCCAGATTTTTTGCGGACTTTTCTGTTGCCAGGAAGATTGAAGAAAGGGATGGAGCGGTAATATACACCGATGGGCAGAGAGCTCTTCGCATCTACCATGACGGTACTCTTGAGTACAGTTTCCCCGGCGTAAAGGAGCAAAAAAAGAATGTTTCCTTTTATGATGCCCTCAAGACTGCTGTAGATTTTATAAGTATTCATGGCGGCTGGCCCCAGGGAGCTTTTCTGTCATCATATGATATTTCCAGTGGTCTTAACGGGACATCATATAACTTCAAATTTGGTATCAGGATAAATGGCTATCCTGTTGTCAGTGAAAAGGAATATCTATCGGTGACGGTGGATGGAAGCCAGGTGAAAAGTTTTTATAGAAATATGGCCATTGCCGATAAACCCGGCCAGATTAGAGAAATGATTTCTCCCATAAAAGCTATGGACATAGCCGTATCCACCAAGAACATAAAAAGTGTGGAAGATATTTATCCTGCGTATGTCATGGACAGCGGCGAATATATACCCACCTGGGTAATAAAGTCCCAGGGCCACGATATATTAATACGCAATTTTTCGGAGTGATTTTATTTGGACTGGCGCAGAGCTGCAATGATCCTCATTTCTTCTTTTATTGTGCTGAACATAATACTGGCAGTAAACCTGTGGGTAAGGGAGAGACCTGCGGGAGAGTTCACACTGACTCAATACCAGCAGCAGGAGATTGAGGACCAGCTGTCCCAAAAAGGGATTAAGCTCGAGGTAAAGATACCGGAAAAAAGCCTGCCGCAGGCTTTTCTGGAGGTAGGATATAAAAAGGTTGACCGGCAAAAAATCCTCGAAAACTTCCTCGGTGAAGGTGTCAAACCCCGGGTTGAGCAAATCCAGGGCGGCACGAGCTATACAATAGATAGCCGTCAGCTTATCATAATGGACAACGGAATAATAACTTATTTCAATAAAAAGGAAGAAAATGCCCTCGCAAGCCTTTCCAGGCAGGAGGCGGAAGCCATGGCCACGGATTTTATGAAAAGCCACGGCGGACTCCCTCAGGAAGCCGTTCTGAACAGCATTACTTATGATGCCAAGACAAAAAGTTATTTGATTGAATATGTGAGAAACTATGACGGCTTTTTTGTGGCCAACAGTTACATTGATATCCTGGTATCTCCCTCCGGAGTGAAAAACTACTACCAGAGCTGGCTGAATATTTATGGTTACAAGGGCAAGAAGAGGGCGGTCATTTCTCCTTTTACCGCTATCATGAGGGTGGCCAGCGAGAAAAAAAATGCGGATTCCATGGTTATCACCGGGATAAAGCAGGGTTTTTACTCTAAATTTTATGATGCCGAGCGGTGGCAGGCAGCCCCTGTGTGGAAGATAGGCCTCAAGAACGGTGATGTGTATTATGTAAATGCATATACCGGAGAACTGGAGCAGTAAATTCGAAGTTTGAGGTTCGATAAATATTCAATATTGGAGTTGGAGGAACCATGCTTACATTCAACTTAAAATACGGTAAAAGTGAAGTAAAACTCGACATCGATGAGAAAAATGTGATGGGGGTGCTGGAAGGAAAAAAGATTGAGGCGGTGCCCGATGAAAAACAAGCGGTGATAGATGCCATGAAAGCCCCCATAGGTGTACCGAAGCTGGATGAGATAGTGAGACCCAGAGAAAAGATCGCCATCGTCGCCAGCGACATCACCCGCAGTGTGAAAAGTCAGGTGGTGGTGCCGCTTATTATTTCGGAACTGAACAGGTGCGGCATTGCCTATCAGGATATGGCGATAGTTGTGGCTACCGGCACTCACCGGGGCCATACTATGGAGGAACATGAATATTTATTTGGAAAGGATGTAGTTTCCCGCATAAAGGTAGTCGACCATAATTCCCGGGATGAAAAATGCCTCACATTTATAGGAAACACTTCCCGGGGGACACCGGTATATATAAATAAAATGGTGGCTGAAGCAGATAAGGTGATTTTAACCGGTGGCATAGTGTACCATTCCATGGCGGGATTTGGCGGCGGTAGAAAGAGCATATGCCCGGGGGTTTGCGGCTTTAATACCATCCAGAAAAATCACAAGTTAATGCTCAATCCCATTGAAAAAGGCGGGGGCATAGACCCCCGGGTAGGCCTGGGGCAAGTCCAGGAAAACCCGATGGCTGCCGATATGGCCGAGATTGCGGACATGGTGAAGCCCGACTTTCTTGTAAATGTGATCCTGAATGATGACGGGGAAATGGTGAAGGTAGTGGCAGGGGATTATAAACTGGCTTTCGAGGAGGGCTGCAGTTTTGCCAGGGAGGCTTTTAGCGTTGACGTAAAAGAACCTGCCGATGCGCTCATCCTTTCCTGCGGTGGCTTTCCCAAGGACATTGATTTATACCAGGCTACCAAGGCCATTGAAAACGCCATGTATGTGGTAAGGGATGGGGGTGTGGTGGTTCTGCTGGCCGAGTGCCCTGACGGCATAGGCCATGAAGGATTTTACCATCTCATAACCGATTTTAGAACCAGGCGGAAGCGGGAGGAATCCCTCTGGGAAGAATTCACCATAGCCAAGGCGGTGGGATATATACTGACCCTGGGCATGGAGCATTTCGATGTGGTGCTGGTGTCGAAAATGCAGGAAAAGATGGTCCGGGATATGGGCATGATTCCGGCGTCGAGCCTCGATGAAGCCCTGGGCATCGTGAAATATAAACTGGGGGATGATTTTAAGGCCTATATTATACCCCACGCATCCACCACTGTGCCGTTCCTTGAAAAATAATATCGAAATATTTCCCGGGAAATAGAAAAAAGTAAATCAAAAAGGGTCGCAATTTGCGGCCCTTTTTTCCTCCAGCCTTTATTAATGAAGAAGCTCTAAGTTCATCGATATAGTTCGGATTATTATCCGGCAATATACCCGATGTTTCTTTGAGAACTTTCTCCCAATTTTTTTTAGTGGTCTTCTTAATGGGCTCTATTATGATTTTATCACCCACAAGATGGAGTAATAGTACATCACCTTGCTTAATAGAAATCTTTTCTCGTATATCTATAGGTAATACAATCTGACCTTTACTGGAAACCTTTACAGTAGTAATCATATTTTTCACCTTGAGTAAGAATGTTCTTACGTAAAATATAATCATTATATTAAATAACAGTCAATATAGCCGGTTGAAAAGTTGTAGCATGATAGAATATTTATAAAAAAGGATTTTAAGATTAAAGTGTAGAATAAAACAGTATCTTTGTGAAATGGCAATCGTTACTAATTTCAATGAAAAGTAGGTGACAAATGTTTTACGGTATTTATGGGAAGCTTAAAAAGAGGTATCGGGGTAAAGGGGCCTTGATAGATGAGATCTTCAAAAACTAGGGAGAATCAAATTACATAAAATCCGAGGTAAGGGGAAATTTTATATTAGTCAGGGGGAACCTCACCTTTTAACTTTATATTTTACATCATAACAAGGAGGATATCTGCGTGAAAAGTAAAATCTATTTTGCCGATGCAAGGGTAAAAAGCTATGATTATAAGTACAGCT
Organism: Biomaibacter acetigenes; assembly: GCF_003691585.1. Classification (GTDB taxonomy): domain Bacteria; phylum Bacillota; class Thermosediminibacteria; order Thermosediminibacterales; family Tepidanaerobacteraceae; genus Biomaibacter; species Biomaibacter acetigenes. The sequence continues at coordinate 3,316,967 of NZ_CP033169.1, read as the reverse complement.
TTGTAGCGAAGTTTGAACAGATACTGCAGATGATAGACTTTAAGGCTTTTATTCAGAAAAATGATTATGTGGCCATAAAAACTCATTTGGGCTCCTATGGCGCCCACCGTATTGTCCGGCCCATATTTCTCAAAAAAGTGGTAGACCGGGTGAAAGAGGCAGGGGGCAGGCCTTTTGTAACCGATACCGTCAGGATTCCGGGGCTGGAATACCTCGATGTGGCTAACATGGAGGGTATAAACCACCTTTCGGTGGGGGCTCCGGTGATTCTGGCCGACGGCATATTCGGACGGGACCAGATAAAGGTGAAGAGCGGTCCCATTTTGAAGGAAATCGGGGTGGCATCGGCCATATATTATGCTCCTGCCATGATAGTGGTTTCCCACTGTAAAGGCCATATAGGTGCCGGTTACGGCGGTGCCATCAAGAACCTGGGCATGGGAGGCATAAGCTGTAAAGACCATCACGGTGAGGCTGAACGGGGAAGGATCCACTTTGAACAGAACAAGCACCTGGAATGGCTGGAAGCAAAATGCATCCGCTGCGGCCAGTGTGTGGATGTGTGTCCCCATGGAGCCATCAAATTAATAGATGACAGCATCGTCATAGACAAGTCCATCTGCGTGAAGTGCGCCCGCTGTTCCAGAGTGTGTGAGCAAAAGGCCCTGGTGGTGCCCATCACCGAGGAGGGATTTCAAAAAGGTCTTGCGGAATCGGCCTATGCCGTGGTATCAACCTTCGAAAAGGGAAGGATACTGTACATAAACTTCATCACCGAAGTGCAGCCCGAATGTGACTGCATGCCCGTGGCAGATACCCCTTTAGTGCAGGACCAGGGTGTCATGGTTTCCCATGACATCGTGGCCATTGACCAGGCTACCATTGACATGATAAATGGAGCGGAACCCCTGCCTCAATCCAAGGCGGCGGATAAAAATGTGAAAAAGGGTGACAATATATTAAAGGCCGTGACCGGCAAGGACGCCCAGCTTCACATAGACGCCGCCTATGAACTGGGTATGGGCAACAAGGAATATGAATTAATAACCATCACGGAAAAGGATATCCCCGAAGGCGAGGAAGGGCACTAATTTAAAAATTTGAAGCATGTCAATTGCCGCCGCAATTTTTTTGCGACGGCTTTTTTATATGGTATGAAGGCTGTTTTAGAGGTTTCAATATTTTCAATAATTCCTAGACCGTGTCTGAAACATCATCCACCGCACACATAGGCTTTAAAGCATTACTAATATCATTTGCAAAACGTTTAGCCTCAAATATTAAATTATTTCTCTTTTCCTTTCTTCCATTATACAACATCTGTTTTCGATTAAATGTACATGAATCCGGCCTTCTTTATATATCAAGTGTTACATCGTGTCCTGGATAAAAAGGATAAAAAAGATAAAAAGGGTAACAATTATAATGTATAAGGTTTTTATCAAATCCAGAATAAGCATCTCTAGATTTAATAAACAATCCAAAAATAACGGCAGGTGTTTAAGATGCAAAATGAAAAAGGTTCCGGAAAGTCATCATCTGATTTCAGAAAAATCCTTATGGTAGCCGTCCTCTGTTCCCTCATAGGAGCGCTGGCTGCTACCATTATTACTACATCCATGCTATACGGCAGGCAGCCTGCAGCAGATAAAACTCCCCCCCAAACCCCGAAAGTAGTTCAAAATCGGGAACAGCCTATTCCCACTATCGCCCGGGAAGTGACCCCGGCGGTGGTGGGCATCGCCACGGTCAGCATCGATTATGACTTTTTTTACCGCCCTATTAGAACTGAAGCGGTAGGTTCAGGAATCATCGTAAATAATGGGGGATATATCATAACCAATGACCATGTGGTGGGCGGTGCCGATGAAATAACGGTTTTCCTGTATGATGGAAGGAAGTATAAGGCAAAGAGGCTTTATACCGACCCCGCCCTGGACCTGGCTGTGATCAAAATAAATGCCCCGAACCTGGTGGCCGCAAGGCTGGGGGACTCGGATAAAGTGGTGGTGGGAGACCTGGCGGTGGCCATAGGCAATCCCCTGGGCCTTTCTCTGCAGAGGACTGTCACTGCGGGGATCATTAGCGCTCTCAACCGCATGGTTATGGTAAGAGACCGCCGGGGAGAAGTGCTGATGCAGGACTTAATCCAGACCGATGCTTCTATAAATCCCGGCAACAGCGGCGGCCCTCTGGTAAACGGCAGCGGTGAGATCATTGGGATAAATACCATAAAAGCTTCCCAGGCTGAGGCCATAGGGTTTTCCATCCCCATAAATATTGCAAAACCCATAGTAAACAGCATCCTGGAAAAGGGAAGGTTCGACAAACCCTACCTGGGCATCGACGGCATTGACAGGGACATGGCAAAGCTCATGAACGTGAGGGTAAATGTTGACAGCGGCATATATGTGGCGGATGTGGAAAAAAATAGTCCGGCGGATATGGCGGGTATAAGGAAAGGTGATGTCATAATAAAATTTGCGGGTATCAGGGTCGACTCTATGGCAAAATTGAGGCAGGTAATGTATAATCTTGATATAGACAGGAAATACACCGTCGAAATACTGCGCAGAGGAGTACGGCAGGAAAAGACTATATTGCTGAAGAAGGGTTAATGTCACGGTGTCACGGTGACGGTTCTCTTGACACAAATAATTTTTTTTCTCTTAAGAACCGTCCTCATGACACACCTGACACAAGAATCGGGAGGGGAGAAAATGGAAGTTTACCGCACCGCATGTCCCAGGGACTGCCTTGACAGCTGCAGCATGCTGGTCCATATGGACAATGGCAAAATTGTGAAGGTTCAGGGCGACCCCGCCCATCCTCCCACGGGGGGATTTCTTTGCCCCAAGGGCAACTCCTATTTGGAATACATTTATCATCCGGAACGGCTAAGATACCCCGTGATTAAAAAGAAAGGGGAGTTTACCAGGGTCTCCTGGGATGAAGCCCTGGATTTTGTAGTCCAAAAAATCCGTAAGGCCATTGACGAATACGGGCCTCTATCCATATTTCACAACTATGACAGCGGATCGGAGCTTTTAACCAAAAACCTGGATGTAAGGTTCTTTAATGCTTTAGGCGGCAGCACCCGAGTTTCCGGTTCCCTGTGCTGGGGCGGAGGTATCGCCGCCCAGACCTACGATTTCGGAGGACTTCTTCAAAATGACATTGAGGACCTGGTAAATGCGAAAGGGATTGTGCTCTGGGGAAGGAATGTGGGAGACACCAATTCCCACGCGATGCCCTTCATAAGAAAAGCCCTTTCCCGGGGAGGAAAGCTTGCTGTTATAAATCCCCTTAAAACCGGCCTTGACGGGCAAGCGGACCTTGTACTGAGGCCCCGGCCCGGCACCGACGGAGCCCTGGCTCTTGGCGCCGCTCGATTTCTTATAAAGCATGGGCTTATCGACAGGGATTTTGTACAAAATCATACCTTCGGCTTTGAAGAGTTCTGCCGGGCTGTGGAAGAATTTACACCCGATAGGGTGCGGAACATTGCCGGCATAGAAGAGGAGCAGATAAAAGCTCTGGCGCTGTTTTACGGCAAGGACACCCCTGTCACCACTCTGCTGGGCTACGGCTTGCAAAGGTACAGCGGCGGAGGAAATGCCATCAGAGCTATAGACGCCCTGGCGGCGGTGACGGGAAATATCGGAAAGCCCGGAGCGGGAGTGTCTTACGGCCACCAGATGCACTGGCCGATAGGAGCCCATGTGGCAGGGCCGGAACTGGCGAAAGTGCGGCGGTATTTTGATAGGACGAACCTTGCCCGGGAAATTCTGGACGCCCAAAATCCCCCCATAAAAGTGGCCTTCATCACCCGCTCCAATCCCATGAACATGAACCCCGACACCTCGGTCATGAAAAGGGCTTTAGACTCCATTGAGACTCTGGTTGTTATAGACCTCTTTATGACCGACACCGCTAAAGAAGCCGATGTGGTGCTACCCTGTACCAGCTTCTTTGAAGAGGAAAATTTAAAAGCCAACTCCTGGAGCCCATGGATTTTTTACTGTCCCAAAATCATCGAACCCGTGGGCGAATGCAGGCCCGATCAGGAGATATTCCTGGAGCTGGCAAAAAGGCTGGGCCTGGAGGATTTTCAGGATAGGACCCGGGAAAACCTCCTAAAATGGGCGGCAGAGCCCATAAAGCAACAGTTCGGCGTAAGCCTCGATGACCTCAAAAAAGGTCCGGTAAAAAACCCGAAAATTCCACCGGTGGCATGGTCGGACAAAAAATTTATGACCCCTTCCGGTAAGTTCGAATTTTACTCGCAGAAGGCGGCGTCGGACGGCCAACCCCCGGTGGCGGCGTACATACCGCCGGCTCACGAGAGAATTAAAGGCGGCCACGATACCCGGGAGGCTGGCGGTATGGTGGATAAAATAACAGGTCATCCGGGGGAAGCCCTGGCATTTGATTCCGGATTGAGGAATCTGCCTTATTATTTTATAACCCCCCACTCCCGCTTCCGGATTCATTCCCAGTTCCAGTATCTTTCGAAGATAAAGGCCCTGCATCCCCATCCTGTGGCACTGATGCACCCCGAAGAGGCTGCGGCCCTGGGCCTTGAGGAGGGCGAACCGGTGGAGATATACAACGAGCGCGGCGCTATCCGGGCAAGACTTACGCTGGAGCCCCGGATGCGGCGGGATGTGGTGGCGGTAGAGTCGGGCTGGAATATGGCAAGCGGCGCCTGCGTCAACTTCCTCACTTCTCCCGTCACCACGGAGATGGGCCAAAGCGCCGCCTTTTACGACTGCAGGGTGGGGGTAAGAAGGATCGGCTTATGATGCAGACCCTTTCACCTGTTGATATGCTGTAAATGGCACCAGCAAAGTCTTTTGATTCCATTACCTTTTAGTGATATGCGATTTCATTGAAGGGGATTCATCATTGAATATCATTATACTGGCTGTAGGAAAACTGAAAGAAAAATACATAAAAGACGGCATAAAGGAGTATGAAAAGCGCCTCAAGCCTTACTGCCGTTTAGACATCATAGAGGTGGCCGAAGAAAAAGCCCCCGAAACGTTAAGCGATTCGGAAAAGCTACAGGTGCTGGAAAAAGAGGGAAAGCGAATCCTGGAAAAGTTAAACCCCTCAAGCTTTGTTATACCCCTTTGCATCGAAGGCGAGCAGTATTCCTCCGAGCAGATGGCCCAAAAGATGAGCAGCCTCATGGTCTCCGGCACCTCCCATATTACCTTTATCATAGGCGGTTCCCTGGGCCTTTCCGATGAAGTAAAGGCCCGGGGCCACCTGAAGCTTTCCTTTTCGGCCTTCACCTTCCCCCACCAGCTCATGCGCCTGATACTCGTAGAGCAGATCTACCGGTGGTTCAAGATAATGCGGGGGGAGCCGTATCACCGTTAACTCAAATGCTTGCTGCTGTAGAGGGGAAGATAAAGCAAAACTGCAAGAGTATGGGAATTCCTATTCCTTTCAGTGATTTGACTTCGAATAAAAAACGCTTGTAATAAGCAAGTTTGGCGCCGTGAAGAAATATGTTATGGATGCTGTCAGAAAGAAAATTTATGAGCTAATCTGAAATTGCATTGAACGATGTTGGGAACCTAAACAGATTTCTTATTTTATCTTTAATTTAAAAAACCAATAAAAAGAGTGTAACCCTTTAATTGATATTTGATTATATCAATTAGAGTATACACTTTTAAAGCTTTAAACAATCTCGAAAAAAATAAACCAGGTATTCATTTATTTCATTTATTGAATATTATTATTTTTATCCATTCTTTGACCATTAGTTTTTATCATCAGTGAAATATTCAACTCGTCCCGATCCAATTTTAAATTTTCCAATAACGGTTTTACCGTCTTTATCATAAAGGGGTATCATTCTTGGTCCAAGATTGTTTTGAGCTACGGCTTCCTCCGGTGTGCGCGGAGAAGGGAAAGGATCCAGGTCCGAGGACCGAACATACCCATGTGTTCCATCTATACCTATAGCTGCAACCAAATCCGGTTCCTCTCCTACGATGTCGGCATACGCGTTCGAACCATATGTTTCACCATATTCATTTACTTGATATTGATAATTTGGAATTTCTTTGGGTTTTGGCAAAACAGATTCACTGCTGCCTTTGATTTCGGCAGACGTCCCCATGGCACCTGCCGAAATAGCACCTAATGATACGATTGCCAGTGTCATTGCGATGGCAACCATGCGTACCCATTTTTTGCTCTTTGAGCCTTCATCTTTCAGTATCATATCGACCCTCCTTTCCAGTTGTTTCCGCCTGCCGCTGAATGCGGAAAATAATTTGGCGTTCTGGTCCGCAACGTTCCAGAGCACACTCAGCATCAACTCACAATACCGCCTCCTTTCCCGATTGCTCATGGATTTGACAACACTTTCGTCACAGGAAAGTTCGCAAAAGTGGTCAATGTCGAATCTTGCCGCATAGGCTATAGGGTTGAACCAATGTATCGCGTTGATAAAAAGCATCAGATATTTCAACAATGCATCACGGCGTTTCCAGTGGGTCAGTTCATGAAGAAAAACGCATTGCAATTCGTCCGCAGAAAGTTTAATATCCGGCAAGACAATTCGGGGCTTAAAGATGCCGTACAGAAAGGGTGTTGTTATGCAGGGCGAGATGTATACGGGGATTTGTTTTGTTATGCCCATTTGTTGTTTACACCTGGAAAGTACCTCCAAAATCTGCATATCATCAGTCAAACGGCACATTCTGAAAATGCGGCGGTTCAGATTATAGTTCTGGACAAGAATTACAACCATGAATATCAGAGTTCCGGCCATCAGGAGATAGGGTAAAAGTTCAGGGTAAACGGAGGCTCCTGCATGGCTTTTTTGCCGTGGTATTGCTATACCGCTGGCAGCGAGATTTAGAGCGGTGAGTGGGTTTAATCCCGCGATAGAGGGCAGTTGGAAGCCTTTATCGGGCATCTTTATAAAGCTCAGATCAAGCCATGACATCCACCGGTGATACGGCAGCAGGAAAAACATATATACAGCTATATTGGTGTAATAATGCCAGGCAGCAGTAAAGTATTTGAGAGTTACCGCACTCAAAAGTTTCAGAATCAGGTATATTCCTCCGGCTACAAACGACATGATAAAGAGCTGGCTGTAAATGTTAATCATCATAAGCCACCTACTCTTTCAAACGTTTCATAATGCTTTCAATGTCTTCCTTCGTCAAATCGCCACTGTCACACAGCGCAGTTATAAAGCCCAAAATGGAGCCTTTATGAACATCATTAATAAATTGTTTTATTTCAAAATTCCGGTATTCCTGTTCCGTCACACAAGGCTCGTAATAATTGGCTTTTCCTATCCTGGTTGCCTTGAGTATCCCTTTTTTCATCAAACGGGCCAAAAAAGTAATCACTGTATTTTGCTTCCATGATTTTCCCTCAGGTAAATGCCGGATGATTTCCGAAGTTGTCACCGGGCGCCCGGCTTTCCAAATGTACTCCATAATCTGTTTTTCCGCCTCGGATATCCGTTGCAATTTTTTCATAAAAATCCCCTTTTTAATCTACATTATGTAGTTTATTTTATTCTACACTGTGTCGATGAATACGTCAATAGAGTTTTTAAAAAATCAATATAATATATAATAATAGATTTTTGAAGATGGGCTATATCGGTATTAATTATCTCAAGATTATTTTTATAGAGAGCATCGCTCATAAAAAAATTCAGTACATAAACCGATAAGGCGAAAATGATGAAAAAACCTATAATGAACTTATATCTTTCATCAGAAACGGTGAATATGCGGACGAATACTTCATGGTAAGGCATAAGTTGTAATATTGCATATTTACTATTTGCATGTTAAAATACACATACGGAGGTGTATGGCTATGCGCACAAATATCGACATTGATGAAAAATTGCTCCATGAGGCTTTTAAATATTTAAAGGTCAAAACAAAAAAAGAACTCGTAAATACTGCATTAAAAGAATTTATAGAGAATCATAAACGGAAAAACTTGATGGAGCTGAAAGGGAAGATAGCTTTTAGAGAAGATTATGATCACAAAAAAATGAGGGAAGGTGTTTAAGTGGTCCTTGTAGATACCTCGGTCCTCATTTCATATTTTAAAGGAATCAACAATAAATCCACGGAAAAATTCCAGTATATCCTTTCTAACAATATCCCTTTTGGTATCAATAATTTTATTTATCAGGAGTTGCTGCAGGGCGCCGCGTCAGAGAAGGATTTTAATAAATTAAAAGAGTATCTTGATACACAAAGATTTTATGAGTTGCGCCATGGGAAAAAATCTTATGAAGAAGCGGCGAGAATGTATTTTAGATGCAGGAAAGCAGGAATAACGGTGCGAAGTACTATTGACCTATTGATTGCCCAAACGGCCATAGAAAATGATCTATTGTTGTTGCACAACGACAGAGATTTTTATAATATTGCCGATGTCATAAAAGAATTAAAGCTATATGAGTGATTTAACTGTGATAAATGATTGATGTATGCGGTTACGGTGCTGTTGTTCGTTATCGCCAACAAGCTCACCACAGCAGCCAATGCCATTCTTCTTCAGTATACGGCGCCCATATATGTAGCGCTGTTTAGTTTTGCCATCTTAAAGGAAAAGGTGACGGCGGTGGACTGGGGAACAATAGCTGCGGTGGTGGGAGGAATGAAGGGATTTTACAAAAGGAAGTCGGGCGGGAAGTGAAGAAGCGGAGTCGTTTTAAAAAATGCTTGTTTAAAAACACGACGCCACAGGCGCTCAGATTTCACGGCTTTAGCGTCTTTTCGACAGGTAAATAAGGGCCGGGGCGGCAGACGGGCAGGCTGATTTATTTAAATGCCGCATACGCCCTGCGCCGGCGGAATGAAACAGTCATGGAATTCCATGTTTTATCATGGAAACTCCATGACTTTTTTAATGCCAAATTCGACGAATTAACACAATAAAAGTTAACATAATGTTTCATAGTTTTGAAAAAAGCAGCATATATTGTTTTGTAATTATTATTCAGCAAGCCAAGTGAAAGGGGATTTGCGTTGAAAAATAAAGAACCTTTCACAAAAAATGTTCACCCTGGGCATTCCAAATTCGGTTTCGATATTTCCGACAAAATTAAAACTTACTTGAGTAACATAAATAACTGTCATAAAGAAACCGCACGGTCCATGATGTTCACATTATTGCTGCAGGAACTTTTTGGATATAAGTCAACATTTATCGAATCATATGTTGGCGGAATTGAAAGTTTTATTAAAGTAAAAGAAAAAGACCATGTTCTGAAGGGTGAAGTAGACAATCTTTATGGCAATATAATAATTGAATTTGAATCAAACATTCCTAAAAAATTGTCGCAGGCGAAAGAACAATTACGAAAGTATTTGGCCATATTATGGCTCCAGGAACATAGTGATGAAAGAACACCGTATATATGCATTGCAACAGACGGTGAACGTTTTTACACCTATTCCCCCTCGCTATTAGAACCAGCAGGTGACATTACGCCTGATAACATCGAGCTAAATTTAAATGAAAGGGTCAACTGGAATGACCTAAATCCTGCAGAAATTTACTTTTTCCTTGATCGCTATTTTTTTCGGCAATGCAGGCTCCATCCGGATAGCGTGAACTTTAAAAAAGATTTTGGCGTACAAAGTCATGCATTTCACGTTATAAATAATAACCTCCTGGCACTGTGGAACAAATTAAAATGCCATAGCATGTATAAAGTGATTTATGAAAATTGGGAGAAGTATTTGAGCATCGTATATGGCAATAAGGTTACGGGAGATGAATTGTTTATTCGCCATACCTATTTGGCAACACTGGCAAAACTTATGGCATGGATGAGGCTCTCAGAACATGCGTCTTTAACTAACAGTGCAGACCATATTTACGAAATTCTGAGTGGTCAGTTTTTCAAAAACCAGGGAATTGAAAATTTTATTGAAGAGGATTTCTTTGCATGGCTTATACGTAAAGAAGCCCGGAATATGACGGTAAAAATAGCAAATCAAATTTTTAGTCTTTTAATGAATTATGACCTGACCAGGGCTTCCGGAGATGTTTTAAAAACGTTGTATCAAGAATTGGTTGACCCCGAAACCCGTCACGATCTTGGAGAATATTACACTCCGGACTGGCTGGCACATAAGATTATTAAAAAAATTCTGGATGACAATCCTCGATGTGATATGTTTGACCCTTCGTGTGGTTCCGGAACCTTTCTGTACCTGGCAATTCAGGAAAAATGTGAACGTTTAAAAAATAGCAGTGATACTCTAAACCATATCTTAAAATCCGTTATAGGCGCTGATGTACATCCACTGGCGGTTATGATTGCAAAGACCAATTATATAATGGCCCTGGGAGAATTGCTGAAAAAGAGAAGCGCAGGGAATGTCGCTATACCCGTCTATCTGGCCGATACAATTTTACTCCCCGAGAGCGATGTTGAAAGGGAATCGACATATTACTGTGTACAGCTTGAAAATTGTAAAGTGAAAATTCCCGAAACTCTTCTGCAACATATTTATGACTATGACCAGGCAGTTAATCTAGCCAGGGAGTTTGCCGAAAAGAATAAGCAAAATAATGGATCTCTTTCTATGGAATCATTCAAAAACCTGCTTTCAGCACGAAAATTTCCGCATGTAAACGATCAATCTATTGTTGAATCATTATATGAGTTATCCAGAACATTAATGGAATTTTTGAATGCAGAACGGGACAGTATCTGGGCATATATGCTGAAAAACATTTTTAAACCCTTGTTTTGGAGAAACAAGTTTGATTGCGTTGTCGGAAATCCGCCGTGGATTGCCCTTCGATTTTTAAACCAGCCATATCAGGATTTTCTAAAAAAACAAATTCTACACGAATATGAATTGCTGTCAGGGCGCAGCGAGCTTGTTACTCATCTTGAAATGGCTGCTCTGTTTCTGGTTCGCACAGCGGATCTATACCTGAAAAGTGGCGGCGTGATTGCTTTTGTTTTCCCTAAGAGTATATTTTATGCCGACCAGCATGATGGTTTGCGAAGGTGTATATTTAAGTTAAAAGATGATTATCAAGATAATTTATTTTGGGAAGAAATTTGGGATTGTGAAAATGTAACACCGCTATTTAATGTTCCTTCATGCGTAGTTATGGCAAAAAAAAGCAAGGATTTTACAATGAATTATCCGGTTGATGGAATTATATTACAGGGCAATCTAGAATGTAAAAATGCAGGTTTACCAGAAGCCGAAAAGCAACTAAAAGTTGCCAAGACAAGTTATTATCTCCATATACGAGGGAAAAGGTCATTCTGGGCCTCCGGCAGGGGCAACACAGAAAATATAGTCAGTTATTACAGGTCGAGATTCAAACAAGGGGCGACAATTGTGCCGCGTTCATTTTGGTTTGTAAAGTTAAACCAGTCTCCCTTGGGCTTTGATTTAAACTGTCCGCCGGTAATTACTTTTACACCGAGTAAAAGCGGGCCTGTTCGAGACTATAAAGATATAGAGATAAGAGGGAATATCGAGTCGCCTTTTCTTTACTGCACTTTACTCGGTGATGATGTAATTCCTTTTGCATACAGAAACATACAGATGATAGTTCTTCCCATAGAACCCACGAACAATGGCTATCAAATTGTCGATATTGATTCTGCAAATGAAAAGGGATGTTTTAAGCTGGCGGAATGGATAAAACAGGCCGATTTTAATTGGTTTAAGCTACGCTCAAAAAAAACAAAAAATAATGCGAGCATATTTGAATGGATCGACTACCAAAAAAAATTAACCACACAAAATCCATTAAAGAAATACAAAGTAATTTATCCCAATTTTCAACGTGTCAGTGTTGCCTGTGTTGTCGACACGGATGGAATATTGCGCCAGGCAACCCATCTATTTGGGGTTTCCATTAACGGTTTTATTGTTGAAAGTGCATTTTATTATTATGAGACAGATGATGTTAGAGAAGCATATTATCTGTGCGCCTGCTTAAATTCGTCTATAATTGACGACCTCCTGGGGCCGTTGAGAAAAAAGTCCCAAAAAAATCATCCCAATGTCCATAAAAAGATATTCGATGTGGCACCTATTCCCAAATTCAATGAATCGGATCAACTCCACAAACAATTATCTGACCTTGGCTTGGAATGCAATGGAAAAGTATTAAAATGGCTCAAAAGCATTGAAGACGTGGACAAAAAAAGTGTGGGCGATCTTAGAAAAAAAGTGCGAACAATCATTTCCAATGAACTGAAAATTATAGACGAACTATTTTCTAAAATAATAAAAAAGTGAATCTAAAAGTTATGATTGAAGAAGATTAACAAAGGTAAAATGGCTATTGACATATCAAAGCTTTGGGTGTATTATAAAAAACAACAAGTAAAGAAAGAAAATTCAATGATCGGGAAGAGTAGGCGGTAATTCAGGCCAAAGCGAGCCGGTGGCGGTGGAAGACCGGTGCCGCGGTTGCCGTTGAATGGGCCCGGGAGAAGCCATGCGAACTAAAAGTAGCAGGAGACGGAAAGTCCGCCGTTAAAAGGACAGGGTATCGAATGCTCTTGCATTCCGTACCTGGAACGAGAAGGCTTTGCTTTAGGTGGCTGAGCTTATAAAAGGCACTTTTTCCTAAGGAAGAAGTGCCTTTTTTGATACCATCTTTTACGCAAGGTCAAAATTGGGTGGCACCGCGACACACTTCGCCCCAAAAGGGCGGGGTGTTTTTTTTATCTCAAAAAAAGGGGTGGTTGTGTATGGTGTTTCCCGATAAACGCGGGTTTGAGTCAATGAGGAAGGACCATGTAATTCCAGTCATGTTAAAGGTAAATGCCGACGAGTTTACTCCCATTGAGCTTTTTTACAATCTGGACGGCCGCAATAAGTTCCTGCTGGAGAGCGCCGAATGCGGGAAAAACTGGGGAAGATACTCCTTTCTCGGAGCAAGCCCGCATATGGCCGTTAAAAGTTACGGGGACAGGGTTGTGACAGTTTCAAAGGGCGGGGTGAAGACGGAAAACGGCAGGGTGCTGGATATTGTAGAAGATTATTTTAAAAGATACGGGTACGACAGCGCACCGCCCGGGCTTTTTGCAGATTTGCCCGCCTTCACAGGCGGCGCCGTGGGATATGTGGGTTATGATGTGATAAGGCTCTATGAAAAACTTCCCGATGACAATCCCGATGAACTGCATCTGCCGGAATGTTTCCTGATGTTTTATAAGGAAGTTATAATCTACGACCATTTTTACCACAACCTTTACGTGGTTTACAATGCCGTGCCCGATGAAGAAACCGAATATGAACACATAGTCGAAAGACTATATGAACTGAAGAAAACCGTCTTGAGGAAAAAGGATTTGCATCCCCTGGCGACGGTCCAAAATTTGATCCCCGAATTTCGGAAAAGTTGCAACAAAAATTCCTTCTGCGAGAAAGTGAGAAAGGCCATTGAATACATCAAAGCCGGCGACATATTTCAGGTGGTGATGTCCGAGAGAATGACGGCCGTCGCGAAAGTAGACCCGTTTGAAGCTTACAGGAGGCTCAGGGCCCTCAACCCGTCGCCATATCTTTTTTATATGGACTTCGGGGAGTTCCAAGTGGTGGGCTCTTCTCCCGAAAGCCTGGTGGCCGTAAAAGATGGTATCGTCACCACAAACCCTATTGCGGGCACCAAACCCCGGGGAAAGACGCCGGAGGAAGATGAAAAGTTAAAAAAGGAACTCCTGGCCGATGAAAAAGAGAGGGCCGAACACGTCATGCTCGTAGATCTGGGCAGAAATGATCTGGGAAAGGTGAGCGAGTTCGGCAGCGTGAAAGTGGAACGCTTCATGGAAGTCGATATGTACTCTCACGTCATGCATATCGTGTCGACGGTGAGCGGCAAGTTAAAACAGGGCAAAACTTGTATCGACGCCCTTCTGGCCTGCCTGCCGGCCGGGACGGTATCCGGAGCTCCCAAGATACGGGCCATGGAAATAATCGAGGAGCTGGAGGAAAAAAGGCGCGGGATATATGCCGGGGCGGTGGGTTATTTGGGCTTCAGGGGAAACATGGATTTCTGCATCGCCATAAGAACCGTCATTTTCAAGGACGGTATGGCTTACATCCAGTCTGGAGCGGGCATAGTTTACGACTCGGTGCCCGAAAAAGAATACCGTGAGATTTTAAATAAAGCCATGGCTTTAAAGGAGGTGCTGGGGTGATTCTGATAATAGACAACTATGATTCCTTTACATACAATCTGTATCAGTATGCTGGGGAGCTTTACCCCGAAGTAGAGGTGGTCAGAAACGATGAGATTGACGTGGAGGATGTGATGAATTCGGGGGCCCGCAGGATAATCCTTTCTCCGGGTCCAGGTAGGCCGGAAGATGCCGGCATATGCGTGGATCTTATCAGGAAAAACGACGGCAGGATTCCAATCCTCGGCATATGCCTGGGGCACCAGGCCATAGGCGTGGCCTATGGGGCAAAGGTCACCGGTGCCGAAAAGATCTTCCACGGCAAGACATCACAGGTGTCACACAACGGCCGGGGGATCTTTAGAGGAATAAAAAATCCAATTACGGCCATGAGGTATCACTCGCTGGTCATAAAGGGCGGTACACTTCCCGATGAACTGGAGGTGACGGCAGTGACCGCCGGAGGTGTCATAATGGGCATTCGCCATAAAAAATTTCCGGTTTACGGGGTTCAATTTCATCCCGAGTCAATACTCACGGAAGAGGGGAAATCCATTTTAAAAAATTTTCTGGAGGGCGATGAATATGTTTCATGAGATTATAAAAAAAGTCATCATGAGAGAGGATTTAAGCGAGGACGAAGCCCGGAAGGCCATGGACCATATCATGGACGGCAAGGCCGCTCCGTCTCAGATAGGCGGTTTTCTGGTGGGAATGAGGATGAAAGGAGAAAAAGTGGAGGAAATCACGGGATTTGCCCGGTCTATGAGGTCCAGGGCCAGGAAGGTGGATGTTGAGGGTTTCGCCATAGATACATGCGGCACGGGCGGAGACGGCGGCAAAACCTTCAATATATCCACCGCTGTGGCGTTTGTGGCCGCCGCCGGGGGAGTGAAGGTGGCAAAACACGGCAATAAAGCCGTATCCAGCAAGAGCGGCAGCGCCGATGTCCTTGAAGCCCTGGGGGCAAAAATAGACCTGGAGCCGGAAGATGCCGGAAGGTGTATTGAAAAGGTGGGAATTACATTCCTGTTCGCCCCCCTTTATCACTCCGCCATGAAAAACGTGGCCGGTCCCCGGAAAGAGCTGGGCACCAGGACCGTCTTCAATATCCTGGGGCCGCTGACCAACCCGGCCTCCGTCAGGGGCCAGGTCCTGGGCGTGTACGACGGCATCCTCACAAGGCCCCTGGCACGGGTGCTGCTGAAACTCGGAGTCAAAAGGGCCATGGTGGTCCACGGGCGTGACGGCCTCGATGAAATAACCACCACCAGGGAGACCATAGTGAGTGAAGTAAAAGACGGCATAATTAAAAATTATACCATAAACCCCCGGGACTTCGGCATTCCCCTGACAAAACCTGAGGAAATAGCCGGAGGGGACAGCAGCTACAATGCAAGGGTAATTTTGGATGTGCTGCAGGGCAAAAAGGGCCCGCAGAGGGATGTGGTGGTGTTGAACAGCGCCGCAGCCCTATATGTGGGCGAAGTTGCGGAGGACCTCAAAGAAGGCGTCCAGATGGCTCAGAATCTAATAGACTCGGGAGCCGCCTATGAAAAATTGAATGAGTTTATAAGAGAAAGCAGGGCGGCCGTATGATTCTGGATGAAATCATTGCCTATAAAGAACGACAGCTAAAAGATGAAATGGAAAAAAAGCCTTTATCAGCCCTGGAGGATGAAATCAAAGACATGGGTCTCCCCAGGAGCCTGGAGAAAGCTTTGACGGGGAAAAAAGGGATTAAAATCATCGCCGAGATAAAAAAGGCTTCTCCTTCAAGAGGAGTCATAAAGCCGGACCTTGATCCGGCCTTCACGGCGGTTCAGTACGAAAAAGGCGGCACGGATGCCATATCGGTGCTGACGGAAAAAAAGTTTTTTCTGGGTGACGACAGCTTCCTGAAAATCGTCAAAGATATAGCATCCTGCCCCGTCCTGAGAAAGGATTTTATCATCCACGAATATCAGATTTACCAGGCGAAAGCCTTAGGAGCCGACGCCCTTTTGCTTATCGTGGCAGTCCTCGGCGAAAAGATCGGGTATTTTTATAAAAAAGCACAGTCCCTGGGGCTTGACTGCCTTGTGGAGGTCCATGACGAGAGAGAACTGGATGCGGCCCTGGACGCCGGGGCCCGCATCATCGGCATAAACAACAGGAACCTGAAAGATTTCAGTGTAGATCTCAAGACCTGCGAGAGGCTCATCGGCAGGATTCCGGAAGGCATAATAAAAATTTCCGAAAGCGGCATAAAAACGGCGAATGATGTGCGTTATCTCAAATCCATAGGCGTGGACGGCATTCTGGTGGGGGAGACCCTCATGAAATCAAAGGATGTATGCCGGGATTTGGCGGCCTTTAAAGAAGCATGATAGATACGGCCGGGGAGGGATGGTGGACATGGTGAAAGTTAAGATTTGCGGACTGAGGCGGCCGCAGGACATCGAATATGTGAACAGGTTGAAGGTGGACTACGCCGGGTTTGTCTTCGCCCCAAGCAGGAGGCGCATAAGCTTTGAAGAAGCCGAAAAGCTCATCGCGGCCCTAGATAAGGCCATAAAAAAGGTGGGAGTGTTCGTTAATGAGAGGCCGGATGTGATAATGAAAGCCTGTGAGGAATTGGGCCTGGATGTGATACAGCTTCACGGCGACGAACCGCCGGAAAGTGTCAGAGGTTACGGGAGGGTTTCAGTCTGGAAGGCCATCAGGGTCGAAGGTGCGGATAGTTTAAAAGCTGCGGAAGATTACGAAGTCGATGGGATTTTACTGGATTCTTCGGTAAAAGGGCTTTACGGCGGAACCGGATTGAGGTTTGACCTGGACTTGATGGAAGGCGTCCGGCTCAGGCAGCCGGTAATCCTGGCCGGCGGCCTTGACGCCGGCAATGTGAGGGAGGCCATCCTGAAAGTAAAGCCATATGCCGTGGATGTGAGCACCGGCGTTGAGACCGGCGGATATAAAGACTTTGAAAAGATGAAAAAATTTGTGGAAAGGGTGAGGAGTTTATGAAAGATGTGCCGGGCAGATTCGGCATATTCGGCGGGCAATATGTACCGGAAACCGTGATGAACGCCCTTGCGGAACTGGAGAAAGAGTTTAATACGGCCGTAGCCGACGAAAAATTCATGGAGGAGTACAGGTATTATTTGAGAGAATACGCCGGCAGGCCCACACCTCTTTACTTTGCCGAAAACCTCACAAAAAAGCTTTGCGGTGCCAGGATTTACTTGAAGCGTGAGGACCTCAACCACACCGGGGCGCATAAAATAAACAACGTCCTGGGGCAGGTACTTTTGGCAAAGCGCATGGGCAAGCGCAGGGTGATAGCTGAAACCGGGGCCGGACAGCACGGTGTGGCCACGGCTACCGCGGCGGCCATGTTCGGGATGGAGTGCGAGATATTCATGGGAAAGGAGGATGTCAGGCGGCAGGCTCTGAATGTCTTCAGGATGAAGCTCTTAGGAGCCAGGGTGACCAGTGTAGACCAGGGAACCGGCACCCTAAAGGACGCCGTAAATGAAGCTATGAGGCACTGGGTGGCCCATGTGGACGACACCTTTTACGTGATGGGGTCGGTGGTGGGGCCTCACCCCTACCCCACCATGGTCAGGGACTTCCAGAGGGTTATAGGCGATGAGACCAGAGCCCAGATCATGGAAAAGACCGGCAGGCTTCCGGATTACATCATCGCCTGCGTCGGCGGCGGGAGCAATTCCATGGGAATTTTTTACCCCTTTTATGAAGATAAAAGCGTAAAGCTGGTGGGAGTCGAGGCGGGGGGCATGGGACTTGACAGCGGCCAGCATGCGGCAAAGCTCACAAGAGGCAGTATAGGAGTGCTTCACGGCATGAAGACATACGTGCTGCAGGACGACGAGGGCCAGATAATGCCTGTCTACTCCATATCCGCAGGCCTGGACTATCCCGGCGTAGGGCCGGAGCACGCCTTTTTCAAAGAAACCGGAAGGGCCGAATACGTTTACGCCACCGATGAGGAAGCGGTGAATGCCTTTATAACCCTTACAAAGACAGAGGGCATTATACCTGCCCTGGAAAGCGCCCATGCCGTGGCTTATGCCATGAAACTGGCACCGAAGCTTTCCGAGGAAGATATTATAGTGGTAAACCTTTCCGGCAGGGGAGACAAGGATGTCGAACAAATAGCCGATTTAATGGGGGTGAAGCTGTGAACAGGATAGATGAAAGATTATACAGTCTGCAAAAGACCGGGCAAAAGGCGCTTATAACCTTTATAACCGCCGGTGACCCCGACCCGGAAACCACCGGCGAACTGGTAGTTGCAATGGAAAGGGCCGGGGCCGACATAGTGGAGCTTGGAATCCCCTATTCAGACCCCCTTGCCGACGGGCCGGTCATCCAGAGGGCCTCGGCCAGGGCCCTGAAGGCGGGTATAAAAATAACCAGCGTAATGGATATAGTAAAATCCATAAGAAAAACCAGTGACATTCCTCTGGTGTACCTCGTATATTATAACTCTGTATTTAGATATGGCCCCGAAAGATTTATAAAAGAGGCTCGGGATGCGGGAGTGGACGGACTGATAATACCCGACCTGCCCGTGGAGGAGCGTCGCGAGATGGCGGATATTGTCTCATCCCACGGCATGCATTTGATACCCCTGGTGGCTCCCACCTCCCATGAGCGCATCAAAAATATTGTGGAAGGCGCCGGGGGTTTTGTTTACTGCATCTCCACAAAAGGGGTGACCGGTGTGCGGGAAGAAATAGAGACGGACATCAAAGCCTATATGGAAGAGGTGTCACGCTATACGGCCCTTCCCCGGGCTCTCGGTTTCGGCATCTCCGGCCCCGAGATGGCGAAAAGATTCAGGGATTACTGCGAAGGGGTGATTGTGGGCAGCGCCATTGTAAGGCTTATCGAGCAGGGCAAAGACAGGCGCCGGATGCTGAGTAATGTATGTGAATTTGTGAGTCTCATAAAAGAAGTATTATAAATAGGGTGCCAGGGGGGATGACACCTTAAGCTTACTAAAACTCGAATTCTTCGATTCTATCGATGATGGTGTTATCTCCCGCAGGGTTGGGTATCATGATGTAAAATGTTGCCGAGTTGTAAAAACCTATTTTTTTCATTATAGTTATGGTATGATAAAAACAGATATAGACTTAGTCAAATTTTTGAATTTCAAAGAAAGTCAAAAGAAATAAGGAAAACAAATAAAGCCGAATAGAACTCCAAACCACCATATGCTGGTGGCTGAAGTGGAGGAAAACGAGCAAAAGAAAGTCATTGGAGTGATCAGCTTAAACATAAGCCCAATACCACGCATGAGGCATTCGGGAAGCATCGGCATCATGGTGCATAAGGACTATCAGGGGGAAGGCATAGGCAAGGCACTTTTTAGCAAGATAATAGACCTTGCCGACAACTGGTTGAAACTTATGCGGCTGGAGCTTACCGTGTTTGTGGACAATGAAAAAGCCATAAAAATTTTGACATGATACCGATAAAAAGGAGAAAACCTTATGCAAACAAACCATCATATCCCCTCGAGGATGAGGGCAATCATATACCTCATATGCGCCGCCCTCTTATGGAGCACCGGCGGATTTTTCATAAAATGGGTAGAGTGGAATCCCCTGGCTATAGCGGGAGCAAGAAGCGCCGTGGGTGCCGTTCTTATTGGAATAGTGCTGCGCAAAAAGGACCTTTCCTGGTCGAGGGAACAGATATTATGCGCTTTGGCTTATGCAGCTACGGTTATACTTTTTGTTGTAGCCAACAAGTTGACCACTGCCGCCAACACCATCCTGCTCCAGTATACAGCGCCCATTTATGTGGCCCTATTCAGCTTTGCTTTTTTAAAGGAAAGGGTGACGGCCCTGGACTGGATAACGACAGTTGTGGTATTTGGCGGCATGGTGCTTTTCTTCATGGATGATTTCGATACCCGGGGCCTCCTGGGAAACATCCTCGCCATCCTCAGCGGAATGACCTATGCTGCCATGGTCATGCTGATGCGCCGGCAAAAGGACGGATCTCCCCTTTCATCGGTGTTTTTAGGCAATATCATCACCGCTCTCATAGGTTTTCCCTTCATGTTCCGGTCGATGCCTTCCGCTGCAGGATTTCTGGGAATTACACTTTTGGGCACGGTGCAGCTGGGCCTGCCGTATATCCTTTATTCCACCGCCATTAAGTCCGTATCGGCCCTGGAAGCGGTGCTCATTCCGGTAATAGAACCTATCACAAATCCCATCTGGGTCTTCCTGATGCTGGGCGAAGTTCCGGGAAAAGGAGCCATCGCCGGAGGGATAATCGTGCTTGGCGCGGTCACGGCAAGATGCATTATTACGGAAATCAAAAGCAAAAAACAAGAGACAGTCCATATTTGAGCGGAAGGAACGGCAAAGACTTGAAGAAGTAAGAGAACGAGGCCTTTCTCAGCTTAAAAGCTATGCTGAAAGCGTAAAAGTAAAACAGGGGATAAAGCCAGAAGAACTAAAGCAAGCCCTCATCATAGTGGTGGGCAAAAAAGATGTGTATTGTGATATTTTGTAAAGTATGATTGACAAAGATAACATTAAGTGGTATAGTATTTTTGCATGACAAAATTTTTTGAGTACATAAAATCCTGTGAAGAAAGGAGGCCGCAAAATATGATAAGGCTTAAAACCATCGGCAGTGCGGTTTACGGCACTAAAGCCGGGAATTCTTTTATAAATCCGGCAAGTAACTTTGCGCTAAAACATATAAATATTGATAAAGCGGCCTGTGAACAGGATTTGGTTTATTATGTATTGGGTATTTTTACCGTTACCCCGGCTTGAAATTGATGTTGATAGGTAAGGGCATTGAGGCAGGTAAATTAAGCCAATGAAGGTAATCGGAAACACCCTCGTAAATACCTTAAATCAAAATCAAGTATAAAATAAGTCACGGGTCGTTGAAGATTCCGTGGCTTTTTAATATGACGAAAATATTTATACCTAAAAAGTCATGGGATGCTTTTCTTAAAAAATATGAAAGGCGAACATGGCTTTTTTGTGTCTATAGGGGGAACAAGATAAAATGACGGCTTTAAAAAAACTTTTCAGCCCTTACAGGGAATTGCCTAAAGAAATATATGTAATATTTATCTCAAGGGTCATAAATGCCATGGGGTGTTTCGTGATGCCCCTTTTAACCATCATCCTCACCGAAAAAGTGGGGCTTTCCAGTGAAACGGCGGGGTTATACCTGAGCCTGGCGGGAGTTGTATTTTTGCCCGCTTCTCTTTTAGGTGGGAAATTGGCCGATACCTTGGGCAGGAAAAAGATAATAATTATATTTGATACCCTGGCGGCTATGTTCTACATCATATGTGGGTTTGTAAAGCCGTCCATGACAATGGGCTACCTCATATTGGTGGCCGGTGCTTGTATGGCCATCGCAACCCCCGGCCATGACTCCCTCATGGCGGATCTTACCAATCCGAAAAACCGCAGCGGCGCCTATTCCCTCTCTTACATGGGCCATAATTTGGGATTTGCCGTGGGTCCCGTCATAGGCGGCATGCTCTATAAAAATCACCTGCCCCTGGTATTTATCGGTGATGCGGCTACGGCATTGATCGCACTGGCGCTGGTGGCTTTTATGATAAAGGAGACCATACATAAGACAAAGGAAAAGATCATAGATGAGAGCAGGGCACTGGAGAGGCAAGTAGAGGGGTCCATCTTTTCGGTGCTCTTAAAAAGGCCTATCCTGATATATATAGCCATCATTGTATTCATATACAATTTTGCCTATGCCCAGTGGTCCTTTATGCTGCCCATGCAGCTTATGGGGCTCTTTAAAGATGACGGTGCGAAATTCTTCGGCATGGTGGCAGGCTTAAACGGCCTAACCGTGGTGCTCTTTACGCCTGTAATAACAAAGGTGGCTGAAAATGTGAAACACATAAGGCGCATGGTCTACGGAGGACTTTTATATGCCCTGGGATTGGGAATGTTCAGTTTTGTCACTACCATGCCGATGTTCTTCCTGGGTGCATATATCTTTACTCTCGGCGAAATAATCAACGCCATAAGTCTGACGCCTTTCATAGCGAACCATACCCCAGCTTCCCACCGGGGAAGGATGAGTTCTGTCATTCCTATACTCTGGGGGATGGGCCATACTTTAAGCCCCCTGGTCATGGGCAAGGTGCTCATGCATACCACCGTACAGAAAGCATGGATGATGCTGGTGGTCCTGCTTGTAGCCGCATCTTATATGATTATTTGACAGAAAAATATGATGAAAAAAGCTCGACACGGGCGCAAGAAGCCGTACGAAGCCTTCAACCCGATTAACGGCAGAAAAATTTGCACCTTAAACGGGCATGGCTAAAGGAGAAATTTCCGCGCCTGGCCATTTATCTTTTTTGGCACTGGAGCTCGGCCAACAGTAGAAAAATGAGCATGCCAATGCTGGTGAGCTGGTCTACTATCCATCGGTCTTGCGGTGATACATTTTTCATAAGGGTGTTTTCGACGGGTCCCACGATGATGATGGCGGCACTGATGAATAACGGAGCCAGGGCTTTATTTTTAATAAAAAAACCGAGTGAAAAAATAAAAATCAAGACGCCGAGAAAGTAATTACCGAAAGTCAGCAGCGACTTCAATTCGTTTTTTTGCACAAAAGGCACCTCCTTTGCAAAACTTCGGCTTTACGCTAAAAAGCGGCAACGACGTTTTGCTTAATTAATTTTTTCAATATATTATATGATTCAGGAATGGAAAGTTAACGTAGGTGACAAGTGAAGGCCGGAAGCACCATAAAGCGAAGTTGCCGCTGCGTCTTTCTTTTTATTTTTATTTTTGCTATACTTTGGTTATGGAAGGGATGCGGCGATTACGATGCCGTGACTCCAAGATACACTATTACTCATAAATAAGGCACAAAAAATGGGAATCAAATTATTTTATGATAATATACAATTATGGAGGGATTTTTAAATGGACGGATTAAAGCAGGTGCGCATAGGAGAAGTGGCTGATGACATACTGGAGCAAATTCCTAAAGGGGCTTTCCTCACCGTAAAGGCACAGGATAAGCTCAATACCATGACCATAGGCTGGGGCACGTTCGGCCGCATGTGGAACAAACCTGTATTCATGGTGATGGTGAGATACTCCCGATATACATATGAACTTATTGAAAAAGCCGACACTTTTACGGTGAGCGTTCCGTTAAACGGCAAGTTCAAAGAGGCCCTGGCATTTTGTGGATCAAAATCCGGCCGGGACCACGATAAATTCAAGGAGTGCAACCTTACGGCAAAGCCCGGGCAGAAAGTGGACACACCCGTCATCGAAGGCTGCGACATCCATGTGGAGTGCAGGATCCTTTACAAACAGCCCCTCGACCCGGAAAAACTACCAGAAGAAATAATAGACATGTCCTATAAAAACGGGGATTTTCACGTGCTCTATTACGGGGAGATCCTGGGGGTTTATGTAGAGGAACAGTAAATTAATTTATTTCCTTCCCCTTCATAAAGTTTATGATGATATCATATAATTTTCTAATATAAAAAAGGCTTTAAGGGGGAAGTGGTATGGAAAGCTGCAGGAGGCCGGAGCCTTACCCGCCGATGGAAGTGGCCGAGAGGAATCTTACCTATGCAAAGATCCTTGCCAGGGATTATGCTGGTACGGT
The DNA here is from genome assembly GCF_003691585.1 of Biomaibacter acetigenes. Lineage (GTDB taxonomy): Bacteria > Bacillota > Thermosediminibacteria > Thermosediminibacterales > Tepidanaerobacteraceae > Biomaibacter > Biomaibacter acetigenes. Next base: position 3,293,116 of record NZ_CP033169.1, on the reverse strand, counting down.
CAGCGAGATGACCGCCATCACACAGTATGTGTATCACAACCTGGATATAGGCAACAAAGAAGTGTCGGACCTTATGATGTGCATTGCAAGGGTTGAAATGCACCACCTGCACATGCTGGGAACTCTGATAAAAAAGCTTGGGGGAGATCCCAGGTATGAGGTAGAATCAAACTACTGGAATGCCGGATTCGTAAAATACGGCCGGAACATGTGCCAGCAGATAACTCTGGATATTGATGCCGAATATGCCGCCATAAGGCAGTACAGGTTACATCTTACTTATATAGATGATCCTTTTGTCAAAGAGGTCATAAAGCGCATCATCATGGATGAAGAATACCATATTAAGCTTTTCACCGGCGTCTATGAAAAGTATTGTAAAAATAAATGATATTTCGGCAATCCTCTTACATCTGTAAGAGGATTTTTTAATATTCCAGGATATGAATGGAAATAATAAGCGGTGGAATTTAATGTTTTTTACGGTAGCAATAGGAGAATAAGTATAAAGAAGGAGTTTTATGAAAAATATTGTAATACAAAGGAAGATTCTGGGTCTCTGGACCTTGATGCGGTTCATGCCTGTCCTGACCTTCAGTGGAAGTATCGTGCTCATAAATATTTCTTATGCGTGGCAAAAGGCCGGGCCGGCTATTTTAAAACCTGCATTGATCCTGGCGGCAGGGGCTCTAACAATGAACAGTTTTCTCGCCCATTCTTTAAATGATATGGAGGATTGGCGCTCGGGCACCGATAGGGTATCACGCGGCATCCTTTCGGGGGGCTCAAAAGTCATAAAATATGGACTTTTGAATCGGCTCGAACTAGGTGAGATCGCCATGGCGGCTTTTATATTTTCTCTCGGGATAGGCACATATTTTTACCACATCAGGGGTCCTTTGGTGCTGGCCGCCCTTGCCTTCGGTATTTTTGCGGCCTGGGTTTATACCTGTCCTCCGCTTCGCCTGGCTTACAGGCCCTTCCTGGGCGAGTGGATATGCCTGTGGCTTTCCGGAACGGTACTCTCGACGGCATCATACTTTGTCTTGACAGGCGGATTTGATATTTTCCCATTTTTTGCGGGAGTGGTGCAGAGCACACTGGTGTTGGGATGGCTCATGCAGCACCATGTACCTGACATAAGCGCAGATCTGTCGGCGGCACCGGTGAAGCTCACTACCCCTGCTTATTTTTATTTAAGATGGGGCCCGCGGTATGCCATGATGCCATCAGTCATGTACTTTGTTCTGGCACTGGTTTTGAGCATAGCGGGATACTACTATATACATCCGGTATTCCTGGGGATGGCTTTTGTTGCAATCCTGGGCATTCTTGCGGCAGCTTCCACAAAGAGTCAGGATGTAATGGATGTAACCAGGAAGCAGCTTTTTACAACGGTACTGATAATAATAAACAGTATGGTCTTTATGATTTATATAACACTGTAACATAGCAGATGCCGGAGCTTCCGGCTTATGCTAAAGCGGCATGCAACCGGCGGTAATACGAAATTTGCTGAAAGGAAGGTATAATTTGACTGTGAATGAAAATCTGGCTCTTTCCCCACCAGAAACAGATCTTGAGTCCATGCTTCAGTATGTCAAATCCATAATCCGCGAAAGTATTGATACCGGGGAGAAAACCCTTAAAGAAATGGCCTTATATTTTGCAGGCAGCCAGGGAAAGCTCTTGAGGCCGACCCTGACCCTCGCCTGCGGCCTCATATGTAAGGGGTCCCCAAAATTGAATCTTGAAGAGTTGTATTTTACGGCGGCCGGTGTGGAAATGCTGCACATGTCGGCCCTGGTCCATGATGACATCATCGATAGGGCAGAAATGAGGCGCGGCAAGCCCACCATAAATGAAATTTATGGCAGCGATATGGCGCTTTTGCTGGGTGACTATTTTTATTCCCGCGCTCTGAGTCTTATGTCAAAAATCTCCGACATGTCGATTCTGGAGCAGGCGCTTTCGGTTATCGCCAGGATGGTGGAAGGAGAAGTAAAGCAGAAAAAGGAAGCCTTTGACACCGGCATAAGTTTAAAGGACTATTTGGCAAGAATAGCCCGTAAAACCGCATCGCTTACAGCTTTCAGCTGTTTTGCCGGAGCCCAGGTGGCAAAACTCGCGGAAAAAGAAGTAAAAGCTTTGGTGAAGTTCGGGGAATATTTCGGGAAGGCATATCAGATAAGAGATGACATTCTGGATTTTCTTAAAAATGAACATGTGTTAAAAAAACCTACCAGTGATCTCCACCAGGGCATATTCACCCTGCCTATGGTCCTGTATTTGAAAGAAAACAGGCATGGATTTGCTAATTCGGTTGTTTCCCAGGAACAGGTAAAATCTTTATATGACAAATGCATAAAATCCAGCGCTGTCAGTCGCTCCATTCTACTGTGCAATACTTATCTGGAGAAATCCCTGCGTATTTTAATGACTTTCCCGGATAGTCCAATTCGCTTTAAAGTAATCAATATATTACAAAAAGTATACATTTATACATAACTCCCTTTCAAAAATTTAAAACATATAGTAAAATAATATTAGAAATAAAGAGAGGCTTGTTATTAAATAGGGAGGTTTTAACATATGTTATCCGACTTACAGGATGCCGGATACTCGCTCAGGACAAAGATATACCACCAGCTCAAAAACGCCATTTTAAACGGTGTGTACAAACCCGGCGAGAGCTTGATAGAGTTGAAGGTAGCCAAGGAACTGGGGGTAAGCCGCACCCCGGTAAGGGAAGCCATACGTCAGCTGGAACTGGAGGGCCTTGTTTCGAGCATCCCCAACAAAGGCGTTGTGGTGGAAGGGGTTACGGAGCAGGATGTGGAAGACATATACACCATAAGAAAAATGATTGAAGGCCTGGCGGCCAGGTGGGCGGCGGAGAAGATAACCGATGAACAGTTGAAGGAAATGAAAGATGTGCTGGACCTCATGGAATTTTATACAGAAAAAGGTGAAATAGACAAAGTTTCCGACCTGGACACGCAGTTTCACGACATCATCTTCAGAGCATGTGACAGCAGACCCCTGGAATCGGTGCTGACCAATTTCCATCACTTTATTCAAAGGGCAAGACTCGTATCCATAAAGTCCACCGGCAGAGCACCGGTTTCTCTGGAAGAACACCGCAATATATATAATGCCCTGGCATCCCACGACCCTGATGCTGCGGAAAAAGCCATGGTGAGCCATGTAGACAGGGCGCGCACCAATTTGTGCCCCTATCTGGAAAGCCACAAGGTTTTCTAATAAAAAAAGATCCTTGCTTTACGCAAGGATTAATTTTTTTCCAGAAGTTTCATCAGCACCGCACGATTAGACACCGGATAGAGGGAGGTTAACCTTCCCTGAACGGCTCCTGAGTTTATCATTAAGTCCAGGTCCTTCGTGCTCTTTTCGAGAAGTTCTATTTTTTCCCTGATGGATTTCAGGTCAAAACCGTTATCTTTTAAGTATTTGATTCTGGAAAGCCTGATGACATCCTTTTCGGTGTATCTTCTCTGTTTTCCCTGGGTCCTGATGGGAGATATCAAACCCATATTTTCATAATACCGGATCTGACGGCTGGTAAGTCCCGTTTTTTCTTCCACTATCCCGATGGGATAGATACCTTTTAAAGAAGGATAAACGGCCATTACAACCACCTCCTAAAATATTAACAATATACTAACATATTAATGGGCTAGTGTCAATAATATGTAAGGATTTATTCTTTTATATAAAAAAACCTGACATTTTGTTGACGTTTGAAAGATTTACTGTTATTATTCTAATATAAATTTTACAACTTACGGAGGGAGAAAAATGGGTTACACAAAAGATGACATCATAAGTCTTACCAGGGATCTCAAGGTAAAATTTATCAGGCTTCAGTTCGTGGATATTTTCGGAGTGGTGAAAAATGTGGCCATTCCCATAAGCCAGCTGGAGGATGTGCTGGACGGGAAGCTTATGTTCGACGGTTCTTCTATTGAAGGTTTCACCAGGATTCAGGAATCGGATATGTATCTAAAACCTGATCTGGATTCTTTTGCGATCTTCCCATGGAAGCCCAGGGACGGTGCTGAAGCAAGGTTGATTTGTGACATTTATAATCCCGACGGCACTCCCTTTCAGGGGAGCCCCCGCCAAATTTTAAAAAATGTCATAGAAGAGGCCAAAGCCATGGGATATACCATGTATGCCGGGCCGGAGCCGGAATTCTTCATGTTTCTCACCGATGAAAAGGGAAAACCCACCATCGAGACTCATGACAAAGGCGGCTATTTTGACCTATCACCCATAGATTTGGGAGAAAACGCCCGCAGGGACATAGTGCTTACCCTGGAAGAAATGGGCTTTGAAGTAGAAGCGGCCCACCATGAGGTGGCTCCCGGCCAGCATGAAATTGACTTCAAGTATTCTGACGCGTTAAAGACCGCAGACAACATAGCCACATTCCGCTTTGTCACCAAAATAATAGCAAAACAGCATGGCCTGCATGCCACCTTTATGCCAAAGCCCGTATTCGGCATCAATGGCTCGGGCATGCACATACACCAATCCCTCTTTACCGACGGTAAAAACGCCTTTGCGGATGAAAATGGTGAGGCCGGTCTGAGTGAAATAGCAAGATATTATGTGGGCGGTATTTTAAAACATGCCCCCGGCTTTACAGCCATTACCAATCCCCTGGTAAACTCCTACAAGAGGCTGGTGCCGGGCTATGAGGCTCCGGTGTATATATGCTGGTCGGCCAAGAACAGGAGTGCTCTTGTGAGAGTTCCGGCGGCAGGAGGAGTAAAGACCCGCATCGAACTCCGCAGCCCGGACCCCTCAGCTAACCCCTATCTTGCCCTGGCAGTCATCCTGGCGGCAGGTCTTGACGGCATAAAGAACAAGATCGATCCCGGCCACCAGGTGTATAACAACATTTATCACATGACCGATGAGGAGAGAGAAAAGGCCGGTATCAAGAGTCTCCCCGGTAGCCTCAAGGAAGCCCTGGAACTTCTGGAACAGGACGAAGTTATCAAGAAAGCCCTCGGAACACATGTATATGAGCACTTTGTGGCAGCCAAGAAACTGGAATGGGATACTTACAGGACAAAAGTGCATACCTGGGAACTGGATGAATACGCAGAGGTATACTAAAAAGCTAACACCTCCCTATTAACATAGATGTGCCGGGTTCTGAGAGCGGACCCGGCACCCTTAAACTCCCTCTAATATATGAAGCGGTGTCCCCGCTTCAAACCTTTGAAAAACTTTAGCCCGCATGTATTATGGAGCGGGACTAGTTTCGCCCAGCCGTCGGCAGCTCTGCTGCCGCAAACGGCGTGCGAGCGTGTCCGTAGCAAATATCATGCGGGCTTTGTTTACAAGCTGGAGCGGCACCCCCGCTCCTTTTTTATCAAACCTTACATTGACTGGACTGCTCCTATTAAAAATGTTATATTATAATACGTGGTTGTACAGATTTATTTGGAGATACTATTTAAGAAATGTTTTGGGAGGGGTAAAATGCCAAGGTATACTAAAAGCGATATTCTTCAAAAGGCTCAGGAACTGGATGTAAAATTCATCAGACTGCAGTTTACCGATATTCTGGGAATAATCAAAAATGTCACCATAACGGTGGATCAGCTGGAAGACGCCCTGGATGGCAAGATAATGTTTGACGGCTCATCCATAGAAGGTTTTACCAGGATTCAGGAATCGGACATGTATTTGAGGCCCGATTATGACACCTTTACTATCCTGCCCTGGAAGCCCAGGAAAGGCGCTGAGGCCAGGCTCATGTGCGACATCTATGATTCCAACAACGAGCCCTTTGAAGGTTGTCCCCGGGGCATTCTCAAAAAAGTGGTAGAAGAAGCCCGCCAGATGGGGTATGAGCTGCATGCCGGGCCGGAGCCGGAGTTTTTCCTTTTTCAGACTGATGAAGAAGGCAATCCGACGGTGAAGACCAACGACAAAGGCAGCTATTTCGACCTTTCTCCGGTAGACCTGGGGGAAAACGCCAGGAGGGATATAGTGCTGGCTCTGCAGGAAATGGGTTTTGATGTGGAAACATCCCATCACGAGGTGGCCCCCGGACAGCATGAGATAGATTTTAAATATACCCGGGCCATAAGGACCGCCGACAATATCGTTACATTTAAATTTGTTACAAAGGCCATTGCCGCGGAGCACGGGCTTTATGCCACTTTTATGCCAAAGCCCATTTTTGGGGAAAATGGTTCGGGCATGCATGTACACCTTTCTCTTTTCAAAGATGGCATCAATGCCTTTTATGATGAAAACGATAAAGAAACGGGCCTGTCACAGGTAGCAAAATATTTTATCGGTGGAATACTGCATCATGCCAAAGGATTTACTGCCATAACAAATCCCACCATAAATTCTTACAAGCGCCTGGTCCCCGGCTATGAGGCTCCGGTGTATATATCCTGGTCAGGCAAAAACCGCAGCGCTCTGGTGAGGGTTCCGGCTGCCCGGGGCAATGCCAGCCGCATCGAGCTTCGCAGTCCGGACCCATCGGCGAACCCCTATCTTGCCCTGGCGGTCATCCTCAAAGCCGGTCTCGACGGCATCAAGAATAAGATGGATCCCGGCCCCCAGACCTTCAACAACATTTATGACATGACACCGGTGGAAAGGCTGGAGGCAGGTATTGAGATGCTGCCGGGCAGCCTGAAGGAAGCCCTGGATTACCTGTCTCAGGATGAGGTCATCAAGGAAGCCCTGGGACCCCATGTGTACGAGCACTTCGTGAAGGCCAAGCTCATCGAATGGGATATTTACAGGATTCAGGTGCATAAGTGGGAACTTGACCAGTATCTGGGAATATTCTAGGGATTTTATTACAGCAATGGCCTGAAATTCTTGCCTCGCAGGGGGTTCAGTTTATATTCCTGAAATAATTTCTCTATAGTTTCAGCCAGGAGCTTGATACCGTCCCGAATGTTTTCCGGTGCTATTTCGGCAAAACTTAACCGGAAACCATTGGAGGGTCGGCGATCAGGGTAGAAAAAATCTCCTGGCATTAGCAAAAGCCCATACTTTAAAGCTTCGTTGTATAAGTTCATGGAATAATAGCCCTGGGGCAGTTCAAGCCAGAAGAAAAGACCTCCTCCGGGGCTTTTGTAATTTATACCCGGAGGTATATACTCCTCAATGGCTCCATTCATGGCCTGCCATTTCTCCCGGAAAATTTTTCTCATGCGCCGTGCATGCTCGGGCCACAGGGATTTTCTGAAGAAAAGGTCCATGGCCCGCTGGGTGAGGCCCGATGAGGATATGTCGGAGTAATATTTGGCATCGGCTATCTTCACCGCAAAATCTTTCCGTGATGCGATGAAGGCCAGGCGAAGTCCGGGCATGAAAAGTTTGGAGAAACTTTTAATATACAGCACATTGCCGCCATCATCCATTGCCTTGAGGGGGGAAGGTTTTTCTGCAAAGTAAAGGTCGTTCATATGGTCATCTTCTACAATTAAAAAGTCGCATTCACGGGAAAGAGCAATCAGCTCTTTCTTTTTTTGTGTCGAATAGGAATACCCCGTGGGGTTGTGGAAATTAGGCATGGTATAAAAGAGCCTGGGGGGTTTTACTTTTAACTTTGACCTGAGTTCATCTATATTGATGCCGTCGGGTTCCAGGGGAATCTCCACAATTTTGGCCCCCCGGGATTTAAAGGCATCGATGGCACCGGTATAGGTGGGTCCCTCCACATATACTGTATCCTGGTAATTTAAAAAAGCCTTGGCAATGATATCTATGCCCTGTTGGGCACCAGAAACCACCTGGATTTCTTCCGGCGAAAAAGTTATGTTGTATTCCGAGGCCATAAACTCAGATATGGATTTTCGAAGAGGGGCATACCCCATGCTCTCCTGGTAACCGAAGGCATATCCCCGGTCCCGATCCAGCACCTCGTTCAAGACCTCCTTGAATTCTTCCACCGGAAAAAATTCCGGAGATATGGCGGCTCCGGCAAAGTCATAACGGATAGCGCTCCTAACATTGCTTATATCATCGAAGAGCGCACTGTTTGAAGGTGTTGGACTACTGTCATTGAAGACACCTGGATTTTCTGAAACCTTTTGAAGCGACACACCCTGCGATGAGAGCGCTTTTGATAGATTTTGATGATTTAATAAGATAGAAGGATTGATATAAGTGCCGCTGCCCACCCTGGATACGACATAGCCCTGCTTTTCAAGGAGTTTGTAAGCATTTACGATGGTTACCGTATTGACATCTAAAAGCGATGCAAGCTTGCGTATCGGTGGCAGTTTTTCCTCGGGTAAAAGTATATTTTTTTCGATGAGCTCGATTATGCTTTCGCATACCTGAACATATAAGGGCTTTTCTAGAGAGCGGTCCAATCGTATCGATACATATTTATCCATAAAACATTCCCCCTACAAAAAATGAAATTGTATTGACAAACAATTACTTTAGTGGCATAATATTTACATACAAAATAAAACAAATATAGAAATTGTTACGATACAATTATATCACACTATATAAAAGTTGCAATCAAAATTTGAGGAGGAATTTGTTATGTCAAAGGAAATTATTAAGGATACCAATGAATCCCCCGAGCGCTACAGCCTCAATAAGAATCTGGCCGAAATGTTAAAGGGCGGAGTCATCATGGATGTCACCACCCCGGAACAGGCAAGGATAGCTGAAGCTGCCGGTGCGGTTGCCGTTATGGCTCTTGAAAGGGTTCCGGCAGATATAAGAAAGCAGGGTGGCGTAGCACGCATGTCAGACCCCAAGATCATAAAGGCCATCAAGTCGGCAGTCACCATCCCCGTCATGGCCAAATGCAGGATAGGCCACTTTGTGGAAGCCCAGATCCTTGAAGCTCTCGGGATAGACTACATAGACGAGAGCGAGGTGCTGACGCCCGCCGACGAATCTTTCCACATCGACAAGAAGAAATTCAAGGTCCCCTTTGTCTGCGGAGCCAGAAACCTGGGAGAAGCCCTGCGCCGCATAGGTGAAGGCGCATCCATGATAAGGACCAAGGGTGAGGCCGGCACCGGAAATGTGGTAGAGGCAGTAAGGCATATCCGCACAGTTATGGGCGAAATCAGGAAACTACAGAACATGCCCAAAGAAGAACTTATGACCGCCGCCAAAGAGATGGGAGCGCCCTATGACCTGGTGCTCTATGTGGCAGAAAACGGCAAGCTCCCTGTGGTGAACTTTGCCGCTGGAGGCGTAGCCACTCCCGCTGATGCCGCGCTTTTGATGCAGCTCGGGTGTGATGGTGTCTTCGTGGGTTCCGGCATATTCAAATCATCAAATCCCGAGAAGAGAGCAAGGGCCATAGTAAAGGCAGTAACCTATTACAATGACCCCGATGTTCTGGCACAAGTTTCTGAAGACCTGGGAGAAGCTATGCCCAGCCAGGAAATCGATAAACTTGAGGACCGTTACGCCGAGCGCGGCTGGTAAGATGAAGGTGATAGCATGATAGTAGGTGTCCTGGCCCTTCAGGGGGCCGTGCGAGAACACATGCAAATGATTGCAAGGGTTGGGGCTACCCCTCTGGCTGTTAAAACCCGGGATGAACTAAAAAAAACAGATGCCCTCATACTGCCGGGAGGGGAGAGCACCACCATAGGGAAACTCATGACAGAATTTAACCTGAAAGATGAAATAATCCGTCGGGCAAAAGAAGGCATGCCCGTTTGGGGCACATGCGCCGGCATGATACTCCTGGCAAAACACATCGTAAATCAGGAGAACACTCATCTTGACCTCATGGACATATGGGTCCGGCGTAACGCCTACGGCAGCCAGCTGGATAGTTTTATTACGAGTCAAGAAGTGCCCGAGGTATCCGACGGAACCGTTCCTATGGTATTTATAAGGGCTCCCTATGTGGAAAAAGTGGGGCCCGATGTTAAAATCTTATCTGAAATTGGAGGCAAGGTAGTGGCGGCCCGCCAGGGAAATCTTCTGGCCACCGCCTTCCACCCGGAGCTTACCGAGGACCTGAGCTTCCACAAATATTTTTTAAGAATAATAGAAGATAAATCATCAGCGTGCGAAGCTTAGATTTTCAGTCCCCAAAGCTTATCCCAATATTTCTTGCGGCTTTTATCAGCTGATGGTCTGGCGGCACGGTCCTGCATCCCTGAGGTATATCCTCAAAGGCCACCCATGTTATAATTCCGTTTCTCAAAGAAACCATCTTCCCGTATTCCCCGGCCAGGGCCAGCATCCCCGCCGCCTCTCCGTAACGGGTGGCCAGGATCCGGTCAAAGGGTGAGGGAGAGCCGCCTCTTTGAACGTGGCCCAGGATGGTGGCTCTGCTTTCAAAGCCCGTGACCTTTTCCACCATATCGGCTATCCTGTAACTTATACCTCCCAGCCTTACCGGGTCCCCGCTGCCCTTTATGGTTTCCCGGATTATTTTCTCGCCTTCCGGAGTTTTAGCCCCCTCAGCCACCACAATTATGCTGAAGGGCTTACCCTCTTTCTGGCGGGATAATATTTTTTCCGCCACTTTTTCCATCTTCCAGGGAATTTCGGGAATCAGTATGACATCGGCGCCGCCGGCCACTCCGCTGTATAAAGCAATCCACCCGGCATACCTTCCCATGAGTTCCAGCACCATCACCCGGTGGTGGGACTCGGCGGTAGTGTGGAGCTTATCCAGGGCTTCGGTGGCGGTGGTCACCGCAGTGTCAAATCCGAAGGTCTGATCGGTGCCCTGCATGTCATTATCTATGGTCTTGGGAACTCCTATGATTTTGGCTCCCTTCCGGGTAAGTTCCCGGGCTATGGCAAGACTTCCGTCGCCTCCGATCACCACCAGGCGGTCGATGCGAAGTTTTTCTAAATTTTCCAGAGCCGCATCGGACATATCTTTGTAAACCACCTCATCCCCCTCCTGTACAGGGAAATTGAAGGGGTTGTCCCGATTGTTGGTCCCGAGCATCGTCCCACCCCGGTGCAGCAGCCCTGAAATATCCCGTTTTTCCATCTTTCGGTAGTTTCCCCTGATAAGACCACTGTAGCCGTCAAGAAAACCGTAAAGCTCAGCCCCGGCCGATTCAGCGACTTTGGCTACTGCCCTTATCACTGCATTCAGCCCCGGCGCATCCCCGCCGCCGGTAAGGATACCAAGTCTTTTCACTTTAGCTTCCATTTTTTATTCCCCTCCTGGAAATAATAAAAAAGTTGTTCCCTGTTTTGGTCGTGTATGTTATAATAAAACTTAATATTTATACAACTATGATCGCCGGTTTTGAAAGGTCATTTTTGTCGTTGTCACGGCCTGAAGAACGTCTTTGATTTTATTCTATGGTGCCTTTGACCGTTTCCCTTATTAGACTTATTATACCAGAGAAGGTTTAAAATTAAAAACATATTTGAAAGGCGGTGTTTTTGTTGCGAAAGGCCATTTTTTCGGTGCTGGTCCACAACGAATACGGTGTGGTCACCAGGATTTCCGGCCTCTTCACCCGCCGGGGTTTTAACATCACCAGCTTCACCGGTGAGGAGACCGAAGACCCAAAAATCTCCCGCATCACCATTGTGGCAGAAGGTGATGAGAGAGAGCTTTCCCAGATAAAAAGCCAGGTGGAAAAACTGGTGGATGTCATAAAAGTGGTGGAACTGGACATAAAAGCATCAGTGCAAAGGGAACTGGCCCTGATAAAAGTAAAAACCCAGGACACCAACCGCACCGAAATATTCCAGATAGTGGAATCCTTCAGGGCAAAGGTAGTGGATATCGAGCCCGAAGCGGTGATCATAGAAATCACCGGAGACCTGGATAAGGTTAAGGCTTTCTTAAATATGATGAAACATTATGGTATAATCGAAAGTGTGAGAACCGGTATCATTGCCCTTCAACGGGGCAAGGAAAGCATCCATAACGAACCTGACCCGGAGAAAGGAGAAACACTATGAGAAGCGACAGTATCAAAAAAGGCCCCATGAGGGCTCCCACCAGAGCACTTTTTTACGGCATGGGATTTACCGATGAGGAGATAAACCGTCCCCTTATAGGAATAGTAAATTCCCAGAACGAAATCGTGGCAGGGCACGTCCATCTTGACCGCATTGCCCAGGCTGCCAAAATGGGTGTTGCCATGGCCGGTGGTACCCCCATAGAATTTCCCGCCATCGGCATCTGTGACGGCATAGCCATGGGGCATATCGGCATGAAATACCCACTGGCAAGCCGCGAGCTCATCACAGATTCCATAGAGGCTATGGTTATAGCCCACGGCTTTGACGGCCTGGTGCTCATACCTAACTGTGATAAGATAGTGCCGGGCATGCTCATGGCCGCAGCCAGGCTCAACATCCCGGCGGTGGTGGTGAGCGGAGGCCCCATGTACGCCGGGCGTTACAAAGGCCAGGATGTGGACTTTTCCACCTGTATCGAGAAGATCGGGTCCTTAAGCACCGGTGAAATCACCGAGGAAGAGCTTTCAGCCATAGAACATGAGGCATGTCCCGGCTGCGGCTCATGTTCCGGCCTTTTCACCGCCAACTCCATGAACTGCCTCACTGAAGCCTTAGGTCTCGGCCTGCCGGGCAACGGTACCATACCGGCCTACCACGGTGCCAGGATCGCTCTGGCCAAAAAGGCGGGCATGCAGGTAATGGAAATGGTGACGAGGGACATAAAACCCAGAGATATCCTTACAAGAGAAGCTTTTGAAAATGCCATCACCGTAGATATGGGCATGGCGGGTTCTTCCAATACCGTGCTGCACCTGCCCGCCATCGCCCATGAAGCCGGGATTAAACTTGAACTTGACATCTTCGATAAAATAAGCCAGAGGACCCCGTATCTTTGTAAATTGAGCCCCAGCGGCCATCATCACATGCAGGACCTGCATGAAGCCGGCGGAATCCCGGCACTAATGAAGGAACTTTCAAAGAAAAATCTGCTGTACCTGGATTTAATCACCGTTACCGGAAAGACCGTGGGCGAGAACATAAAGGATGCATACATTCAGAACCCTGAAGTCATTAAGTCTGTGGAAAAACCGTACAGAGAGACCGGCGGCCTTGCCATCCTCCGGGGCAATCTGGCTCCCGACGGTGCGGTGGTAAAAGAAGCGGCGGTGGCGCCGGAAATGCTCTATCACGAAGGCCCTGCCAGGATATTCAATTCCGAGGAAGAGGCCGTTGACGCCATATTCGCCAAAAAGATAAATAAGGGCGATGTGATAGTCATACGCTACGAAGGCCCTAAAGGTGGTCCCGGCATGAGGGAAATGCTTTCGCCCACCTCCGCCATTGCAGGTATGGGTCTGGATAAGGATGTGGCCCTCATCACCGACGGAAGGTTTTCCGGAGCCACCCGCGGTGCCTCTATCGGCCATGTCTCCCCTGAAGCCATGGAGGGAGGGCCCATTGCCCTGCTGGAAGAAGGCGATATCATAAGAATTGACATAAAGAACAAGCGTCTGGATGTGGTGCTGTCCGATGAGGAAATGGCAGCCCGCCGGGCAAAATGGCAGACGCCGGAACCCAAGATAAAAACCGGATATCTGGCTCGCTATGCCAGAATGGTCACATCGGCCTGCACCGGAGCAGTGCTGAAATAAAGATTAGGGGCTGTCCCAGAAGAAAGGGCAGCCCCTTAATATATTATTTTATAAAGGAAAGTCCCATTATCCATAGAATATTATAAATGATGTAAAAGATAGTTATTTGTTGATTGATAAGAGGCTTCATTTAAGGAGTTGATGGTATGAATCATGTCTTTATCGAAAAAGCCGGAGAAGGCAAGTTTTATCTGGAAGCGGTCATTACTGTTACGCAAGAAGGTATAAACATTTACCTTGGGGGCGGGGAAAAGCCCCACATCGGCTCGGTAGCAGTGAGCCAGCCCCGCCCCAGCCTTAAAGGCGATGGCAGTATAAGCTGCACCACTTCGGTTTTAAACTTGCTGGGTCACAAGGACGACGGTCTTGCTGTCCCCCTGGCGGAGAAATTGTGCAAGAAGCTAAAACAGACGGTAGTGGTCACTGCAGGCGTACACATTGATAATGCCACGATGGATGATATACAAAGATTTAAAGATAATTGCAAAATCTTATGTGAAAATATCGTTAAACATTTTTGTTTAATGTAAAAGCCAATCTAAACGGGAGGGTGACTTATGTTCAGCATCGACCTTGATGACATTGTTTGATGTAGGGATATTGCCCAGTACTCATGCCATGATAGCAAAAACAAGTCCTGAGGAAAATCGGGGAAGCGTATACGGTGTTGCTTCAGGCATAACCGAATTAATTGTGGATAACTGTGGATAACTTATCCCCAATGGGGACAACCTCCGGACAAAAGGACACATCTTGAGGACAAGCCATCGACTTATTAACACCTGTGGATAACTTTGTGGATAAATATTATGGACAAATAATCCGTTCGCCATATTAATTTTAAATTAGTGTTAAAATTAGAGGATTTTGGGTTTTTATGTCGAATTATAAATTAAAAACCAGATATGGAATTAATAGGTAAACCTGCTGAAAGGTAGGGGCACAAAGCCATGGGCCTAAAGCATCCCGCTATGGCTGCCAGGCTGCGGATTTATATAAATCCTATTCGCCCCGAATAGGATTTTATATTATTGTGTGGAGGTAATGCCATGTACCGGTTGAAAACAATCATGGCTTTATTGATGGCGGCATCCTTGATATTTCCGATAACACCCTGGAAAATGGACAGGGCCCGGGCTGATGTTTCAAACAATTTCAACCCGAAAATATATGTCGATGGTACTGAAATATCACAGGGCCAAAAGGGCGTTGACTACGGGGCCGGTTCCATATCCATCGAATATGATTCCTCTTTTGTGTTAAACGGCGGAAGAAGCATCAACGAAATAAAAATTACCGCCAACGGCAGATATGATGAAACCGATAAGTTCGATGTTCTTCTTGCGCCGGGAAGGATTACCTTTAATTTAAAACAAATTCCCGGCCAACCTGCTCCCGTCAGGTTGAGACCCATTTCCCTCTATAGTATTTACATTCCCTACGGCCTTTTTAAGAATTCGAGCGGCGTAACAAATCCAGCAGTAAATTTTTATTTGTCACAAAAGGTGAGCAAAACCAGACAGATATTTTAATCACAACGATTCCTGCAAAAGGCGCAAAGGTTTATCAGGACCTTTCCGCCGTAATCCTGGAATTTGCCGACGATATTTCCATAGATCCCCAGGTCTTAAGGAACCGGATGTCGATCACAGCGGTTCCGCTGGAGCCTTCCATGAATCTGACGGGCGCATCTTTTGTGAACGATTTTGACGTATATGCCGAAAACAGCAAGCTTGTCCTCAAGGCCAGAAATGGAGCCGCTATAAAAAATTTTTCTAAATTCACTATAGCAATTCAGAGCGGTGCCGTACAGCTCAAAAACAGCGGCGGAACCGTCTATAATGGCGGCATAACCCTGGATTTTACTACATACAACATGCTCAGCTCTACATATCCTTCAGACGGTCAAGAGGGGGTGGAAGTGGAGCCCACCATAAAATTTACCTTCCGGTACCCCGTCGAAATTTTGAATAGGGATAATATAACCGTGAAATCCGGCGAAGAACAATATGCTCTGGATAAAAGCAAAATATATCTTTCTTCCGATGGGAAAACGCTTAACATAGACATAAATGACGACCCCAATCCCCTGAGAAGAAGTACCCCCTATACGGTGCGCCTTGGGGCCGGCTGTGTGAGGTTCAGGGATTATAACAACATAACCAATGATGACATGGTACTTAATTTTACCACTTCGGGAGAAGGTCAAAGGCCGGAAATCTCAGGTTTTTCCTCCAGCCCCTATGGCGGTGACGACATAACTTCCCTTTCGGGCACCAGGCTTTCCGGCGATGGCAGTATTTACATCCGCTTCGACAGAAATATAAAGTGGGACAGAGAAAAGGATAAACTCAACCTGCAGGATATGGTAAAGCTATATAAAATTCCCAAACCCCTCGAAACCGCATATGATCCTTCAGGAAGGCTTTATGACAGCGTGGTGGAATATGTCTACGGGCAGGGCATCCCGGGCGTAAACCCCGATGAATCCCAGAGGGTGCCGGTCAGCCGGATAAATATAGTGAACGGCAACACTCTCGAGGTAAAACCAGGCTTTTCTTTGATGAACATCAACCGGTACAGGCTTTTTATCGATAAAAGAATCGTGGAAGACAGCTACGGATATAACCCTGAAAAAGATATTATTTTTTATTTCTGGACCGCACCGGCCGCCGGAAGCTCGGCGGTCCATTGGGTGGGAATAAGTTCTTCCAGGGTCTACGGTGTTCCGGCTTACAGCGACTCCAATCCCATCGTCTTAAATACCGACGGGGAAGTCATCTTTAAGGCCGGGGACACGGCGGCTTTCAACAGAATCGTGCTTTCGGAAGGTTACAATACCGGCGCCGGTGTAAACATTGAAAGAGTACGGCTGGAATATTATTTTGAAAACGGTGTGAAAAAGACCAGGATCAAGATTTTCCCGGAACATCAGCTGCAGTGGGGGAAACTATATAAATTGAGCATAGGCGAAGATGTGTTTGAGTCAAGGCAGGGCGTATTCCTTTCAGCCATGAATATGGAATTCGTGGTGCGGGGCAATGCCGCCGAAAGTCGCGGCATCTACAGCATATCCCCTTCTTCCCTGAATGTGCTGGACATCTACAACGGCGGTGCATCCTTTACCATCAGAGGATACAACTTTACTGAAGATGTAGAAAAGGTGGAACTTTTGCCGGTGGCCGGAAATGCTGCAGGCGGCCCCGCTTTAACCATTGGAAAGCAGGATCTGGAGTTTGAAAATGTGACGGAAATTACTGTGAAATTGAGAGACAGCGGCGTTGTTAATTCATTGGGCAGGGACAGCGGCAGCGGCACATATGCCGTAAGACTTTATTTTACTGGAGAAAACAATCCGGTGGAAAATGACGGTGTAAGGCTCGAAATAAGTCCCAGGGGAAAACCCGTGGTGAAATCCACATATCCGGGCAATGATGGCGCTTGGTATAACGAGAAAGAACTCAGCCCGCGGTATATCAACGGTGTGGAGAGATTCTTCCTTAAGGTCACTTTTTCCGATGTTGACGGCAGCCTGACCTTTGATGAAACCAGCGGCCTGGATCTGCTGAGGACTTCCACC
This sequence comes from Biomaibacter acetigenes, assembly GCF_003691585.1. Taxonomy (GTDB): domain Bacteria; phylum Bacillota; class Thermosediminibacteria; order Thermosediminibacterales; family Tepidanaerobacteraceae; genus Biomaibacter; species Biomaibacter acetigenes. The sequence continues at coordinate 3,275,938 of NZ_CP033169.1, read as the reverse complement.
CTTTATTCTCAGGGTCAGAATGAGATTTCCATGATTGACACCGAGTTCCTGAACTATATATATAACATTCAGGATGAAACATTGAAAAAATCCTACATATCGAATTACATATTTGTAAAAAACAGCAGCACAAAAGAAGCGTATCTTTATATACCCGTAAAGCCCCTGAAATCTCAGACGACGTATACCGTTATGATTAATGCGGGCATTGTTTACTATGGCGGCCAGGATGAGATATTATCCGGGAATGATGTGATAACATGGAGTTTTACCACCATGGCGGTGCCGGTGGTAACCGGCGTGGAGAGCGGCAGCGTGGCGGAAAATTACGACGAAGATGTGCCGATTATTTTGAAAGGAAATTATTTTAACGGTTCGGATGTAAAAGTGTATTTTAATGATATAAAGGCCCGGAAAGTGAAGATAGGCACCGCTGAAGACGGGTCGCCCATACTGAAAGTATACCTTCCGTCGGGAAGCGACCGTCTGGAGCCCGGGATTTACACCGTAAAAGTTGTCAATGATGATGATCATGAATATCAGATTTACGGAGCCCTCAGCGTGGTAAAGGAGGGCAGGTCTAAACTGCAAGAAGATTATGTTTTAAAATATAAAGGCAGGCTGGGCGATGTGAGGGGCAGCTTTGACAAAAGCGAAGACACTCTCATGCTGGATCGGGATTATACCGATAAAAGCCATCTTGAGCTTAACCTGGATGAGCTTATGGGTCCGGATGTGCTGGTGAGGAAAATCCGGTTCCGGGGAAGTGAGAAAGACAAAATAGAAATCCTGGATACCCTTTCAAAATGGGCGGACATATCCCTGTACAATGTAACCCTGGACCCGCTGGCAAAAAGCCGGGATGTGGAGATAATACTAGGCCGGGTGGAGCCCTCCATTTCCCAAAAGCTCAAGTCCGGCCTGGGCATCGGCAGGGTAAAATCCGACCTCATCCGGGTTACCGGCGAAAATTTCAAGGTCACCGGCATAAAAGTTGTAATACCCTTCAAAGAGAGCAACGGCGATAATCTCAAGGCTTTGCGGTACGATGAAGATCTCAGGACCTGGCAGGAAGAATACTTCACGGTGAATAAACCTGACGGGACCGTCACCATAACCAGCCAGCACCCCGGTATCTTTGCAGTGGTGGAGGGAGGTAAAACGAGATGAATACCCTAATGCGGAAAAAAGGTTATAGATTAATATCCCTGGCTTTAGCTGCTGTGATGCTTTTTACCCTGGCCCCGTGGAATGTAAGGAAGGCTTCAGCTTTTGACCCGGATAATTTTTATGTGACCGATGTAACCATCGGCAAAACCTTTGATGCCAGCCAGATACAAAAGTCCATGTATATAACCGTAGAAGGCAGGAATATCCAGAACGCCAGCGTACAGGTTTTTGTCTCGGGCCAACCCAGATTGCTGTCAAATCCCAAAATAAATACCAATGATACATTATATTTTGAATTTACCAATCCTGCCGACTGGGAGGCACTGAAAGGCATAACCAAGATTACGGTGGGTGGAGCATCGATAAATATTGGAGATAAAGGCATTATGCCTGCCGTAAGCGGAATCAATCCCCGGACGGTGAAGAAAGATACGGGAAGCACCACCATATACGGTTCCGATTTTAATTTAATAAGAAGCTCAAATGAATTTTCGGTGACATACGGCAGGGGCATTGCCTTTACAAAAATAGACAACAGTTTGTTTGTTTCCAACGACAGCGTTACGTTAAACAATCCCACCGGTGAACTGGGGCTGCAGGATATAGTCATCGAGCGCAAGTGGCAGACGGAAGATATAGTCTTTAACAGCAACTACACGAATAAAGTAAACGTGGATATTTTTTATAAATACACGGACCAGTTCAGACTGGTTCAAGACCTCAACATATCAGGTGACCTGCAGATGTTTCCCAACAGGGGGCCTGCAGGCAGCAAGATATATTTTAAAGCTGATGTTCTGAATCTGTATGATGTTTTTTTCCTGAAAAGAATCGATGGCACCGATCCCTATACAGCAGCGAACAGAGGTAAAAATCCCACATACAAATACAATGCCGAAGGTGAAAAAGACATTTTAACCGTAGAAGTTCCAAACCTGGAAAAGGGCGAATATTACGTGGTGATAACCAACAAAGTGCCTGACGGCTCCGACCCTATGGATTATGTTACGGGCGAAAAAATCCTTGACCAGAAGTTTACGGTGATAGATGGATACAGGAGCGCCAGAATCGACACCATTCAGCCCGGCAGCGGCCCCGATACGGGTTCTCCCGCAGCCATATCCGGCAGGTACCTGGGAAGCCTGAACATCGATGATCTTGCCATGGAACCGGATGTCACCGTGACCGATTTTATCTACAATGAACAGCAAGACCATCCGGTCCTGGTGAGAACCTGGCAAAAAAACGGTCAGAAAGTGGCGTCATACAATGGCAGGGATATTACGGAAGTTACCAAAAAAATTACCGTAATCATAGGCAATATGGCCACTTTCAGGAGTGATTCCACTTTTTCCCCGGAAATGGATAAGCTCAACATTATGGTTTCACCCGTTACCATAGACGATGGAAACTATATCAGGGATGTGGTGGTGGAAACCGAGACCACGCTAAAATATGATACCGGCCAGTTTGTGTTTACCGAAAGGGCAGAACTGCCGCAGGCTTATACCTTTATCCCCAGCACCGTAAAACCCGAAGTCATCAGTATGATTCCATTTGAGATATTCATTGAAAAAGGCCAGGATGGCAAATACAGGATCGGGCAGGACCTGCTCATAGCCATCAGCGGCAAGGATTTTCTGATACATAAGTACAATGATGAAATCGAAGGTTTCGTAACCCGTTACCCCATTATCCAGTTCAGCAATGCCGCAAGCAAAGTCGTCCTGGATAAAAACTCTAACCCGAACCTGCGGGTCTATGTGGAAGACAGCGGGGGAAACATACTGGATGGCACTGCAGGAAATGAAATAGGGACAAGGATCGTGGCTGTAATCCCTGCGGGGACGGAGGTGCCGGAAGCATTTATAGGTACGGCCATACCCGTAATAATCACCAACCCCATAAGAAATTCTTCCAAACCGGGGCTTTCCTCCGATGCTTCGGTGACGGTCAAATTCCTGCTGCCCAATGAAAGTAAGATGCCCGTTGTGGAAAGCGTCATTCCCGATGCGGTTACGGTGGAAGGCGGTGAAAACGTAACCGTCAGGGGAAGCAATTTTCAGGATGGAGTAAAGGTCTTTATCGACGGCAGGGAGGTATCGGGCATAACAAGGTCAGGGGACGGCAGGACCATAACCTTCAAGGCTCCTCCCGGCAGGGAAGGAAGCACTCAGCTGCAGGTAATAAATCCCGGAGGAGGCATGGCAGTCAGGGATTTCTACTATGTAAAGACCTATACGGACCCCAGGATCACTGATTTTGCACCAAAATCCGGTAACACCGGCACTCTGGTGCAGATAAAGGGCGACAATTTCCTGGCGCAGGACCCCCACGGCCAGACCCGATGAAATATATAAGCTCATAGGTACCAGAATCCTGCTGGAGGGGCAGGATATCAACCAGTATAATATAGACCCGGTTACGAAGAAAATTCTCCTCCGGGATTATATGTCACCGGCAGATGATGATATCATCAGCATCGGGCAGAATCCTGACGGGGGAACATACGCCAGGCTGGCCGATTACTGGCACAGCGTAATCCTTTACGATGAGCAAAACGGCAAGTTTTATGCCATCAGCCTTGATGCCCAGGGCAACCCCATGATTTCAGATGGTGTAAACAACACCTACAGGGTGACAGTCAAAGATGGCAAGCTTTACGCCAGCCAGGTAGGCGGCAGCGACTATAGCCTGACTTTAAAACAAAATGACAGCGCCACACAGATTATTATCGGTCCCGAAGCTTCTCCCCAAGTATGTCTTACCCTGCAAACACCCTTTAAAGTGGACACCAATGGAAAAATCGTGGGCGATGCGGTTAAGGTGGTGGACAAAAACACCATCATATTCAAAGTCCCCATACTGACCCTCGGTGACGGCTGGTATGATTTGACGGTATTGAACCCCGACACAAAAAAGGACAGCCGCTTGAATGAACAGGGATTTTATTACTATACCCAGCCCCAGTCGAAGCCCGTTATAAAAGAGATTATTCCCGACAGGGGTTCCACTGACGGGGGTTATACCATCGACATCAGCGGTTCCGATTTTAAAGACGATGGCATCAATAAGACCAGGGTTTTCATAAACGGTGTGGAAGTTAGAAAAGAGGACACTTTTGTGAGCGTAGACGGCGGCAAGATTACTGTCAAGGTTCCGCCCTTTTCGGGAGACCTGAGCAAGGAAAAGGGCACCGATCGCATTACCGTGCCCGTGGTGGTGATAAACCCCGACGGGGCCAGCGCCGGCAAGGAGGATGGATTTACATATGTGGTGCCCACCAGCCATCCCCAGATTACCAGGGTAGTGCCCCAGAAGGGAAGTGCCGCGGGACAGGAAGTGGTGGAGATTTTCGGAAGAGATTTCCGCTTCTTCGAACCTTTCAATGATGACAACAGGAATCAAATGAGGGATGAAAACGAACTTTACCAGGATATTAGCGGCAACGGGCAGTGGGATGACTTCAGGGGGAAGACCGTCGAGGAATTGAAGCAGAACAGTGATGAATATGGCAATTTCGCCCTTTCAGTTTTACCCAGAGTCTACTTCGGAAATAGAATTGCCCAGGTCTCGGAGTTTTCCGACGGCTACCTTAAGGTCACTACACCGCCGGGCACAGCGGGAGATGTGGATGTTTATGTAGTAAACAACGACTCGGGGATTTCAAACAGCGTTAAATTCACTTACCAGTCATCAAACCCGTCCATAACAAGTATAGTGCCCTCCGAAGGCAAGAAACAGGGAGGGGACCGGGTTGAAATCTTCGGCAGCGGGTTTATGAAGAGCAATATCAATGTTTACAATGGGCAGACGCCCCCGGAAGTGCTGGTGCGTTTCGGTAATATCACCAACAGGGATATACCCCGGGAGCAGGAAAATTCAGGAAGAATAGACAACGGCAGGACCACCGTATATCTTGCCGGAGGCCTCAAGGTGGAATATGCCAGCGGCCGGGTGCTGCTGGAGATAAGTGAAAAAGGATTGACCTATACCAGCGGTACTATAAACTATGATGGCAGCGTGCTCTATTATCCCACCAACCAGCTGGTGGCACACAGCGGTACCGGGGATATAAATTATGGGGGTGGGGAGCTCATATGCCTTGAAATATCGGACAGAAGGCTTTTTGTGGAGAGAGGGTATGCCCCCGGCGCCGAATTCATGAACAGCGGGCATCTGGTGGTGACAACACCCGCCTATTACACCATTGGTAAGGTGGATGTCACGGTCATAAATCCCGACGGCGGCACGGCTCAAGGCCAGTTTGAATATAAAAACCCTGCCAGCAAGCCTGCCATCATCAATATCACAAAGGAAGGAAATTCTCCCCAGGAGGAGAATATAAACGGTCGGGATGTAAAAGTCCTCTACATGACCTATAAGGGCGGCAACACGGTAAGCATTATAGGCAGTGATTTCCGGGAAAATGCGAGGATACAGATTTCGGACCTCGTAACCATCAAACCCCAGGATATAACCTATATGCTTCCCTCAAAACTTACCTTTACCATGCCGGCGGTGCCCGACAGCGCCGTGGGCAAACTTCACCGGGTGGTGGTAATAAATGAAGACGGAGGTATGGCTTCCTCTGATGAATGCACTCCCAGGCCCATATACATCATGTTCATAAAAGGAGAAACCGCCCCGGCGGTGAAGAAGATAACCCCCGGCTATGGACCTTCCACCGGCGGGACCACAGTGAAGATAGAAGGAAAGGATTTCCGGGAAGGTCTCAAGGTGTTTTTTGGCGGGGTAACCGTGCCGCAGGACAATGTGAAAGTGGTGGACTACAAGACTATCATTGTTACCACACCGCCCCACGCCCCCGGAAAAGTGGAAGTGAAAGTTGAAAATCCTGACGGTGAACTTTCCAACCCCGGCAGCTTTACATACCTGAGCAGTCCCAGGATATCGGCAGTGGTGGACCCGACGGACCCAGCGGAGATTACCAGGATAACCCGCATTTCCGTTGAAGGCGGCCAGGAGATAAAGCTAAAGGGTTCGGGCTTTGAGGAAGGCGCCAGAGTCATATTCAATCCCTCTATAAAGAAGGTGGAAGATGAAAACACCGCCACGGGAACCATCATATACATCGAAGGCATACCCTACGAACTAGAAACGGGCACCGACGGCACCGAAGTGAAATTCATCGACTCCGATACACTGACGGTAAAAACGCCTCCCGGGAAGGTGGGGACCGGCGGCATCATGGTAATAAATCCCGACGGCGGCGCTACTGAAGTTTATAGCGACCTCATTTATGAACTGACACAACTGCAGGCCCCCCTGGGAGTTTATGCGGAGCTGGTATATGACCGCTATATAAAAATTAACTGGAACAGGGTAGATGGAGCCGGCGAATATGAGGTGTACGTGGTCATTGATGACAATGAAATTGAATTTATAGGCTCTACCGTGCTCACCAGCTACCTGTACAGCGACCTGGAGCCCAATACCAGATATAAATTCATAGTTAAGGCCATAGGCAGGTTCGGTTCCTCTCCGCCCTCGGCCGAAAGTAACACCGTAAAGACTGGAAAAACCGCCGGCCCTCCTGATGAGGACGGCGGCATCGAAGAAAAGACTCAAAAACAGACTGCCGGTGGTGCCCAGAGTGTAACCATAGGCCTTGATGACTATAAGGATGAAACCAGGATAGACCTTACAACTCAGGACTCGACAGGGGTGAAAGAAGCTGTTGTGAGTATCCCTGCAGCAGTGATAACAAAGAAAGACGCAGCAGATATCATAATTACAGGAAAAGACTTCACCATAAAGTTTAATCCCGGTGTATTCGATACATCGAAAGTGTCTCAGTACAGGTCCAGGCGCGATGCGGGAGTAAGGTTCACAGTCACTCCTTATGAGGGGAGCCCGGACGTAAAGGGAAAGACGCTGCTTTCGCAGCAGTATGTTTTGAAGGCCGAGTTTTATCTGGGAGCAGACTCCACCCCCATGGAATACCTGAGCTCCTCCATGCAAATTACCCTGGAATACGACACTGCAAAGGCAGGTTTGAGGAGGCTAGGCAGTATCGCATTGTGCAGGTATGACGACTACACGGGTACATGGCAGGAAGTTGCAAAAAGCCCCGGCGGCTCTACAGTGAGCGCCCTTATCGATAGTATGGGAAGATTTGCAGTAATAGGAAGCAGGAGGTAAAAAGCATGATGAAAAGATTTATATCCCTGTTTCTGGCAGCATTTATTTTCATGCTCAGTCCCGGATTTTCCCGGGGAGATACGGAGTACCACCCCGCCGGGTCGCCCCTGGAGGGCTACATTAAGGATATTAGCGCCCAAAAAGTCACAGTAGAACAATATGACGGCAGGGTCAGCACCCTGGCTTTTACCTCCGGCACCCTTTTTAAGATAGACAATCTTCCCGCCTCCTGGGGCGATTTCAGGGCTGGCATGGAGGTATATATTCTCCATCTGGGCCAGAATGTAACATATATGGAGGGCTATTCCACCGAAACCCCGGGGTACATACCCCCCGGCGGCAAGGTGAGAAGCGGCGTGGTTAAAAAGATAGACAGGAACCAGATCATAATAAAACTTGCCACCGGCCGGGAGGAAACCTATTTTACCTCGCCGGCCACCATCGCGCTGAAAAACGGCCGGAATGTCCCATTATCCACCCTTTATGAAGGTGACAGCGTGAGGTTTTTCTTCGATGAGGCAGATTCCACCATAATAAGCAGGATAAGCATCCAGGGCGACTCCATAAAAGTGAAAGCCCTTTATAGAGGCACACTGCAGGTTACCGACAAATCTTACGGCAGGATTACGTTAAATGATGTAAAAGTTCTCACTGACGGGACCTGGAAGGATGTGGAGAGCGTCATGCAATTTCAGCTATCCGATGACGTGGGAATCTTTACAGCCGGCAGTAAAATCCCCCTGAACAACCTCAAATATTTCAGGGGTAAAACAGCATACCTGGCGGCCAGGGATTTTTTCGGCAAAGACCGCATCTACAAAATGGTCATAAAAAATCAGAGCGAGATAATGATAAGTGATAAAATAGAGGACATTAACTGGTACTTTGGGGCTTTCGAACTTTTCAACAAGAAGAATATATCCTTTAATGATGGCACCATATTCATAAAAAATGGCAGGATTATAGATAAATATTCCATAAATCCTGACTCCGATGCCCTGATAGTGGCCGATGGCAGGGGGAGTCAGAACACGGCAGATATTGTATACATATATGATGAGGCCATAAACAACTCCAGCATAGGCCAGAACTTTCTGTTTGCCGGAAGGCTTGATGAGATTGTGGAAAATCAATTGACCCTTACGGACTTCTTCATTCTGAACAGGAATGAATGGGAATCCTTTGATGAAGACAAAAAGCTTTATTTCGATGACGATACCTATTTTTATGACCTTGAGGAGAAAAAAGAAATCAGCCGCAAGGAATTTTACTCGAAGGATTATGCGGTGGATGAAAAGAGCGACTATGCGAAAGATAAAGGCTTAAAGGACTGGTACGGCTATATGTATACCGACGGCGACCGCATCGTGGCGGTGGCCGTGAAAAAACGCATGGATTCCCTGCTCAGGCAGAGGATTACAGCCGGTACGGTGGAATCCGTTGAAGACGATCCCATGACAGGAATCACCATTACGGTAAAAGACGCCAGGGACTGGAGCAGCCGCAAAAACCAGTGGATGCCCAAAAATCAGCCAGTCAGGATGGGTATAGACACCGCCCTTGTGATAAAAGACAGTAAAGTGATTCCCTACCAGAGTGTTAAACCGGGGGATATCGTCTACAGCGTTAGAGACGATTTCTACTGCAAAATTCTATTGATAAAATAACCGGGGGTGTTAGATTGAAAAAATTCTTGATGCTTTTTTTAATATGTTCCGTCCTCATAAATCCGGAATATGCTCTGTCAGCCCCCACAGAGTTTTCCGGCGGTGTCAACAACGAATATACCTATGAAGAAATGGTGTTTGTCACGGGAAAACCTCTGAAATTCACCGGCACCGTAAGCATCACTGAGAGGGAAAAGGGGGATTCGAAGACGGTAAGCTACAGGTTTGACCTCACAACCCCGGACATATCGGAGAAGAGCCAGCTCAGGAGGACCGTGACATATACCACCGAATATGACAGGAGAAACGACAAAGGCCAGGCCATAGCCCGGACCAGTGTGGGAAGTTACAGCGAAAAAATCGTTATCGGCAAGGACCAGTATAACCTGGAAGATTACCAGTTTTCCAAATCTGATGTGATAGACAACAGGCCCGCCTCGGACTTTTACTCAGGGAATTTTAACGGCCGCAAGTATTATACCATAAATAAAAATGAGGGAGAGGTAGTAATAGAAATCACCGGCGGCAATGTGGGGTATGAAAATTTCTGGGGAAGCACCGAAACCCAGATCATGGAACTTTCCATCAGCTCAAAGAGATATGTGATGGATGAACAGGATAATGAAAAAAAGCCGGTCTCATGGAATGGCACCGTAAACGTTCAAATTTCCGACAGCATGACGAAAAGCCTGAGCTACTATGACAATGAAGCCACCCTCTCCAGCTTTAATGGTGGATATGTGAGGACCACCAGAAGGGAAATGGTTTCAAGATATGAATACAACCTGCCACAGATGAGCGGCTATATTCCCGACAGGAGCAGGAGAAATAAGGATTCGATAAGCCTTTCAGCGCAGATGGTACCCCGGGTTGAAAGGCTGATAGTGCCCAAATTCAGGGATGTGGAAGGACACTGGGCTCAGGATTACATAGAAAAACTGTATTCTCTGGATGTGTTTGACACCAATTCATCCTTTTTTGTGCCCGAATCTTCCATGACCAGAGAGGAATTTATAAAAGGCATCATAAGAGCCTGCAACATAAGGTCATCTATGGATAATCAAAAGAAGGCTGTCACCCGCCGCAATCAGCCGCCGGAGGTTTCGCCCTTTAAGGATGTAAGTCCTCAGGACCCCGATTATAACTACATAAAAGAAGGCCTGGACAAAGGCATAGTGACCGGAGTCACCACAGATAGTTTCAAGCCCAAAGATCCTCTCACCCGGGCCCAGGCCATAACCATTCTCGTTCGCGCCCTGGGCTTCGGCAACAAGGCGCCCAATCCCGGTTATCAGACCTCTTTTTCCGACGATGACAGCATTCCCTACTGGGCAAAAGACAGCATCTATGTGGCCCGGGAGATAAATATCATCGAGGGGGATAGCTTAAACCGCGTAAACCCCAACAGGGTCATGACCCGGGCAGAAGCCTCTGCCATGCTGGTGCGCTTTCTGGAATTTCTGCAAAAGGACCTCCAGAAGGACTACAGGGAAAACATCATGTTATAGGAGTTATAAGAAACGTCTGTTGCCGGGGTTACCTACCATAAACATTTCGATACGGTTCAAAGCTTCATGTATTTTTTCAATAGAAGTGGCATAGGAGCAGCGGATGTGACCTTCGCCGCTGGGGCCGAAGGCGCTGCCGGGCACTACCGCCACTTTTGCCTTTTCAAGGAGCTTTTCGGCGAATTCCTCGCCGGAAAAGCCCGTGTGCTGCACGGATGGAAAGACATAGAATGCCCCTTCAGGGTCCGGCACGTCAAAACCCATGTCTCTCAAGCCCCGGCACATGACCTTTCTCCTCCTGTCATATTCTTCCACCATACGATTTACCTCCAGCTCTCCGCTGTTTAAGGCTTCCAGTGCCGCCGCCTGGCTCACGGTGGGGGGGCACATAACCCTGTACTGGTGGACCTTGCGGGCCTGCTGGACGCCGTCTACGGGGCCGCAAAGATATCCGATGCGCCAACCGGTCATGGCAAAGGCTTTGGAAAAACCGCCTATAAAGAAGGTATGCTCTTTCATGCCGGGCAGTGATGCGATACTCACGTGCCTATGTCCGTAAGTGAGTTCCGCATAGACCTCATCGGATATCACCGCCAGATCATATTTTTTAACAAAATCTGCAATAGGCGAAAGCTCCCTTCGGGTCATGACGGCGCCGGTGGGGTTGTTGGGATAGGACATCAAAAGCGCTCTGGTCCGGGGCGTGACATGTTTTTCGAGTTCCTCCGCCGTGACTTTAAAGCCATGTTCCGGCCGGGTCGGCACCATCACCGGCACCCCGCCGGACAGGGCGGTGCAGGGTGCGTAGGACACGAAACAGGGTTCTGGGATGAGTACCTCGTCACCGGGGGAAAGCACTGTAGTAAGAGCGATATCCACAGCTTCACTGGCTCCTATCGTTATGATTATTTCTCCGTCGAAATTATAGTGAAGCCCGAACCTTGCCTTGAGATATTCCGAAAGCTTTTGCCGCAGTAAAAACATTCCGTCGTTTGACGTATAATGAGTGTCACCCTCTACCAGGCTTTTTTGCGCAGCTTCAAGTATTGTCAGGGGCGTCGTAAAGTCCGGCTCTCCCACCCCCAGGGAAATCACATCCGGGTCCTTTTCGGCCAGGTCGAAAAAGCGCCTTATGCCCGAAGGCTTTATATTTTGCACTAAGGTTGATATTTTCATTTTCTAACAACCTCCCATAACTTTTATGAATTTAGGTTTTTTCGCAGAAATGTAACAACTCAAAATAGACAGAGACCCTTTTTACTACTTCACATTTTGTTTTTTAATTACAAGTATTTCAAAGTAAAAAATCCGTCCCTAAAAAGGGACGGATTCCGCGGTACCACCCTAGTTGAGCTGCTCAAACAGTGTGTCACGGGGACGGTTCCTGTGGCACATTCTGTCAAAGGGCGTCCCCTTGACATTCCGGGGAAATACCTCCAGATACAAAAAACCCCGCCCCAATAAGGGACGAGGTTTTCTCGCGGTACCACCCTGGTTGAGCAAAGCTCCACCTCATTTTGATAACGGGAAAAAATTCCGGCACAGCCTACTCGATACCATCTTTCAGCCTGCAACTCCGGAGCGGCCCGAGATCTTCCACCTGCCGGCTTTCACCTTCCCCGGCTCTCTGTGAGGCTTGATGATCTCTTCTTCTCCGTCATCGCTATTTTTTTATTTTATTGTTTATAATTTTACCATGTTTTATAATAAAAGCAAGAGGTGATTTATTTTTTTTGTGGTTATTTTTTTGTTTTAAATTTCCCGATGAAAAGCTCCATGCATTTTTCGATTGCGTTTTGTATGTTAAAAAATTATAAACTCAGGGGTGATGGGCGTGACCGAGCATTATATAGACTGCATAGGCGACTTCTGTCCGGCTCCGCTTATAAGGGTACAGGAAAAGCTTAAAGAATTGCGTTCAGGCGATTTTATCGTACTGGAAACCGACCACAGTTGTGCGGCTATAAATATCATTAATGACATGAAAAAAAGGGGTATAAAAGCAAAAGCAAAGGAAATAGATAACGGTATATGGAGAGTAATAATCAAGCAATAAAAAAGATTAACAGAATCCCCTGCTCGGCATATGCATAAAATTTATAAATGCCTTGGCCACTTTTGTCTGAACTTTTTCGTGCTTATAGGCAAGGTATATTTTTTGTAGTATATTTACTTTTTCAAGTTTCAGTGCAAGCAGACTGCGATTGTGCAATTCTTTTTTTAATGCCAGCCTGGACATGATTGATATGCCGTGGCCAGCTTCTACAGAAGCTTTTATAGAATCGACATTGCTGAGTTCCATAACAATGTTGAGCATGTCTTTATCTATGCCCGCAGCACTCAGGCACTTCTCAATGACCTGCCATGTACCAGAACCCTTTTCTCTCATTATAAGCGGTTGTCTGAGAAATTCATCAAGCCTGATACTTGTTCGACCCTGCCAGGGTTTTTTGTTGGGGGTTATTACTACCATTTCATCGGTGGCGATTTCATCTATTTTAAATGCCCCTCTGGGCTTTTCACCTTCAATTACTGCTACGTCGATTGCATTTTCCTTCAGGTCGCTTATCACCTGACTTCGATTTCCCACTTTTAACTTTATATTTGCCTCCGGGTATTTTTCTTTAAAAATAAAAATACTGCAGGGCACGGCGTAACCGCCCACAACAGAAGTGGCGCCTACAACCAGATTGCCGCTCACGGATGCCCGCAAACCATCTATTTTGCTTTCGAGTTCTTCATATAGTGCAACAATGCGGGCGGCATAATCGTTTAAAATAACCCCCGCTTCAGTAAGAGAAACACCACGGTTGCTCCTTTCTATAAGCTGTACTGAAAAGTGATTTTCAAGTTGCTTTATCTGCTGCGTCAATGCGGGCTGGGAAATAAAAAGCTTTTCTGCAGCTTTCGAGAGACATCCGGCTTCAGCGGCGGTAATAAAAGCCTTCAGCATGTTTAAATTCATATGTGCTGACCCCCACTATCACAAAATACATCGCAATTTTCTAATATAACGTATACTTATAATAACATAAAATAAAGTAATTTTACAGCCCAGAAAGAAAAAAATATAATTAAAGTAGTGAAGGCCTTCACAAGAACAAGCAAGCAAAGGGGGTGTTTTAGTGGATCAGCCCGAAAATTCTTTAAAGTCCAGAATAAAATCTTCGGCTAAACCCGCGGCCAAAAAGAAAAATCAACTAGGGTATGGTATAGCTGTGCTGATTATAGCAGTTATTTTCGGAATATTTTTAGCAAACATAAAAGCTCCACTGGCCGTACGATGGATGTTTGGTCTGGCTTTTGGTTTTGTTCTGCAAAGATCAAGATTTTGTTTTACCGCTGCCATGCGTGATCCCGTGCTTACAGGATCCACGTCTTTGCTCCGGGCGGTAATTATTGCGATAGCGGTAGCTACGGTAGGATTTTCAGCTATCCAGTTTGCAGCATTCACAGCCGGGAAACCCATCCCTGGGAACATAAGCCCGGTGGGCATCCACACACTGATAGGCGGAATATTATTTGGAATTGGAGCTGTCATAGCCGGCGGGTGCGCTTCCGGTACGTTAATGAGGGTTGGAGAAGCATATACAATGAATATGATCGCTCTGGTATTCTTCATAGTGGGGTCCGCTTTTGGAGCTTATAACTTTGGATGGGCTAAAGCAAATTTAATTAAATCGGCGCCCGCAATTTTCCTTCCAGATGTATTGGGCTGGCCAGTGGCGTTTTTCGGACAGCTTTTGATGCTGTTTGCAATATACTGGCTGGCGCTCTGGTGGGATTACCGCAAGGCTGCATAGTGTCGTATAGTATTAATGTAGTATAAATTATGTTAAATGACAATATCACAAAAAGGAGACGATTAAAATGGCTGAAGTTTATTTAGATTGCCTGGGTGAGGCTTGTCCCGTTCCATTAGTAAAAACCCAGAATAAATTAAAACAACTTAAAATCGGAGATTTACTTATTGTTCAAATAGACCACAGCTGTGCCATTAAAAATGTTCCTGAATGGGCCAGAAAAGAGGGTTATCCTGTGGAGATTGAAGAAGTAGAAGAGGGACGTTGGGACGTTTATATAGAAAAGACAAAGTAAAATAAGGGGGGACTAATGTGAGCAGATACGCCGAAGAAGTTGAAAGGCACAAAAAAGCCCTGCTTCGCGACCCCTTCCCGTACTGGCTGGGAGCAATACTGCTGGGCCTCCTGAACATAGCGTTACTGGCATTTTCCAATCATGGTTGGGGAGTAACTACATCTTTTGCGCACTGGGGAGCATGGATAGCAAAGGCGTTTGGAGCTCATCCAGAAACCTGGGCATTTTACCAGTCGGAAGCCAATGCAAAAGCGCTGGCAGGAGGGTTTTTAAATGATGGAGGCTCCATACAGAACCTGGGTATTATCTTCGGGGCCCTTCTTGCCACTTTGCTTGCATCTCAGTTTAGGGTGAAGAAGATAAAGAGCTACAGACAGGTTATAGCTGCAGTTTTGGGCGGCTTGCTGATGGGTTACGGGGCAAGATTATCCTATGGGTGCAACATCGGCGCTTTATTTAGCGGCACGGCTTCCATGTCGCTTCATGGTTGGGTGTTTATGATAGCAATGTTCATTGGGGCTTATTTCGGTTCCAAGCTTCTGACAAAGTACTTCATGTAGACTGGTTTACTCTCCCGCCCATTCTGGCGGGGGCAGAGTGGAAATGAGAAGACAGCGGGAATTTTTCCCGCTGTTCGACTAAATATTTTGTAGGAGGAATCAAGATGCCTGAAAAAAAGGTTGAACAATACGATGTCGTGGTCATAGGTGGGGGCCCTGCGGGGATGACGGCAGCCATATACGCCGGGAGAGCCCGCCTGAAAACTCTTCTTCTGGAAAAAACTCTTATGGGCGGGCTTGCCACCTATACGAATGAAATCGAAAACTACCCGGGTTTTCCTGAGGGAAATACCGGTCAGGGTCTGATGAAATTATTCGAACAGCAAGTAAAGAAGTTTGATGTAAAAATAAAACTGGCCCAGGTCACCGGCGTGGAATTAGAAGGCGAGACCAAGGTTGTAAAAACCATGCGTACCGATTATCACGCCAAAGCCGTGGTAATCGCCACCGGCGGCAAACCGCGTCTTACGGGCGCCAGGGGAGAAGATAAGTTTTTATTCGGCAAGGGCATTTCGTTCTGCGCCACCTGCGATGCGGCTTATTATACAGGGAAAGACATACTGGTGGTAGGCAGCGGGGATGCTGCTATTGAAGAATCTATTTTCCTCACAAAATTCGCCAATAAAGTTTACATTTCCGTCATTCACGATGTCGGAATAATGGATGCCAATAAAGTGGCACAGGAACAGGCCATGAAAAATGAAAAACTTCACTTCATCTGGAATACTGTTGTCGATGAATTTGTGGGAGAAGATAATCTGGAAACGGTAATACTCAAGAACGTAAAGACCGGTGAGAGGATTCCTGTTAAGGTTGACGGCTGTTTCCTGTTCATAGGGTATTTGCCGAATACTGAGATATTCAAAGGCATTATAGACATGAACGAAAGAGGTTATATCATAACTAACGAAAAAATGGAGACGAATATTCCGGGCGTATTTGCCGTTGGCGATGTCAGGGATAAGATCCTGCGCCAGGTGGCCACATCTGTGGGGGACGGCGCCATCGCGGGGTTTATGCTGGAGCGGTATATAGCGGAAACCGAGTATTTTGAAAGCGAATTCAAAGGTGTAAAAGGCCCGCAGATGGTGCTGTGCTATGATCCTACCGACGATATGTGCCGGGAGAAGATGACCATGGTGGAGGAATTCAGTAAAAACCATCCCGAAATAAAATACAACAAGATCGATGTGTATAAAGGCAAAACCATGGCCGAAAGGCTTGGAATAAAAGGAGAGCCCTGCTTTGTAATAATGCATGACGGTAAAATTAAAGAAATACTTCCTCTCAATAATTTGACTGTGGAAACCGTTCAGAAAAAAATTTCACAGGTTGCATAATAGTAAAACTATAAAAATAACGGCATATTTTCGTTAAAACGGGCGAAAAATATGCCGGCTTTTTTTATCTTTATTATTCTTAAAATAACGAGCAGCTCAATTTTCATTTCTCTGAAAGTGCCATTTTATCTATATATATTGCCTAGTTTGTAAGGCTCTGAATTGGCGGAGGGATTTGTCCTCCCCGCTTTACAAAGGCCGAAGAATCAAACTTATTTACCGGCATGATTGGCGCTCTTCCCAACAGGCCGCCAAATTCCACGAAGTCACCGGCCTTCTTGCCGGGAGCGGGGATTATCCTCACCGCCGTGGTCTTCTTATTGATGACACCTATGGCCATCTCATCGGCGATGATGGCCGATATGGTTTGTTCCGATGTGTTTCCGGGTATTGCTATCATGTCCAGGCCCACCGAACATACACAGGTCATGGCCTCCAGCTTTTCCAGCGTCAATGCACCCTCGGCAGCCGCCCTTATCATGCCCGCATCTTCGCTCACCGGTATGAAGGTTCCCGAAAGCCCGCCCACATAGGATGTGGCCATGGCGCCACCTTTTTTCACGGCATCGTTTAATAAAGCCAGGGCGGCGGTGGTACCCGGGGCCCCGCAGCGCTCCAGGCCCATGGCTTCCAGGATGTTGGCGATGCTGTCGCCCACGGCCGGCGTCGGGGCCAGGGACAAATCAATGATGCCGAAAGACACGCCCAGCCTCCGGGCAGCTTCCCTGCCGATGAGCTCTCCGGCTCTGGTTATCTTGAAAGCCATGCGCTTTATGGCTTCCGAAAGCTCTCCAAAATCCGCATCTTTGGGCAGCCTTCTCACCACCGTGTTTACCACTCCGGGCCCGCTGATGCCTACATTTACCACTGTTTCCGGCTCTCCCGGACCGTGGAAAGCCCCGGCCATGAAAGGGTTGTCCTCCACTGCGTTGGCAAACACCACCAGTTTGGCGCAGCCTATACCGTCTTCATCAGCGGTGAGAGCTGCGGTTTGTTTTATTATGCGTCCCATGGCCCTGACCGCATCCATGTTTATGCCGGCCTTGCTGGAGGCCGCATTCACCGAGGAGCACACCTTTTGGGTAGATGAAAGGGCTTCAGGGATGGAATTGAGCAGGTTTATATCCCCTTTTGTAAAACCCTTTTGCACCAGGGCCGAAAAACCTCCTATAAAATCTATGCCGAGCTCTGTCGCTGCCTTATCCATGGCCCGGGCGATGGGAGTGTAATCCTTCTCCCGGCAGCTTTCGGCCACCATGGCTATAGGGGTGACAGAGATCCTCTTGTTGATGATGGGGATGCCGAACTCCGCCGCAAGCTTTTCGGCCGTCGGCACCAGCTCTCGGCCTACCACCGTCAGCTTGTCATAGACCTTCCGGGCCACAGCCTCGACACTTTCCCCAGCACAGTCCCTGAGGCTAACCCCCAGCGTAATGGTCCTTATATCCAGATTTTCCGCCTGCACCATGCGGATAGTCTCTATGACCTCATCTCGAGTGAAATTCATGACCGTCCTCCTCATATTCTATGCATAAAATGAAACACTTCTTCCCTCTGGGCGTCCACCCTAACCGAAATCTCTCCTCCGCGCCTTGAAAGCTTCTCTTTCAATTCCTCAAAGCTGACCGTGGCCTTCGCGATATCCACCACCATAATCATGGTAAAAAGGCCTTCTATGGCGGTCTGGGTGATGTCAAGAATATTTACATTATTTTTTGCCAGCACATCGGAGATCCCTGCGATGATGCCTACCTTATCCTCGCCTACCACGGATATCACCGCCCTCTGGCTGGAAACGCCGTTTAAAAGCGAGGGCTCCGAAAGCCTTTCTTCTCCTACATAAATCTCGATGCCCTTTTTCGCCGCATATACCCGGGCTTCCCTGGTCACCAGGGTATCCGGCGGGAAGCGGAGAACCTTTTCATCTTCCCGGTTTTTTAATGAATCCAGTGTGACTAGTATTTCCATAAACTTATTACCTGCCTCTCTATGAATGAATATGATTTATTCCTCGAAAATCGAACTTTTTAATAGTATAAAATAAAATATAGGGATAAGCAAGGCTATTTAATATCCAATCGAAGAAGTTGATTCATAAAAAATTGCATAATGACAAAAAATAAACCAGAAAATATAGTGATGAAGGCAGGAAAACAAATGTTGAAAATCATGCAGACGGTTTTGGGGTATATAAAAAGCGCTGCCACTCTGGCGACTATGGCGGTTTTCATCGCCAGCGGCCTTTACCTGCTAGTCATCGATGGTGCGGACCTCAAAACCAAAGGCTTAAAAAAAGAACTGGCCGCCGCCAGGATAATCGGCCTGCTTTATATTTTTGGTTCGATGATAGTTTATATAATTTTTAAATACATACTGTAATATTCAAGTGACGGTTCTCCACTGGCTGACCTTAATGGCATAATGTGGTATTCAAGTCGGAACCGTCCCTGACTTGAATGAAAAGGTGATAGAATGACCAATGTGTTTTCAAAGCTCTACTCCGGAAAGAAGCAAGACCTGTATTACGAAAGGGATATGTCGCCGGACAGGAGTAAAAAACTCAAAAAAGACATAAAAGAAAATGAAAAAGAAGTTCACGAATATCTTTATGACTGCGATGATGTCATTACCAGGGATTTTTACATGGGCCAGGCACAGAAGCACGAGATGGCCCTCATGTATATAGACGGTATGGTGGATAAAAACCTGGTGCAGGAAGAAATATTGAAATCTCTCATGCTCCTGACGCGCCAGGCACCGCTGGAATACAGTCTTGGCCAGAACTTTTTCAACATGGTGAAGGAAGGCCTGCTGACCGCTGCCGATATCAAGGAAGTGGACAATTTCGGTGAGGTCGTACTGGGCATCCTTTCCGGCGATACCATACTGTTTATGGATAAGTTCGAAAAAGCACTGATAATAAGCACCCGGGGATGGGAGAAACGGGGTGTCCAGGAACCCGCCACCGAGGCGGTAATAAGGGGCCCTCGGGAGGGCTTCACGGAAACTTATCGGGTGAACATTGCCCTCATCCGCCGCCGTCTAAAAGACCCCAACCTTAAGGTCAAGACCATAAAGCTCGGCCGCCACACCCGCACCGATGTAGGGATTCTGTATATCCAGGGCGTGGCCAACCCCAACATAGTGGATGAGGTTTTAAAGAGGCTCAACACCATCGACATGGGAGGTGTGATTGAGAGCGGTTATATAGAGCAGATGATAGAGGGCGACTGGCTCTCACCATTCCCCCAGCTCCGGCGCACCGAGAGGCCCGATGTGGTGGCGGCGGGACTCATCGAAGGCAATGTGGCCATAGTCACCGACAACACCCCCTTTGTACTTCTGGCTCCGGGGACCTTTTTGAGCCTTTTCCAGTCGCCGGAGGACTACTACGAGCGCTGGTATATTGCTTCGATGATAAGGCTTTTGCGCTTTACCGCGGCATTTTTCGCCATGGCCTTTCCGGCACTGTATATAGCCATGACGGCCTATCACCCTGGGATGCTGCCCACCGACCTGGCCCTGTCCATTGCCGCCACCCGGGAGGGGGTGCCCTTTTCGGCAGTGGTGGAAGCTCTTATCATGGTATTTTCCCTGGAGGTATTGAGGGAGGCGGGGGTAAGACTTCCAGGTCCCATTGGCCAGACCATAGGCATAGTGGGCGGCCTGGTGGTGGGTGAAGCCGCGGTACGGGCCGGTATTGTGAGCCCCATCATGGTCATAGTGGTGGCTGTGAATGCCATTTCATCCTTCGCCATCCCTAATTACAGCGTGGCTATAGGATTTCGGCTTCTTACCTTCCTCTTTATATTTCTCGGCACTGTAGCCGGCCTTTACGGTATCATGCTGGGACTTCTGGCATTAACCATACACCTGGTGACCCTCAAGAGTTTCGGAGCCCATTATCTTTCTCCCTTTGTATCCTTCAGGTTTTCCGAGGGCAAGGACTTTATTGTGCGGGGCCCCATGCCTTCTATGGAAATAAGGCCCGGATACACCAGACCGGAGGACCTCAATAGAATAAACGACCGGCGCCACGATAATAGTGAAAAGGCAGGTGATGAAAGTGCTGACAAACAATGATAGGATAACGGTTCCTCAAACTGTAGCCCTGCTCATCACCACCATCCTGGGGACCGGTATACTGAGTCTGCCCCGGAATGTAGCCAATGCGGCCGGTTCTGACGGGTGGCTCCTGGTGCTCTCAGGCGGAGTTTTTGCCTTTGTTTCAAGCCTAATAGTAGGGGCCCTCGTTAAAAAATTTCCCCAGGATACTTTTATAGAGTACTCTCAGAAGGTCCTTGGAAAAATACTGGGATACCCGCTGGGGATAATTCTGATCCTTTATTTTACGATTCTCACAGCCTTGACGGTCAGAGTTTTCTCCGAGGTTATGAATGCCTTCATGCTCATAAGCACCCCCAGGGGATTTATTATTTTTACCATGTTGCTGCTATCGGTATATATACTGCGTCACGGTATAGAGCCAATAGCCAGGATAGGGGAAATACTTCTGCCCATACTTATAGTCCCGGTTGTTGCCATGTATCTTACCGCTATCCCCCGGGCGGATTTTAGCGAACTTTTGCCCTTTTTGAACACCCCGGTAAAAACCCTGGCCCTGGGTACATTTCAGACCGTATACAGCTTCTTCGGGTTTGAGGTGCTGCTCATGGTGGGACCGTATATAAGGAGCCCCGGAAGGGTTTTATGGATTCTGCTGGTGGCTATAGGGTCCATAACACTAATATATCTCTTTGTGGTGATAATCGTTTTTGCCTCCATCGGAGTAGAGGATACACGCATATTGCTGTGGCCTTCCATGTCCATAATAAGGACTATCATGGCTCCTGGCGGTATTTTCGAGAGGCTGGACGCCCTTGCCATGGCCCTCTGGACCATTGCGGCCTTTACTACAATAAATGGCATGTATTATGCCGGGACCCTGGCAGTAACACATCTGACAAAAGCAAAAGAATTCAAGTTTTTTATTACCATTATGCTGCCCTGGGTATATCTTATTTCCATTATACCCGAGAATCCCCTGGATACCATAAGATGGATGCAGGTGGCAGGGGTGGTGGGAATCATGATAGCAGTTATAATCCCGGCTGTAATCCTTATGGTAAGCATTGTCAGGAATAAAGGGGGCAAAACAGCATGAGTCCTTTTTGTAAGAAGATTGCTCGAAAGAGTCTCTTCATTTTTACAGCCGTATTTCTGGCCTTTGTCATATTATCGGGGTGCTGGGATTACAGGGATATTGACAAAAGGCTCTTTGTCGGCGGTGTTGGTATAGACAAAAGTCAGCAGCCAGGCAGGTATAATATATCATTCCTGATACCAATAGTTCGGGCCATAGCCGGCGGCGAAGGAGGGGGAGGTGGAGGAGGGGGAGGCGGAGGAGGCAATCAGAAACCGGTGGAGGTAGAAAGCACCGTAGCCGATTCTATTACCGACGGAGCAAGAAACCTGGCCCTTCGCCTCAACCGAGACCTGTCCTTTGAACATATGAGGGTAGTTGTTATAGGAGAAGATGTGGCTAAAAGCGGCGTGGAGCCGGTGATAAATCCCTTCATGCGACAGATGGAATTCAACCGACGGAGCCGTATAGCCATTGCTGAAGGTGAAGCCAGAAAGGTCATGGAGATCCAACCATGGGTTGAAAAATTTCCGGCTTTATATTTGGAATCTCTTTTTGGAAATGAAAGTCTTTCTGGCAAATTTATTGACGGTGACCTGGGGGACTTTCTCCACCAGATACATGACTTTAACGGCAATGCCCTGGTGAGCAAAATAAGCCCCGATTCCCAGGAAGTGAATATAGGCGGTGGGGCGGTACTCAAACACTTTAAACTGGCGGGATGGCTTACGGAAGAGGAAGCCCGGGGGATAAACTTTTTCCAGGGGAAAATAACAGGCGGGAACATAACGATAGATGATCCTGAGGGCAAGGGCAAGGTTACTTTTATTATTTTGAGAGCCCACAGGCAGCTGCAGCTTACTGCTGACGGCCCTGCACCCGAGTTCCGTTTAAAGGTATGTGTGGAAGGAAACATAAGCGATACCACTGAGGGTGTAAGCCTGAATATTCATAATGAAGAGGTTATAGAAGACCTGGTTTCAAAAGAAGTAAAATCTGAAATTTTAAAGGGAATATCAAGACTGCAGCAGGATTACCGGGTGGATGTGCTCAAGCTGGGCGAATACCTCCACAAATATCATCCTAAACTTTGGAAGGATTATAAAGATAGATGGGAAGACATCTTCCCCGATGTCATGATTTCGGTGGCTGTAACCACGAAGGTTAAAAATATCGGGGTCACAAAGTAATAAAAAATTTTTTCAAGCGATTATTAACAGCCTGTTTTGGGAATAATTTTAAAGGAATGATCTGATAAATCAAAGGGGAGAGATTAGCATGGGAAGGAAACTTGCCTTACTCAAAAAAATAACACTGGTCACCGCAGGCATACTGGCCCTGACGCTTTTGGCTGCCATATTCAGCAGTGCGAGAATTGCCGGAGGTCCTGTTTTAGAAGAAGCGACTCCGGGAAGCTTTGGCAAGGTTACGGCAGAGGAACTTTCGTCAAAGCTCATTCGTCTGCACATCATCGCCAACAGCGATTCCCCGGAGGACCAGGCTTTAAAGCTCAGGGTCCGGGATGATATCATAAACGCCCTGGATAAACAGTTCGAAGGCATAGATGATATCGACATATCCAGGGAATTTATCAAAAGCCACCTCAAAGACATTGAAGAAATTGCTCTCAGGCAGATAAAACAAAGCGGCAAAGATTATACCGTAAAAGCTTTCTTTGGCAGGTTTCCCTTTCCGGTGAAAAACTACGGTTATGTGACCCTCCCGGCGGGTGAATATGAGGCTTTGCGGGTTGTCATAGGTAAAGGCGAAGGTGCCAACTGGTGGTGCGTGCTGTTCCCACCCCTGTGCTTTGTGGATATCACCCACGGCCTCACAAGAGAAGAGGCCCGGGAGCGCATGGGAGAAGTTCTTACACCCCGGGAGATGGCCGCGATTGAGACGGCTTCCTCACCGGAAGAAGTGCCTGTGGAAGTGCGATTTAAGATACTGGAATGGTGGAAAGCCGCCAAAGGAAGGATAAACAGTACAATAAAAATTGCCTTCAGGTAAAACTTAATGAAGCACTTTCAATTCCGGGTGAACCGGGGGCGGGCCTACTCTATGATGCAGGTCTCGCCCACGATTTTTTTTGTTATCCGCCATTATCCGGATTTATCCGGACCTATCCGTATCTATTCCTAATAATTCCGATTTATCAAATGTGTTTATAACCTTTCCTCGATTTTTCTATAAGACTTCACAAAAATTTAACATAAAATTATCATTTACATTATTGAATTTTCATGTCAATTATGCTTTAATTGATTTGTTTAAAACGAAGGGAGTGTGACTATCAAGATGAAAATCGAAGAGCAGCAGGAAACCCCACTTTTTGCCGCCTTGAAAAAGTACGTGGAAGACGGGATCATTTCCTTCCATGTGCCCGGTCACAAAGGCGGCAGAGGTATACCGGAATTTCGTGAATTTGTCGGAAACAATATCCTGGCCATCGATGTCACCGCAGGAATCCTGGACCTGGATACCATCTGCAATCCCCTGGGGGTAATCCGTCAGGCTGAAGAACTGGCGGCCCGGGCCTTTGGAGCAGACCATGCCCATTTCCTGGTCAACGGTACCACTTCAGGCATCCAGGCCATGATACTGGCCGTCGCAGGTCCCGGTGATGAGATTATCCTTCCAAGGAATGCCCACCGTTCGGCCGTGGGTGGGCTCATATTGAGCGGTGCAAGGCCGGTTTATATAAAACCCGTTATAGATGACTATATGGGCATAGCCATGGGTATAACCCCCGAAAGCGTGAGAAAAGCTCTGGTGGAACATCCCAACGCCAGGGCGGTATTTGTAATAAACCCCACCTACTATGGGGTGGCATCGAACCTCAAAGAGATCGTAGAAATAGCGCACTCCTTTGGAAAGCCAGTAATAGTGGACGAGGCCCACGGGGCTCATTTCGGATTCCATCCTGATTTGCCACTGTCAGCCATGGAAGCCGGTGCCGACATGAGCGCCGCCAGTGTCCACAAGCTCATCGGTTCCATGACTCAGAGTTCAATTTTGCTTGTAAAAAGTGATCTGGTGGATGACAGGAGAGTTAAAGCTGCCATGAACCTCACCCAGACCACCAGCCCTTCATATCCATTGATGGCGTCACTGGATGTAGCCCGCAAGCAAATGGCACTGCATGGCAGAGAAATGCTGGATAAAACCATCGAGCTTTGCGAAAGGGCCAGAAGAGAATTGAACGGCATAGACGGCATCTATGTAATGGGCGGCGATAAAGAGGGCACCGATGGATGCTTTAGATACGACCGCACTAAACTTGCCATAAATGTCCGGGAACTGGGGCTTTCCGGATTTGAAACGGAAAAAATTTTAAAATACGGATACCACATCCAGGTGGAACTTTCGGACCTTTACAATGTACTGGCAGTAGGAGCCATAGGTGACAATGAAGACAGCATAAACGCCCTGGTATCCGCCGTAAGGGAAATTGCCCAAAACTACAGCCGCAAAAATGTTATAAAAATAACCGCCGACCTGCCCGAATCCCAGCGGCTTGTGGTTTCTCCCCGGTTTGCTTTTTACAGCGAGAAACGGGAATTGAAGCTGGAGGATGCAGAGGGTGAAATAAGCGCCGAGATGTTAATGGCATATCCCCCCGGCATACCCATTATATGTCCGGGAGAGCGCATCACAAAAGAAGTGATAGACTATGCAAGGGCTTTAAAATCCGAAGGTTGCCACCTCCAGGGCACCGAGGACCCCGAGGCCGAAGTAATAAAGGTCCTGGCAGACAGAACCGCAGGAGAATACCTGCGAGCTTCAGGTATGGTGCCAGGCACTCACTTATTCACTTATTGAAAATTAAGAAAGTGAGTGCCATGGAAAGTGAGTGCCAGGCACTCACTTTATTGAAAAAGAATCCGGTTAATCCGGATTTCTTTTTTATGACTTATCGGTTTTAGGTAATTCCAGTTGTTTTAATTCCTTTATAAGTTTTTCTAAATCCAGTTTGTGGAAAGCCGCGCACTCTTCCAGAGTGTTGTTGAGCATTCCATCACATGCCAGGCATTTGATTCCGAATCTTGCCAGGATCTCATAGGCTTCCGGATAAAATTCCACTATGTCCTTCATCAAGGTGTTTTTTGTGATGACCATCAGCCACCATTCCTTTATACAAAAATATATAAAAATTTTTTGTTAACAACTTTATTATGTGCCTACAAAAAATTTTCAATACATATTTTCAAAATTGAAGATATTTGGCATCATAAAAAATTCATCAATAGGTATGATAATAATGTGCGTAAAAATTAAAGGAGGTATGCATATGTCCCGTCGAAACCGGGGTGTCATGTCCGAGAACCTCAAGTACGAACTTGCAAGGGAACTGGGAGTGGCAGACACGGTGGCGAAAGAGGGATGGGGTAGTGTGTCTTCCAGAAACTGCGGTAATCTGGTAAGGCTTGCCATTGAAAGGGCCGAAAAGGCCATGGCTGAAGATTATGCCAGAAACAATGGTGGTACCCTAAAGTAGCAATCTCCTTAATGGCGCACAAAACCAGGGTGCAGTTTGCCCTGGTTTTTCTCTAATTCCCTGAGTTTATTGGCAAACCAGGCAGTGTGAAAATCCTCGTCCAGGAGGTTGCTCCACAGCAGGTCGAAAAGGTGTTCATCATGCCCCGACTTCAGTATGAAATCCTTATAGTCCCGCATGGCCTTTTCCTCCACGGCAATGTCGGTTCTGAGGATGGCGATGGGGCCGGCATAGCCCACCACGGAACCCGTGATCCTGGCGATGAAGGGACCGAGGATATCACCTACCGGCGAAGGATTGTATCCCCTCTTTTTGATCTCCGCCGCCATATTGTCCACATGCTGCTGCTCTATGACAGCTATCCTCTGTAAAGCCTTTTTAAGGTAAATATCCTCCACCTGATGGCTTTGAGCATTGTATAAATCCACCTGTCCCAGTTCAAGACTATAAAACCAGCTAAGAGTTTGTACAACCTGCTTTTCATCCAAATCTATCACACCCCCGGTGTTGTTTCATTTATAGAATCTCACTTTCAAAATGAAATATACTTGCTTTAGTATACGACAATCCCGTAACCAATTTTCGCCCGGCAGAATAAAATATATATATCCGGATTTTTCAGCAGGTTTTGGGCGGTGATTTGATGAGACTGCCGGTTGTCGCTCTGGGCGGGCGTGAACTGAAAAAACAAAAACCTTTACTTGTGGGCACAGATGTGAGAAATCTCCAGCAGCTTCTGAAACGTCTGGGATTTTTCAAGACCAGGATAGATGGGGTTTTTGGAGATGATACCCGGCATGCGGTAATACAGTTTCAAAAAGTCCTGGGCGCAAAACCCAGCGGCATCGTGGATAATGCATTATTTAACATTTTACACGAATTGGAACAAGGCGGAGCAGGTAAGTGGCTTACCATCCAGAAAGATTTCTGTCACACCGGTTATTCTCCGGTGCCGGTGCCGTTCAATTTAAAAGTTGCCGGTGCCAAAAGAATCCCAGGGATAATCGGTTTCAACAGTTACACCGATATCCTCATAGCCGTGGCCCGGAACGGAGTATGGGCACTGGATCTAAAAAACTTCGGCATCCTCTGGCAAAATCGAGATCTTTCACCCACTGCAGAGGCTTCCGTGATGGGGTCCCACATAGTCGTGCCCTCGGGGAATCTCGTCATCCTTGACCTTTATTCCGGAAAAATCATGAAAACGGTAGATGCAGAGAATATAACAGGCTCTGCGGTGGCCGGGGAAGGCGTGATCGTTGCCGCCGATGGGGGTTCCATGCAAGCCTTTGACGAAAGGGGAAATAAGCTGTGGCAGTATAAGACCGGAGGGGTACTCTGTTCTCCTCCGGCCCTGGCCTATGATCTTATATATTTTGCCTCCTCGGACCATTATTTTTACTGTCTTGACAGGAAGGGCATCCCTTACTGGAAGACAAAGACCGTAGACGTCATATCCAACCCGCCTTCAGTGTGGGATGGCAAAGTTTTTGCCATTTCCCGGGACGCATGGTTTTACGCCGTAAATCCCCTGACCGGGGACATAATATGGAAAAAGAAGTTTTCCGATGAAGAATTCATAGCGCCGGCCTTTCACCGGGATTTCATGCTGGCGGTGGACGCGAGAGGCACTCTTCTGGCTTTAAGCCCCCAGAGGGCGGAGATAAAATGGATTAAAGAATTCAAGGTACCGCCAACCACTTCTCCGCTGCTCTGTCCCAAAACCGCATTTATCGGTACAGAAAATGGCCTGGCAGCTCTGGACCTCTTGACGGGCAAGTACACATTTCATCTGGAAGGCAAGAAAATAACAGCCCTGATACAGACCCGCTTTGACATAGTTGCAGCCACCGAAGATGAGATAGCTGTGCTCTCTCCGGATTTTTAATATATTATGCCATAAAATGGATCGGGCATTATCTATATCTTCCGGTCAAATAGTGCTATAATCAATAAAGTCAGATCGTTATTTTTGAGGTGAAATTTATGGAAATGAACAACAAGCCCATTGGGGTCTTTGATTCGGGTATTGGAGGGCTTACGGTGGCCAGGGAGATTATGGAACAACTCCCGCAGGAGAGCATCGTGTATTTCGGGGATACAGCCCGGGTGCCCTATGGGTCCAAATCCAGGGAAACCGTGACGCGGTTTGCTTTTGAAGGATTGAATTTTCTACTGAGCCAGGATGTAAAGATGGTGGTGGTGGCGTGCAATACCGTGAGCGCCACCTGCCTTGAAGAGCTCAAGAAATATTCTCCAGTGCCGGTGCTGGGGGTCATCGAGCCCGGGGCCAGGGCCGCCGCCAGCGGGACCTACACCGGCACGGTAGGGGTTATAGGCACCGAACGCACCATCAAAAGCCAGGCTTATGTAAAGGCCATCCATGATATAAACCGGGATATAAACATATATTCAAAAGCCTGTCCCCTGTTCGTGCCGCTGGTGGAGGAAGGATGGCTGGACAATGAGGCAGCCTTTTACACAGCCAGGACATATCTTACGCCACTTAAAAAAGAGGGTATTGATACCCTCGTGCTGGCATGCACCCACTATCCGCTCCTCAAACCCACCCTGCAGGCCGTAATGGGTGAAAATGTCCGTCTGGTAGATTCCGCTTATGAAACTGCCAAAGAGGTAAGCCGGATGTTAAAAGTTATGAAACTTGAGCGTTATGAAGCTGCCCCGTCAGTATACCGCTATTTTGTAAGTGACGATCCTACCAAGTTCATAGAGGTGGGGGAAAGATTCCTGCAGCGCCCCATAGACCCCATAAACGTCATCGATCCTGAAGTGCCGTGTCAGGGCTTAAAATCTAAAGGCCGGAAATCAGAGTAGAACCCGGTTCTTTTTGCAAAACGGGGACAATTCTGCCTTTTCCGGCCAAAGCGTGCAATTGTCGGGTCGGGCAGGATCCGTCCCCGTTTGGCTTTGAACTGAAGATCAGCTAGCACCGCCGGCGTCTATTACCTTCTTTTCCTGTTTCTGTCCGCCGCTTCCGCCAGAGCTTTTTTGTCCGCAGCCCACTATCAGCATGACTCCTATTAGGATCACTGCAATGACGGCAAACAGCCTCTTAAACCTTCTCATTGAATATTTCCTCCTCTAAAATTTGGTTTTATCTGTGCAATGAGGTACTTTTATTATATTTTTCTACATTTATATGAAAAACCCTTTTATCTGAAAATTGTGCGGTGAATTGGGAAAAAGTAGGCAAATTAAACTAAAAATGATATTTGAAATAAATAAATGTGCATTATATAATTGAACTTAGATAAATATTCATTATATAATCAAAAATAAAGAGAATATTGAAATCAAATGAGAAAGGGGGTAAATATTCGTCAGTTCCGTGGGACGGGCTTATTTGCCCGAATATTATGTTTTATTGGGACAATACTTTAATGTCCTGAAACAAAAATAAAAAAGGGGGATTCATCATGGGTTTTAAGCAGTGGTACGGCAAGGTCAGTTTGGCCAACAAGATACTCATTGCCATGGTCCTTGGTGCAATCATAGGCTATATCGTAGGCCCGAGTATTACGGTGCTGGACCCCATAGGTACCATTTTTTTAAGGCTCCTGAAAATGGTGATCCTGCCACTGGTTTTCTTCTCCATTGCTGCAGGCACCTCGAGTGTGGTGGATCTATCCAGGCTTAAAAGGATCGGCGGTCTGTTCCTGGTGTACTGGCTGTTCTCATCCCTGGCGGCGGCTTCGGTGGGCGTTATCTGGGCCCTCATCATAAAGCCCGGCGTGGGTGTCAAGCTGGCGGAAAAAGCCGCAGAGCAGACAGGCAATATCAACATGCTCCAGACTTTTATCAACTGGATCCCCGATAATGTGGCGGCGGCCTTTACCAACTTCAACATGATCCAGGTCATAGTGTTCGCCATTGCCTGTGGCCTTACAGCGGCAGTAATGGGCGAAAGCGATTCCGGCAAGTTCCTCAGGAACCTGTTCAGATCCGGTGACGAGATGATGATGAAGATGGTGGGCTACATCATGGAATTTGCCCCCTACGGAGTGTTTGCCCTCATGGCGAATATCACGGGGACAGTGGGCACCATGGTATTAGGAGCTCTCGCCAAGATGCTCGTCACCCAGTATGTTGCCTATGCTACAGTTCTCATAGTAGTGTATCCCATCATATTAATGGTGTTTGCAAAGGTAAATCCCATACAGCACTTTAGAAATATCTTCCCGGCCATGCTGGTAGCCTTTTCCACCTGTTCTTCCAGCGCCACACTGCCCGTCACCATGGAATCCACCAAGAAGCGGGCCGGTGTGCCTGAAGATACGGTAAACCTAATCGCGCCTCCGGCGGCCACCATCAACATGCATGCATGCGCCGCGGAAATGCCCATATATGCCCTTTTTGCCGCACAACTCTTCGGAGTCCATTTCTCACCGGCGACTTTCATTTATATTATAATACTGGGCGTCATTATGGCGGCAGGCGTAGCCGGTGTACCCGGCGGTGCCATTATGATGGCTGCGGTGCTCATGAACATCATGGGCATGCCTCTTACCATAGTGCCCTGGATCGCCGGCATATACAGGCTTATCGACATGCCCAACACCATGCTCAATGTCACCGGCGACACCGTGGGTATGGTGACGGTGGCAAGTTTAATGGGTGAGCTGGATAAGGAGACTTTTGAGAAAGCCAAGTAAAAAGTAAAACACTGAGAAAGCCCCAGCGTTTGACAGGAGGCGAACAAGGGCGGGCATCGTTGCCCGCCCTTTTAAATCAGGGACCTCAGAAAACAAAAGCAGGAGGTAAATCCGTTATGACACAAAAAAAGAAAATAGCATTTCTGGCCACCGGTGGTACAATTGCATCGGCTAAAGGGCCCGAAGGCCTTCGACCGGCCTTCACCGAAAAAGAAATGATAGAGCTGGTGCCGGAACTTTCGGATATAGCCGATATCCAGGGAAAACTCATAATGAACATCGACAGTTCCAATATGCAGCCCGAAGACTGGAAGGTTATTGCCACTGAGATTGTTGAGGCTCTCAAAAAATGTGACGGTGTAGTCCTTTCCCACGGCACCGACACCATGGCCTATACTTCTTCGGCTCTTACCTACATGCTCATGGACCTCAAAAAGCCCGTGGCCGTAACCGGCGCTCAAAAGTCCATAGGGGAAGAGCAAAGCGATGCCGCAAAAAACCTCGTGGACAGCTTCAAAGTGGCGGCTTCGGGAGTGCCCGGCGTCTTCCTGGTGTTTAACGGCGATATCATTATCGGTGACAGAGCCACCAAAATGAAGACCGCAAGTTTTGACGCCTTTTCCAGCGTAAATGCGCCCCCGGCGGGAAAAGTCCGTGAGTCAGGGAGAGGTTGCGCTGACTCAAAAAAGTTAATCATAGAGTGGAATGATGAGGTACTCTGGCAGGAAACCAGAAGGATAAAGCAAGTCTGGGCCAAACTCAAAAATGAGTCAGGGAGAGGTTGCGTTGACTCAAGCATCGACCCACAATCCCGCCCCATCAAAGGCCTGGAAGAGGAGCCCGTAATACTCTATGATAACCTCGATCCCCGGGTTTTGCTGGTCAAGCTCTATCCCGGCATAGAGCCCGAAGTCCTGCTGCTGGCCAGGGAAAAAGGTTATCATTCCGTACTCATTGAAAGCTTCGGTTCCGGCGGAGTGCCTTTCCGGGAGCCCCGAAATCTTCTGCCGGCCATAGAAGAGCTCATTTCATCCGGCATCACCGTGGCTGTCACTACGCAGGTGCCCTTCGAAGGAGTGAACCTCTCCCTCTACGAAGTAGGGGTCAAAGCCCTGGAAGCCGGTGCCATCTCCATGGGTGACATGACACGGGAAGCCGCCCTGGTGAGGCTCATGATGCACATGCTATAGCATCGGACACACCGTGCACCGGGGTGTGCCATGGGTAGACTTTCGGTGCACCGAAGTAAGTCAGGTGTACACTATAGTCAGCTTATCATGGCGCCACCGCCTGTCCAAAAACCTTATATATATAAAACATCAAATCTTTTAAGAGAGTTAATAAAAGTTTTTTGTTGACAAAGTTTCACCTTAGATGTTATAGTATATAAAAATGAATATGATATTGCAGTAACCTTTAAATCTGGTCCAGCGAGGCCGGCAAGGGAAGCATAGCAGTCACGATTTTAAGGTAAGTCAAAGAGTGGTTTTTATGACCGCACGCCTTTCTCCGCCTCGGAGAAAGGCTTTTTTGATGCGGGCGTATCGAGTCGGGCAGCGCCGCTGTGCTGCATAAATCATACCGCAAGCACCATCCGACTGCCTGACTCAAACACACAGATAAATGGCCCCCTGCCGTCTCGACGGCAGGGGTTTTTTTAGCATTCGGATGCCAGGGCCGTCAACTGACGCCCGGCATGGAAAATAATGAGAGGAGGAAATACCGTGTTAAGCCAGAAACATCTTCTGGGACTGGAAAAGGCGACAAAACGGGACATAGAGCAGATTCTCGACACTGCGGAATCTTTTAAAGAAATAATCGATAGAGACGTGAAAAAAGTGCCCACCCTCCGGGGCAAGTCTGTGGTGAACCTCTTTTACGAACCCAGCACCAGGACCCGCACATCCTTCGAGCTGGCGGGCAAATACCTGAGCGCCGACACCATAAACTTTTCCTCATCGGGCAGCAGCGTGCAAAAGGGCGAAAGCCTCAAGGACACCGCAAAGACCCTGGAAATGATGGGGATAGATGCTGTGGTTATCCGCCACAGCTCCTCGGGAGCCGCCGAGTTTTTAAGCCGCCATGTGAGCGCGAAAGTTATCAATGCCGGTGACGGTACCCATGAGCACCCCACCCAGGCACTCCTCGACATGCTGACGGTGAGGGAGAAAAAGGGAACATTATCGGGATTCAAAGTGGCTATACTGGGAGATATTCTGCACAGCCGCGTGGCCAGGTCCAACATCTTCGGTTTCACAAAGATGGGTTCAGAAGTCTACGTGGCCGGCCCCCAGACTCTTATGCCCCGAGAAATAGAAAAAATGGGGGCAAAGGTGGCAAAAAATATGGACGAGGCCATTGATGGAGCTGATGTGGTGATGGCCCTCAGGATTCAGCTGGAAAGACAGAAAAAAGGGCTGTTCCCATCCCAGCGGGAATATTCAAGGCTCTTCGGCATAGACAAAAAGAGGCTATCCCTGGCAAAGCCCGATGCTCTGCTGCTCCATCCCGGACCTGTAAACCGGGGTGTGGAGATATCCTCGGAAATAATGGACGGCAGCCAGTCCGTGATAAATGAACAGGTAAAGAGCGGTGTGGCCATCCGCATGGCCGTATTATATCTCTTGATAGGAGGTGCCCGTCAATGAAAAAGATATTAAAAGGGGCAAGGGTGATCGACCCGAATCGCAAAGTAGATGAAGTAAGGGACATTCTTGTGGTAGACGGCAGCATAGCCGCTATGGAAAAAAAGATTAATATCAGCGGAGCACAGGTCATTGACCTCACAGGTCTGATACTAACCCCCGGCCTCATAGACATGCATGTCCACTTCCGGGAGCCGGGATATGAATACAAGGAAGATATAGAGACCGGCAGCAGAAGCGCCGCTGCTGGAGGTTTTACCACCGTGGCCTGCATGCCCAACACCAAACCCCCCGTAGACAATGCCATGATGGTGGAATACGTGAAATCCAGGGCGTTGAAATCGGGACTGGTGAGGGTGCTTCCCATAGGATGTGTATCCAAAGGCCTGGAGGGCAAAGAAATCGCTGAGATGGGCGACATGGTCGAGGCCGGAGCCGTTGCCTTTTCCGATGACGGCAGGCCCGTGGCCGATAGTTCCCTTATGAGGAAAGCCCTCATGTACGCATCCATGTTTGATAGAGTGATAATAGACCACTGTGAAGACCCGGGGCTTTTCGAAGGCGGGCAGGTAAATGAAGGCTATATCTCAACTTTGCTGGGCCTCCAGGGAATCCCCGCCTCCGCAGAGGAAACCATGGTGGCAAGGAATATACTCCTGGCCCGAGAAACCGGTACCAGGGTCCATATAGCCCATGTGAGCACAAAGGGCTCTGTGGAGCTCATCCGCAGGGCCAAAGCCGAAGGCGTGAAAGTGACCTGTGAAGCCACGCCCCATCACCTGACCTTAACCGAAGAAGCGGTGGTGGGATATGATACCAATGCCAAGATGAACCCTCCCCTCAGGACAAAGGAGGATGTGGAAGCCCTGCTGGAAGGCTTAAAGGACGGCACCATAGATGTCATAGCCAGCGACCATGCACCGCATTCCATAGATGAAAAGGATGTGGAATTCGACAAAGCCTCTTTCGGCATAG
Source organism: Biomaibacter acetigenes (assembly GCF_003691585.1). Classification (GTDB taxonomy): domain Bacteria; phylum Bacillota; class Thermosediminibacteria; order Thermosediminibacterales; family Tepidanaerobacteraceae; genus Biomaibacter; species Biomaibacter acetigenes. Next base: position 3,241,496 of record NZ_CP033169.1, on the reverse strand, counting down.
TGGGCCTCGAGACATCCCTGGGACTCATATTGAACCATATCGTAGGTGAAGGGAAACTGAACCTGGGACAGGCCATCGAAAAAATGACCATAGGCCCCGCCCGGGCCCTGGGCATCGATGCTGGAAGCCTCACCATCGGCAAACCCGCCGATATCACGGTGATAGATCCGGACCTGGAGTGGACCGTGGATAAAAACAAATTCTTCTCAAAAGGCAGAAACACACCCTTCCACGGATGGAAGCTGAAGGGTAAGGCAGTCTTAACCATGGTGGGAGGGAAAATAGTATATGCCGATGAGAACATTAGCGACGATAATATAAATCGCGCCGAGATATTAAAAGCAAGTTATAAATAAGAGACATACGATGACGGCGCAGCTTATCGGTGTTTTTGACCGTCTCCGGGCAGAGGACCAAGTTTACACCGGACCAAAAATGCAACGAAAGGAGCATTCACATGAAAGCTATAATCGCCTTGCAAGACGGTACCATATATGAAGGCAATTCCTTCGGAGCGCCGGGCACCACCTGGGGTGAAGTGGTATTCAACACCGGCATGACGGGATACCAGGAAATACTTACAGACCCCTCCTATGCCGGACAGATTGTGACCCTCACCTATCCCCTGGTGGGAAACTACGGCACCGCCGATGAATTCACGGAATCGGACCTTCCCAAAGTTCGGGGCTTTATAGTGAGAGAAGCCTTTACTCGAGGTCCGAGGTTCGAGGTTCGAGGTTCGGATAAAGATGAAGGTTTGGGGTTAGATATACAAGATTCAAATAAAGATATAGATTTGGGGTTTTACATTCAGGGCAGGGAGGCGCTGGATAAATACCTGAAACAAAATAACATAATAGCCATAGAAGGCATAGATACCCGGAGCCTCACCAGGAAAATAAGGCAGCACGGCGTCATGAAAGGAGCCATCTCCACCGAGTATTCCGGAGGAGAACTCCTGAAAATGTTAAAAACCTGGCCCGAGGTGGAAACTCTGGACCTGGTGAGAGAAGTGACCACAAAAAGGGCCTATACCAGGACCGGCGGCATAGGTCCCGAAGTAGCCCTGCTGGACTTGGGAGTGAAAAAGGATATAGTGGAATCCCTGGCAAGAAGGGGCTGCAGGGTCACCATACTTCCGGCGGATACTCCGGCGGAAAAAATCCTGTCTTGTGATTTTGACAGTGTGCTTCTTTCCAACGGCCCCGGAGATCCCAGGAAAGCGGTATACGCCATAAACACCACCCGGAAATTGCTGGGCAAAATACCGGTATTCGGCATATGCCTGGGGCACCAGATACTGGCCCTGGCCCTGGGAGGCAGCACCTACAAGCTCAAGTTCGGCCACCGGGGATCCAACCACCCCGTAAAAGACCTCAAAAAGGACAGGGTGTTCATGACATCCCAGAACCATGGCTACGCCGTCGATGACAAATCTCTTGAAGGCAAAGCCAGAATAACCTTTATAAATGCCAACGACGGCACGGTGGAAGGCCTGGAAATACCGGAACTTGCCGCCTTTTCGGTGCAGTTCCACCCCGAAGCTTCCCCCGGTCCCAACGACGCCGCATATTTATTCGACGAATTTCTGGAAAGGATAAAATGCGTCAGCGATAAAGAAAAATTAAAGGTTAAAAACATGTGAATTTCTAAGTCGATAATGAAAAATTAAACATTATATTGTATAATTATACAGTAATAAACAGAAAGGAGGATTTTTATGCCCAAAGATAAATCCCTGAAAAAAGTCATGGTAATCGGCTCCGGCCCCATCATCATAGGACAGGCGGCGGAGTTCGACTATGCGGGGACCCAGGCCTGCCTTTCCCTGAAGGAAGAGGGCCTGGAAGTGGTGCTTATAAACAGCAACCCCGCCACTATCATGACCGATTCCCATATTGCCGACAGGGTTTATATAGAGCCTCTAACGCCGGAATTTGCCGCCAGCGTCATCCGGCGGGAAAAACCCGATGGCCTTCTGCCTACCCTGGGCGGCCAGGTAGGCTTGAACCTGGCGGTAGAACTGGCAGAAAAAGGTATACTTGACAGGGAAGGGGTAAGGCTCCTGGGAACCCCCCTGTCTTCCATAAAAAAGGCCGAGGATAGAGAACTATTCAAAAAACTCATGCAGGAAATAGGGGAGCCGGTACCCGACAGCCGCATCGTGCACAGCCTCAAAGAGGCAAAGGCTTTCGCCCGGGAGGCGGGCTATCCCCTCATAGTGCGCCCGGCCTATACCCTGGGAGGCACCGGCGGCGGCATAGCCCATGATGAGGCAGAACTTATGGAGATAACAGCCCATGGTCTGAGTCAGAGCCGTATCCATCAGGTGCTTCTGGAAAAGAGCCTGCTGGGAATGAAGGAAATCGAATATGAAGTAATGCGGGACAAAAAAGATCAGTGCATTACCATATGCAACATGGAAAACATCGACCCCGTGGGCATCCACACCGGTGACAGCATAGTGGTGGCCCCCAGTCAGACCCTTTCCGACAGGGAATACCAGATGCTTCGCTCCGCATCCCTAAAAATCATCCGGGCCCTGGGGATAGAAGGCGGCTGCAATGTGCAGTATGCCCTGGACCCCGATACCGGAAAATACTATGTAATAGAGGTAAACCCCAGGGTAAGCCGCTCCAGCGCCCTGGCCTCCAAGGCTACCGGTTACCCCATAGCCAAGATTGCCTCCAAGATAGCCATAGGCCTGACCCTTGACGAGATGAAAAACCCCGTCACAGGTAAGACCAGCGCCTGCTTCGAGCCGGCCCTGGACTATGTGGTGGTGAAAATGCCCCGCTGGCCCTTCGACAAGTTTACCAATGCCGACAGGACCCTGGGTACCCAGATGAAGGCCACCGGAGAGGTCATGTCCATAGACAGGACTCTCGAAGGGGCGCTGATGAAGGCCGTGAGGTCTCTGGAACAGGGTGTCATAGACCTTTCATTAAAGAGCATGACAAATGTCGGCCTTGCGGAAATCAAAGAGGAAATCGAAAAGGCCACCGATGAACGGTTCTTCGCTATAGCGGAAGCCCTGCGGCGGGGAGTAAGCGTGAATGAAATATATGAGATGAGCAAAATAGACCGGTTTTTCCTGGAAAAGATAGACAATATCGTCAAAATGGAAAAGAGGATAAAAGAAGAGGAACTTTCCCCCGAGCTTTTGAGACAGGCAAAACAGATGCAGTTCCCGGATAAAGTCATCGCCAACCTCCGAAATACCGGTGAAGAAGAGATAAAGGCCCTGAGGCAGCAGTACGGCATACTGCCCACATATAAGATAGTGGACACCTGCGCCGCAGAGTTTGAGGCGGAGACCCCGTATTTTTACTCCACCTTCGAGCAGGAAAACGAGGCCGGGTCCGGGGATAAACCCGCGGTGGTGATAATAGGCTCCGGCCCCATAAGGATAGGGCAGGGCATAGAGTTCGACTATTGCTGCGTGCACTCGGTGTGGGCGGCCCGGGATGCAGGTTACAGGACCATCATAATTAACAACAACCCCGAAACCGTGAGCACAGATTTTAACACCGCCGACCGTCTCTACTTTGAACCCCTGTATATCGAAGATGTCATGGCGGTCATTGAGCAGGAAAAACCCGTAGGCGCCATAGTGCAGTTTGGCGGGCAAACCGCCATAAACCTGGCGCAAGCTCTACAGCAGAGGGGGGTCAGGATTCTAGGGACTGCAGTGGAATCCATAGATGCTGCCGAAGATCGGGAAAAATTCGATGCCTTGCTAAACGAGCTCAATATCCCGCGACCTAAAGCTGGAGCCGCCAGGAGCACCGAGGAAGCTCTGCAGAAGGCAAAAGATATCGGTTTTCCGCTGCTGGTAAGGCCCTCTTATGTGCTGGGGGGCAGGGCCATGGAAATTGTATATAATATGAAAGAATTGAAAACCTATATGGAGGAGGCCGTTGAGGCTTCCCCTGAAAAGCCCGTGCTCATTGATAGGTACATCGGCGGCACCGAGGTGGAAGTGGATGCCATATGTGACGGCAGGGAAGTGCTCATCCCCGGCATCATGGAACACATTGAAAGGGCAGGCATCCACTCCGGCGACAGCATTGCGGTATATCCCCACCAGACCCTGAGCGGCCCTGCGGTGGAAAAAATAGTGGACTATACGGAAAAAATCGCTCTGAAACTTAATGTAAAGGGACTCATTAATATTCAATTTGTAGTTCAGGGTGACGATGTATATATCATCGAGGTAAATCCCCGCTCCAGCCGGACGGTGCCCTACTTGAGCAAGATAACCGGGGTGCCCATGGTGGACGTGGCCACCAAAATAGCCCTGGGTCGGAGCCTCGGGGAACTGGGATACAGGGGAGGCCTCATGCCGAAGCCCGACTTTGTGGCCATAAAGGCTCCGGTGTTCTCCTTCTCCAAGCTCCGCCAGGTGGAACCATCCCTGGGGCCCGAGATGAAATCCACTGGAGAGGTGCTGGGCATCGAGAATACCTTTGAAAAAGCCCTCTACAAGGCCTTCACCGCATCGGGGCTCAAGGTGCCCACCGACGGCGCCATCCTGGCCACCATCGCCGACAGAGATAAGCCCGAAGCGGTAAATCTCCTGAAAAAATTCTACAGCCTGGGCTTTACCATATATGCCACCGCAGGCACGGCCAGGGCGCTGCAGGAGGCCGGAGTGAAGGCCACGGCAGTGAACAAGGTGGAGGAAGGTTCCCCCAACATACTGGACCTTTTGCGGGAGGGCAAGGTGGACATGATCATAAACACCCTGACCCGGGGCAGGGCGCCCGAAAGGGATGGTTTCAAGATAAGGCGTGCCGCTGCCGAAGACGGCATCCCCTGTATCACCTCCCTGGACACCGCTAGGGCGCTTTATGAAGTGATCGAGGCTACCGCCATAAAACTCATGCCAATAAAATAGGCAGCTTCACAACGCCTCTCGCTTTAAACCTGGTGGTCAAAAAGGGCTTGTTGCTGCATATCAGTTTTCTTGGTGTTGCCCAACATCGCCATATTCTAAAAGAAAGGGAAAATAACGTGTCGAAAAAAAGTCCCATATATTCATCCCATGAAAATCAAATCTATTTATTGGATTCCAAGATAGAAATAAATGAGCAACTTTCGGCCGACATTTACCACATGGTCCTGAACTGTCCGGAGATCGCGGCCACCGCAAAGCCTGGGCAGTTCATACATATCCGTTGCTCCGACGGCCTCTCCCCGCTGCTTCGCCGCCCCATAAGCATTGCTATGGCCGACATAGATACAGGGACCATAGAGATTATCTACCGTGTGGTTGGAGAGGGCACAAAGATATTGGCCCGAAAGAAAAAAGGAGAAACCCTTGACATAATGGGCCCCCTGGGTAAGGGCTTCCCAATCCCTGAAGGCATCAAATTTCCAGCCATCGTAGGGGGAGGCATAGGTGTAGCACCACTGTTGTTTCTAGCAAAAGCCATAAATACCGCAAATAAAAGGGAAACCGCCGGGATCATATTTGCCGGTTTCTCCTCAGATGATGAAACCTTCGGTACATTTTTCATGGAAGATTGCGGTTTCAAACTGGAAATATGTACCGACGACGGCAGCCGGGGCTACAAAGGGTTTCCTACGGACTTATTGGAAAAATATATAAACGACAGGAAAATCGAGAACGACACTGCTTCAGTAAATTCCTCAAAAGAAATCATTGGACCTATGTCGCCACATGTTGAAATAAAAGCCGGCGGCAAAAATGCTATCGACATCATATACGCCTGCGGACCAAAACCCCTGCTGGCCAAAGTAAAATCTATTGCCGCAGGTGCCGGCATTCCGGCCTGTCTTTCCCTGGAAGAGCGTATGGCCTGCGGAGTAGGGGCCTGCCTGGGCTGTGCGGTAAAATCCGCCGAAGGCGGGTATATGAAAGTCTGTAAGGACGGTCCGGTTTTTGAAGCGAGCCAAGTCGAAATTTAAACCAGAGAATAAACCATAGAAACGGTTATTGTGGTCATGGGCTGTGTAAATCCAGCAAGCCCTTGAGCCTGGCCAAAGATTCATGTTTGAGGTGTGAGTCAGGGGACGGTTCTCTGACTCATCCCCTGACTCATAACTTAGATTCAAATATCTATAAAGGGGGTATGGTATGGATAATAAATTTTCCATAGATATCTGCGGTATCCCCATGAAAAACCCCGTCATGGTGGCATCGGGTACCTTCAGCTTCGGGGAGGAATATGCGAAATTCTATGATATAAATAAACTGGGGGCTATCGTCACCAAAGGTCTCACCCTTGAGCCCAAAACCGGAAACCCTCCTCCCAGGATATATGAAACCCCTGCCGGCATCTTGAACTCCATAGGCCTGGAGAATCCCGGCGTGGAAGCCTTTATCACGGAGGAATGGCCTCATCTTTCAAAACTTTCTATCCCGGTTATCGCCAACATAGACGGAGATACCGTAGAAGATTATCATAAAATTGCCTGGCGCCTTTCCAGCCTCGAAGGACTGGCCGCCCTGGAGGTAAACATTTCCTGCCCCAATGTGGAAAAGGGCGGCATGGCCTTCGGACAGGACCCCGAAAGCGCCCGTGAAGTCATAAAGGCCGTACGGGAAGCCACTCACCTTCCGGTCATAGCCAAGCTTTCACCAAATGTCACCAGCGTACAAAAGATAGCCGAGGCCGCGGTTTCCGCCGGGGCCGATGCCATATCCCTCATAAACACCCTTCTGGGCATGGCCATCGACATAAATAAAAAAAAGCCGGTGTTTCACCGCACCTTTGCAGGCCTTTCTGGTCCCGCAGTAAAGCCTATAGCGCTTCGCATGGTCTGGGAAGTCTACAAGGCCGTAAAAGTGCCCATTATAGGCATGGGTGGCATCACTTCCTGGCAGGACGCCGTGGAATTCATCCTGGCCGGAGCCTCCGCCGTGGCTGTAGGCACGGCCAGCTTTGTAGATCCTCTGACACCGCTTCACATTATCGCCGGGTTCAAGCAATACCTTGCCGACCAGGGCATAAAAAGCATCGGTGAACTAATAGGTGCCGCCCATCCTTTTTGAGTTCGGGTTAGAAGTTAGAATTTCTAAGTATCGAAATAGAAGGATTTGCCTTTTCGGCAAATCCAACTTAATCTCACTTCCGGCCTCTGACTTCTGTAGATGCCAACTTACCCTGCAGAGCGCATGAACGGAATTTAGAGGGTTTACCGAACGATTAAGTGCCAGGGTCTTCACTGTCGATCAAAGTAACTTTTTACACAAGAAAGGAGCATCACAATGCTTACACGAGAAGAGATTATAAAACTTTTCACCGATACTGGAGTCTTAAAGACCGGCCATTTTCTCCTCACTTCCGGCCGCCACAGCGACAGGTACATGCAGTGTGCCCAACTTCTCCAGTATCCCGATGCTGCCGAAAAGGTCTGCCGCGAACTTGCACAAAAATTCAAAGGTATGGATATACAGACTGTCATCGGTCCTGCCGTTGGAGGCATTCTGGTTTCCTACGAGGTTGCCAGGGCCCTGAAAGCCCGCTCCATCTTTGCAGAAAGGGAGAACGGAGTCATGACCCTTCGCCGCGGATTTACCCTGAAACCCGGTGAAAAGGTGCTGGTGGTGGAAGACGTGGTCACCACGGGAGGTTCCGTAAAAGAAGTTATAGACCTTGCAAAAGCCCATGGCGCTGATGTGCTGGCGGTAGGAGCCCTGGTGGACCGCAGCGGCGGCAGGGTTGACTTCGGCGTGCCGGCCCACTATCTATTAGAGCTCGAAATAAAATCCTACCTCCCCGAAGAATGCCCCCTCTGCAAACAGGGAATTCCCGCTGTAAAACCCGGCAGCAGGAAATGAGTCAAGTGAGTCAGGGGACGGTTCTCTGACTCACCCCTCGCCTAAAAAATAAGGAGGATGTTAAATGTCACATGACCTTGACCGTATCATCATAGCCCTTGATACCCCCGACGAGCAAAAAGCCCTTGATCTGGTAAAACTTCTAAGGTATAAAGTTTCAACATTTAAAGTGGGCCTGGAGCTTTTTTGTTCCACCGGACCAAGCATTGTAAAAAAGATAAATGATGAAGGCTGCAGAGTCTTTCTTGACTTGAAGTTCCACGACATTCCCAACACCGTGGCCGGGGCCGTCCGGGCCGCCACTTCAACCGGTGCTTTCATGTTCAACATCCATGCTTCCGGCGGCCGGGAGATGATGAGACAGGCAAAAGAAGCAATAGATAAAACTTATGACGAGATGCAAAGGGCGAAGGAGCCCGGCAGGGGGCTGCAAGGCACAAGTAATGTATCTATAATACATTCTCCAGATAAGCTGAACACCGTTCATAAGCCCCTGCTCATAGCTGTTACCGTACTCACCAGCCTCGACGACCAGGACCTAAAAGATATAAACATAACAAAATCCACCCTGGACCAGGCCGTGGCCCTGGCATGCCTTGCAAAAGAGTGCGGCCTCGATGGCGTAGTGGCATCTCCTAAAGAGATTTCCGCCATAAGAAAGGCCATCGGAAAAGACTTTGTCATAGTCACACCGGGAGTGCGCCCATCCTGGGCTGCTGCCAGCGACCAGAAGCGAGTTATGACCCCCGCTCAAGCGCTGGAAGCCGGAGCCGACTACATCGTCATAGGCCGCCCCGTCACCGCCGCCCCGGACCCACTGGAAGCTATAGATAAAATTTTCTCTCTACAATAACTATTGGAAGATGGGAGAACACATATTTCAACGCTGCCGCTATAGCATATGCATCCGCTAATACTTCTTGCGCCTTGGTTTCCCCGTATTCACGCCATACCCTGTAATATACTTCACCTAAATTTATCCAGGTCATAAAAAGGCTAATTTGTTTATCAACAGCTTTTTTTAACAATAAGGCAATTTTTTCTGCTTGAGATTCATCTTCAAGATAGCAAAGGACGGCATAAGCATCAAGGATATATCGTTCATGGCAATTGTTGCTCATGGTTTTCCTCTTAACTCAAACATAGAACCTCGAACTTCACACTCTCCCCTTCCCCTTCATAATATAAAATGAAGAGGAGGGGAATTTTTATGAGCTGGGCATGGCTTAAATTTATCGTAAATGTCCTCACCAATGAAGCGGTGATGGAACCTCTGATTGCGGTCATATTGGGATATGGTGTAAACGCCTATGCCAAAAACCGGCGCTATCGAATAATCATGGACCTTACTGCGGATATCGTGGACTATATAGAAGAGCACTACAAGGAATGGGGAATCAAGGGCAGCGCTAAAATGGATAAATTCATGGACATTTTTGTGCAGGAATATAAAAAACAGATGGGGCGAAAAACCAAAAGAAATCGAGCTGGAGACCGCCCGAATACGGGCAGAGGCCCTGGTGCAACGCGCTCGCCGCTCGGTGCCCATAAAACCGGTAAAATAATAAATTTAAATCGAGAACTCGTCCCTGTTTTGAATTAAATAAAAAATTCAAATCGATAACCGTCCCGTTTGAACGTTTTGAATTCATCGGAAAAAACTGTTTTTCCTTGCATATAATGACATGAAATTATATAATAGTAGTGAAATTGAGATTAATAAGCTTAACAGTAACTTACAATCACGGGAGGATTTTATGAAAGATATAAAGGCAAGGACGCAGCAGGTATTGAAAGACAGGATTTTGGCAGCCCTGAAGAAGGCCATCGAAGAAAAAACCATTGCAGTAAGCGAAATACCCGATTTTTACCTGGAAGTGCCCCAGGACCCGGGCCACGGAGATTTTGCGGCCAATATTGCCATGCTGATGGCCAGGGAGGCCAGGATGCCTCCGAGGAAAATCGGTGAATTCATAGCTGCAAATCTTGATACTTCAGGCACCCCCGTCGAAAAGGTGGAAGTGGCGGGACCGGGTTTTATCAACTTTTACCTGAAACCTACATGGGCAAATGTCGTGATATTCGATATATTGAAGCGGGGGCAGGATTACGGCCGCCAGGAATTGGGCGGAGGCAGGAAGGTGCAGGTGGAATTCGTCAGCGCTAACCCCACCGGCCCCATGCACATGGGCAACGCCCGGGGAGCAGCTCTGGGAGACGCCCTGTCCTCGGTTTTGAAACTTTCGGGATATGATGTCACAAAAGAATTCTATATAAATGATGCAGGCAACCAGATAGAAAACTTCGGGCTTTCCCTGGAAGCGCGCTACCTGGAGCTTCTGGGCCAGGAAGGCCATATTCCCGAAGGAGGATACCACGGGGAAGACATAAAGGACCATATGAGGAACCTCATTGAGGAAGAGGGCAACCGCTTTTTGTACATGGATTCCCCCAGCCGCAGGGCTTATTTCATCGAATATGCCCTCAAAAAGAACATACAGTGCATGAAACAGGACCTTTTGAATTTCGGTGTGCACTTTGACATATGGTTTTCGGAGCAGAGCCTCCATGACGCCGGCAAGGTCAACGAGGTAATAAATCTTTTAAAGCAAAAGGGATACACCTATGAAAAGGATGGAGCCCTGTGGTTCAAGGCCTCGGAATTTGGAGCGGGCAAGGATGAAGTGCTCATCCGCGCCAACGGCCTTCCCACCTATTTTGCCTCTGACATAGCCTACCACAAGGATAAATTTGATAGAGGATTTGAGTGGGTGATAGATATCTGGGGAGCCGACCATCACGGCCATGTGGCCAGGGTAAAAGGAGCTCTCAAAGCCCTGGGCTATGACCCCGATAGGCTCACCGTCATATTGATGCAACTGGTAAGGCTTTACAGGAACGGGGAAATCGCCCGCATGTCCAAACGCACCGGTAGGGCCGTCACCCTGGCCGACATAGTGGAGGAAGTTGGTAAAGATGCGGCAAGGTTCTTCTTCAACATGCGCAGCGCCGACACACACCTGGACTTCGACCTGGACCTTGCCATAAAACAGTCCGATGAAAACCCCGTATACTATGTGCAGTATGCCCATGCCCGAATTTGCAGCATTTTGAGACAGGCATCGGAGCAGGGAATTTCTTTACCTGAAATGGACACACTTGCCCCCGCCTTGCTGGAAAAATATGCATTACTTTTGACAGAGAAAAATGAAATAGACCTTATTAAAAAATTGTCGGATTTTCCGGGAGAAATAAGGCTTGCCGCGGAAAATCTTTCGCCGTACCGTGTAACCAATTATTGCATGGAACTTTCTTCCACTTTTCATTCCTTTTATAATAGCTGCCGGGTGCTGACCGATGATGCGGATCTAACCGCCGCAAGGCTGTTGCTGGTCATGGCTGTCCGGCAGGTACTTAAAAACGCTTTTGCCATCCTTGGTATCTCCGCACCTGAGCGCATGTGACCCTTGATCTCAAAGGGGGAGCGAGAAATGAAGCAGCTTTCTGCCATCAGGGCACAGCTTGAACTTCTCCTGTCCCATGTGGAGGAAGGCATCCACATGGTGGACGAAAAGGGTATTACCATTTATTACAACAGAGCGGTGTCAAATATAGAGGGGTTGCTGCCTGAAGAAGTTATCGGGAAGCACATCCTGGATGTTTTTCCTTCACTCTCCGAGCAAGACAGTACCCTGCTTACAGCCCTCAAAACAGGAGAGGCCATATATGACAGAGAGCAGACCTTCACCAATTACAAGGGCAAAAAAATTACCACCGTCAACACCACCATTCCCATAGAGCTTAACGGTAGGATAATAGGGGCTATGGAGATCTCCCGGGATGTAACCACCGTCAAGGACATGACCGAGAGGATTTCGGACCTGCAGGCCATTCTTTACGGTCACACCGTAAAACCCGGGAGCAAAAAGCACGGCACCGCACGCTTCACCTTTGACGATATCATCGGAGAAAGTCGATGTATCAAGGACTTAAAGAACCTGGCCCGCCGGGCGGCGGCCAGTTCCTCACCCGTCCTGGTGTGGGGCGAGACCGGCACCGGCAAAGAGCTCTTCGTCCAGGCCATACACAATGAAAGCCCCAGAAAACTTTCCCCCTTTATCGCCCAGAACTGCGCTGCCCTTCCAGCGACACTCCTGGAAGGCATCCTCTTCGGCACCATCAAGGGAGGTTTCACCGGGGCCGAGGACAGGCCCGGCCTCTTCGAGCTGGCCGACGGCGGCACTATTTTTCTTGACGAGATAAATTCCATGCCAACGGAACTCCAGGCAAAACTTTTAAGGGTGCTGCAGGAAGGAGCCGTCCGCCGCCTCGGGGATACCCGCATGAGAAACATAAACGCCCGGGTGATCACCGCCTGCAGCGAAAACCCAATTGATGCCGTAGAAAAAAAGCAGCTCCGGGAAGACCTCTTTTACAGGATAAATGTGGTGAGTCTCGAGATTCCTCCCCTTCGGGAACACAGGGAGGATATCCCCTGTCTGGTGGAGCACTTTATAGCCAGGTATTCCCCCGGAAGGGACCGCAGGGTAAAAATTTCAGATGAAGTTATGGAAATTTTTTACAGATACCCCTGGCCGGGCAATGTGCGCGAGCTGGAACATGCCATAGAAGGCGCCATGATAATGATGGAAGGTGACACCATAAAGCCCGGGCACCTTCCCATACAGATAAGGTCCTTTTTCTCCCATCAAAAAGGCCACATATTAAATTTAGAAGATTTGAACCTCAACGATGCCCTGGAAAAGCTGGAGACCGAGTTCATACAGAAAGCCCTGGAAAAAGCCCGGGGCAACATATCCATGGCCGCCAGGATTCTGGGCATACCCCGGCAGACCCTGCAGTACAAGCTGAGGAACAAGGGTATCGGTTCCATTTATGCCAGGGATTAACTCAAAAGTAAATGGTTAAAATATTAAAGTCAAGCAGGAATTTCACCATTTTCCAAGAATATATATAAGGTTAGAAATAATTTTTTAGGATAAAGAGATGGTTAGTATCGAAAGAATACTGTACGAAAAGAGAAAATAATATTAAAAAAAAAAAGTCCAGAATTAGAATCCTTTGAAAGAAAGGGAGGTTTTTGATATGAAGATCCGGTGGCTGGGCCATGCCAGCTTTCTTCTGGAATCGCAGAGCGGAACCAAGATAGTCACCGACCCCTTTGACGGCAGCGTCGGCTATAAGATACCCAAGATCGAGGCAGATATAGTAACGGTGAGCCATGACCATTACGACCACAACTATGTGGAAGGGGTCCAGGGAGACCCGGAGATTGTGAAGACCTCAGGAGAGTGTACCATAAGCGGTGTAGGCATCAAGGGCATCCCCGCCTTTCACGATGAGGTAAAGGGTGCCAAAAGAGGACCCATCCTTATTTTTTGTATTTGAAATCGACGGGCTCAGAATCTGCCATGTGGGAGACCTGGGACATCTACTCTCCAAGGCTCAGGAAGAACAGATAGGCAGGATAGACGTGCTCCTCATACCCGTGGGCGGCACCTTCACCCTGGATGCCGAGGGAGCAGCGGCTGTGGTAAACCAGCTCTCGCCGAAAATGGTTATCCCCATGCACTTCAAGACACCGGCAGTGAGTATGCCCATAGACCCGGTGGATAAGTTCCTTGAAAAAGTCGGCGGTGGCGAACGCCTGGAATCTACCACAATAGAAGTCACCCCGGAAACTCTGGGCGAAGCCCGCAGGGTAGTGGTACTTAACTACGAATAGGTGCCAGGCACTCACTTATTCACTTATTGAATTGCGCGATAAAACATTAAGCTGCGGAAATCCTGCAGCTTTTTCTTGGTATGCCATGGGGACGGCACTCTTAGCACAGATTCACACACGAGTCATGCAACGTTTTTTTAAACGACTTAAAGACCATCCTCTAAAAGAAAATAAGCGCATTGGAAATGATATCCGATGCGCTTTTTAGAATTTGGACAAACCCCTCCCGGCATCCCGGGCAGGGGTTTTTTCTTTCCTTTCGATAAGAGCAAAACCGGTGAAAGCCGGGGACGCAAAGCCACGGGTCTAAAGCATTGTTGCTATGACGGCCGGGCTGCCGAAAAAGGGGGACTTCAAAAATGAAAGGCAAAGGATCTTACACCATATCCTTCATGGTCCACGAATACATATTTTCCCCCGGACAAGGTATAGTATTATATTATAATGAATATAATACAGATATCTGAGGAAGATTATGACGCATGACCTATAAATAGGGCACCTGGGGCATGCTGAATCAGTGGTGCAACCGACCCAATCTTTTTTAAGGTTGGGTTTTTTATTGGATATATAGTCGAAAATTTTACATAAAATTAATACATAAATTATGGTTCAAATGAATACAAATACTTAGGAATCATTTACTAGGAATAAATTACTAGGAGGTTACATATGAAAGCCGCATTCAGATGGATGAGCAACATATTGACGGTGCTGTTATTGTTTTTAGTTTTTAGTACCTTTTTTTTGATATACCAGTCAAGGATGAAGCCAAACAAGGCAGCCTCAGTCATGGGGTATAAACTCCTTACGGTGCTTTCGGGCAGCATGAGCCCTTTTCTTGAGCCCGGAGACATGATTGTGGTGAGGGAATTAATGCCGGAGAATATCAGGGTGGGAGATTTAATAACATATCGCATCAATGAAAAGACCCTCGTCACCCACCGGGTGGTGGAAGTAATCCAGAGGGATGGCCTCCTGGCGTTCAGGACAAAGGGAGATGCCAACAATACCGAAGACCCCGATTTGGTAACTCCGGACAGGGTTGCAGGTTCCATGGTATTCAAAATACCTTATGCAGGATACATAGGCAGGTTCGTCAGGACACCGAAAGGATTTATTGCGATGATCGTATTTCCGGGATTGCTGCTGATTGCCGGCGAAATTAAAAACATCCTAAATGAACTGTCAAAGGAAGAAAACGAAAAAAAGAAGCAGAACGCCGATGCAGCACAAAATGGTGGTCAATCGGAAGGCAACATGAAATTGTAAAATCTTGCGATACACTTGTTTCACGCAAAAATAAAAATTATGAGGGGGGTGGTTATCAAGGATGTTCAAAAAATGAGGTTATCCATCAGCACTGGATAACCCGGCAAAAATAAAATTACCCACTCTTATTCTACCACAAAACGGGGGATAATAAAACCCCAAAAAGCTACCACAAAAACAAATATTAGGAGGAAAATGACAATGAGAAGAAACATCATCATCAGCCTTGTGCTCATCGGCCTGCTGGCCTTCGGAATCGGATTCGGGACTTTTGCATGGTTCACAAGCAGTGCAACCAGTCAAAATAACACCTTCACCGCAGGGACATTAAAGCTCAATGAAAATGGCCTAAGTGGTTTTACAAATCTTGGAAACATCGGCAATATTGCCCCGGGAGATTCCACTGATGAAGTATCTGTTGTTATCGAAAATACAGGCTCACTTGATCTTGCCTGGTTTGGCGGCTTCAGAGTTACACCCGCGGTTGAGAACGGAACAACCAAACTTGCGGAAGCCATTTATATCAAATATGCGAAGATGGAATTCCTTAAAGAGGATGGAAGCATATGGGAACCCGCTGATGAATTTATTGTCAATGGCACAGGTAGCGGTCCATACGGTGCTTTTTATACCCAGCTGGCTCAAAATGATCCCATGGGAGTGGTTACGTTAAAGAGCTTCCTTGAAGCCAACGCCATGGGGGCAGGTCCGGGAGTTCAGATGGGAGCTCTGAAGCCCGGCAGCAATTATAAATTCACTTTCGTTCTCGGCTTCGCGCCCAATGCCGGCAATGAGTATCAGGCCGATGCAGAAGACATCAACCCCGTCAACATTTCTTACGCCGTGGATGCTACGCAGATTGACCTCGGTGCCCTTGAAGCTCTGGACAATCAGCATCCTGAATACGCCGGTCTCACGAATCACCTTGCCTGGTTGAACGTACAGATCGCAAAGCAGTAATTAATAAAAGCTACAATTTGTTCCTGAGACTTTTCGGCAGAACACTCATGAGTGAAAATCTATCTTTTTAGGTGATGTGTTGTAGAGGCGGCTGTCGGCAGCCGCCCATTCTCTAAAACTTAGTCTGGATAATGTCTCAAGACTTTAACCACTAGAGGGGAGGGACACTGGAGTGAAAAAAAGATTTATTTTAGCCGCCCTCAGTGTGATATTGATCTTTGGTCTGGCGGGAATGGGCACCATGGCATGGTTTACCAGTCGAGCCGAAAGCAATGAGAATACATTCGTAACGGGTACCCTGCGCCTTGGCGGAAAAATCGACGGCACCTTCGAAAAGGAGAAGTTTGCCACTCTGAACCTTGAGAACATGCAGCCTAACGAGTCCAGGACATTAGGCCCCGTGGAGCTGAAAAATATGGGAACCCTGCCGCTCAAAATTTACAGAATAAATGCCGCAAATCCTGAAGGAAATTTGGAACTGGCAGGGATGCTGGAAATAGAAGTCAAATTTGACGGTACCACAGTATATACGGGAAGGCTTTCGGACCTGTTCGTCAATTCAAAAGGCTTTTTCACACTTGAACAAAAACTGGCACCCGATGCTGTTACAAGCATGACTGTTGATATTCACATGGATGAACTGGCCGATGATACATACCAGAATAATAGTTTGACATGCGATTTGATGCTGAATGCGGTTCAAACGAATAAGACCACGGTCATGATCATGGACAGTCTGGGAAGCCCGCTGGAAGGAGCGTATTTCAGCTACTGGAACGGCCAGAAGTGGGTTTCTCTGGGCACTACCGACAGCAGCGGCAGCATAGGGTCAATCCTTCCGCCCAACCTGACCACCACCCACGTCCAAATTACATATAGAGGATATACAAGGACAGTTAATCAGAATATCCAGAATCAGTCATTTTTCGTATTCGGGACTGCTCCGGTAACTGTAAAGCTGGTTGGCAGTGACGGCCAGCCGATACCCGGTGCAGTGGCATATGTGAGCTATGCGCCGGATTATCCAGGCCCCACGGACGGCAGCTACAGGGCGCTGGGCACGACCGATGAGAACGGTGAGGTCAAGGCAGAGCTTTTGCCGTATGATTATTACTTCCAGATGAGTTATAAAAACGCTACCACTAACGGGATTTCATATAATATTGCAGACCATCCTGTTATAACCTTCCAGACCGGCAAAGTCCACTCGGATAGCGGGAAGTGCGTATCTTTCTACAAGTCCGGTGGAGGTTCATGGACGAATTTCGTGCAGGACATAGAACTCCTGCCCATGTCGTGCGTATTCAGATTTAGCGACGGCAACCCCAACGAGATTGCCACCGTCGTGGCCGGACAGGTGACAAACATTCATTAAATAAGTATCTTAACTCGCTTGTTTTTTCATAGCATTCATGATGTGTTTCGTAGGGGCGGCTGCCTACAGCCGCCCGTTTTCTGATGTTGCATGAGGCTCCTGCTGCCCATCATGGGCAGAAGCGGTTTTATGGTATCCATAAATGTTCTAAAGCAAGGTTTATTTAGAACTTTTTTGAATTCCATAAAACAGCACTTTAGTAATCTGTGAAAGGGGGGAATAAAGAAATTGAAGCATAAAAAAAGCTTGGCCCCGGGTATAATGCTCATGGTGATTATCATAATATTTTTCTCGATTTTCTGGGGTGCGGCCGTATCGCTTGCAACGAATCCCGATCCGGACGTTACTTTGGATGTTTCCGGAAATGGTTCAACGGCCGGACACATGTTCACCGGAGGGCTATGGGCTCCCGGAATGAGCCAGACGGGCACATTGAGGCTCAACAACAACCATACCGAAAGGGTGCGGGTGGACAGCCTGGGCCTTTCCATGGAGCTTCTCAACGACAGGGCCGAAATCATTGCCCCGGGTGAACCTTTATACGAAACTTTTGCAAAAAACATGAAACTTACAATAAAAAGGGGCAGGCTTCTGGCATTTTCGCATATCGTCTTCGACGGCAGCTTTTTTGATCTGCTCTACAGAAGCGGGGATGAAACTTACAGGGGATATTCCCTGCCGGAAACGGCCAAATTTAATATCGATGAAAATGGCTCCATCGACCTGGAATATACGGTGCACATGTATGAAGAAGCCGGCAACGACATGCAGGGCCTGAAGGCCACGGTGGCGTTCCTGGTTAATATGGAGGAAAATCCCGTGCCGGAGCATAAAGACAGGAATAATAACAATGAACTAGTGGAAGAACCCCTGGAGGAGTATCCGGACATCGGAAGCCACTGGGCTCAATACTGCATAACGGCATTGTTGCAGCACGGAATAATCCACGGCTATCCCGACGGCACCATAAGGCCCGACAATTACATAACCAGAGCCGAAGCCGCAGTGCTGGTGGCCAATGCACTCAAACTTGGGGAAAAGGAAGGTACGCTCCCCTACGTTGATCCCATTCCTGCATGGGCTCAAGGATATATACTGTCCGCTACGGAAAAAGACGTATTTGAGGGCTATCCTGGCAATGTATTCAACCCGGACAGCTACATTACCAGGGAAGAAATGGCCGCAGTGCTCATAAGGGCTTTCGACAAAAAGGCAATAGACGGCACAGAGCTTATTTTTAAGGACACGGATGATATCGGAAAATGGGCTGAAGAATATGTAAGAGCCGGCGTCGACAACAGCATCATCACAGGTTATCCCGACAACACCTTCAAGCCCAAAGACAGTGTCACCCGGGCGGAAGCCTTTACCATGATATGTAAATTGCTTGGATACCACAGCGAACATTTAAAATAGGTCAAAATTAAATCCTGACAAGGAGGTGAGACATTGGGATACAAAACCAAAGTCCTCGGCAGCATACTTTTTAAAGCCATCGGATTTTTCCTGGCAGGGATCCTCGTAAGCATGGCACTTTTAGCCGATACGGATACTCTGGCATGGTTTTCATCCAGAGTGGTGGGAAACTTTGAGGTCCAGGCGGCATCGGAAGAGGACATCATTGAGGACTTTTATACCGAAAGTGATGGAGAAGAAAACGTTGAAAATCCCGACACTATTGTTATAAAAAGAGCACCTGGTTTCACCGGCAAGATGACGGTATATTTTTCTCTTGAAAATACCGATCCCGATAAAGATTCCGCCCATGGATTAAGAGCATATGTGTTGCATATAAATCCCGCAGAGATCGAGGAAAATGGTGAAAACGAAGTGCGGGTGCCGCTTGAATTAAAATTCAACTGGAGAGATCTGCTGTATCTATTAAATGATATTGACGGCAAAACCACAGGCATATTGACTCTCCGCTACCTCAACGGTTTCATCATCGAGCAAAGGGAAATAAGCTTTGATAACTGGTATCTATTATGTATGGGCTTCGATTCCCTTACTTCGGCGAAAAGCGGAAAAACGAGGGATATGAAAAGGATAAGAACAGGCAATAGGGAACAGCTGGAAGCCTGTATGGTAGACATCATGGCCGATATCGCAGGAAACATCAAGTGGAAGGAAATAGCCTCATCCGGCAGGGCTCAGAAGTATGGCGCGGGAGCTTCTGTAAGTGAAACTACTTCCGATGCGGCCTTTTCCGGAAATAATGATGAAAGCGGCACCATCGAAAAACCTCTCATCACAATGAGCGAAGCTACAATGGCACGGGCTAGAATCGAAACCTTATCAAATTCCTTTACCAGGATAGAACTGACAAAAGAACAGCAATCCATCATAGACATCGTAGCTCCCGGGCTAAGGCAATATGTGGATGAGCTTTATAGCTTCGTAGAAGACCTTATAGCCCGGCTCAACGAAAAGATTGCAAAGATCGAAGAACTGAATCTCCAGATCAAAGATATGAATACCCGGATACAGAGCCTCAACACCACCATAGATGAGCTAACACAAAAATATACTGCTCTGGAGCAGGAAAAAGTTTCCTTGGCAGAAGAAAAGCTGAAACTGGAAGAGGAAAACCAAAGATTAAAGGATAAGATCGATGACCTGAAAGACGAAATCGACAGCTTTGAAATCAAAAACAGCAGCTTAAATGACGAGATAGAAAACCTTAAATCTTCAAATAACTCCCTGGAAGAGCAAATAAAGAAGCTTGAAGAAGAAAATGAGAACCTTAAAAAGGAACTTGAAAACCTGAAGAACTCCGTTACGTCCGGTGGAGAGTCCGGTGATGCTGCCCCGGGAGGTTCTGAAGGTAACGGCGGAGGCGAGCCTCCCGAAGGACAACAACCCCCGGTAGAGGATCCGCCGACAGGGACACAGCCTCTGGCGTCGGGAACACCGGGAACCGAGCCACCATCTGAAGGCCAGCAACCCCCCGCCGGAGGAGTATCAGGGGAACAGCCCTCCGAAGGGCAGGTTCCTCCCACAGAAACACCGCCTCCGACCCAGGGAACCCCCGGGGCCGAGCAGCCCCCGGCCGAAGGCCAGCAACCTCCGGTAGTGCCGCCGGTACAGCCACCACCAACCGAAGACCAGCAACCTCCGCAGCAAGATCCGGCAGTGCCTTCAGCAGAACAGCTTCCCGCCGGTGAGCCTGCAACACCGCAGCCACCGCCGCTGGAACCCGGGGATGCCCCATCCGGCGGACAGCCAGTAGCGGAAGAGCCGGAAATTCCTCCCGCAAGCGAACAGCCATCCACAGGAGGCCCTACCGGGGAAGACCCCGCGGAAGTAGGAACACAGCCTGGAGGAGAAGATCCTGCAGAATGTAAATAATAAAATTCTCATTTCCTATAGTCTTTTCTCATATAGTTACCCGAAGTCATCAACACTTCGGGTATTTTTTTGTAATTTGTATTAGTTTTTTTATCATACCCCTGCTGTGGGTAGAAATGGTGATATATTATTTGTAGATATAAAAAATCCTAAAAAAGGGGTTCTCCGGGATTAAAAAATAAAACGGTAGTCACGAAAAATGTCGAAAAAAGTATAAAAATACCACAAAAAAAAATACAAATAGTAGCAGGGAAAATTGAACAGATGTAGAATATAATACTGAAGTTAGAAAAAAATAATCCTGGAGTATAAATCTGACATAGTTTCATCGTCGGATTCGATGATGTCCGGCCTTTATATGGGCACCTGGACCGGACGAAGAAAATGGTGCAACCGCCCGGCGGCACTGGCCGAAGCTTTCCTTCGGCAAGCTGCTGCTTTTTATTTGTATAATAGAAATTAGATTTACCGGCGGTCTGGACATCTAAAAACATCAAAAATAGGAGGTGGGCGCAAAAACGTAAGAAATAAATAAAGTATGTCGCATCATAAAACATGAAAGGTGGTGTGAAAAGCAGCAACCGTAGTTTGTCAGAGTGTATTTTGGATATTTGGTATTAGCCGTATAAAAAACCGGTTTCTATGAAACAGAAACCGGGAGAAATAAGTAAAAAAATTATATATAAATTATACCATTAATTTTATTGTCGAACAATAAGAAAGATATCTTAAAAAAATGTTAATAAAAAACTAAGGGGGGTAACATAAAATGACAAAAAAAATAACAGCCCTTGCGCTGGCAATAATGATGATTCTGGCCTTTTCGGCAACGGCCATGGCCGCGCCGACGGGTTCGACAGTTATATCCAATGAGCTTGGCGGTACAATTACAGTGCAAGAAGCACCTACAGTATCAACATATAAATTTGAAGTATCGAAACCAGAAACCATCGTGGCGCATCTGGACAATAAAATTGAGATGACTCTAACATATAATACCATGGGAAGTACAGGTTATAATAATGTTTTAGTAACAGTTGATATTACAAAGCCCGATGGTGCAGAAGTAGATCTTTTGGCAACAGATACGAATGGACAAGTATTTGATATAGCCGACCTTGGCTATTGGGGTCCCCCCACAGGTTTCCCAATAGCAGCAGATTATTCAGCGACTACGGATATCACCGCAAGATTCTCCATGGCGGGAACATATACAATTACGACCAAATTAGTAGATAAAAATAACGGTGATGCTGTTATTACAGAACACTCTGAAACCGTTGATGTAGTAGAACCTATTTCGCTGAACTACACTACCCAATTGCCTACGACAGTTAAAAAGGGTAGTAACTTTGATGTAACAATAAAAGCGACAAATAACTATAAAAATCTAGACAATACCCAAGCTACCATAGAGCGTAGCCTTTATATCATGGAGTTAACCAAAGACAATAACCCTGCAACGTCGGCAGATGTTACAATTAAAGCTAGCGATGGGCAGGCTTTAGGTTATAACGATACAGAAAAATATTTCTTCTGGGGGCCCAGCAACGGTTTCCCATTCAGCACGGCTGATGCTTCCACGACCTTTACTGTTACCTTTAATAACGCAGGAACATATTCTGTAAAGATATATGCCGTTCAGCTGCCCCTACCATAAAGTTTATGGTAGTCATTAGAATCTAAGATTAAGGGAAGGTGTCGGGACTGCCTTCCGGTACCTTCCCATAAAATCAATACCCAGGCGGCTTTATGCCGCTGCCCTATATTAAAATTACCAGGCCGCCGAGATTTTATGTTTTTTATTGACATTCTTTGTAAAGGAGGGTATTTAGTTTTGAGAAAAGTTATTTTAAAAACCCTGGTTTTGAGTATTGCACTCATATTATTGACAATACCTGCACTGGCGGCTCCACCAACCGGCTCAACGGTAATTTCAAACCAATTGCAGGGCACCATAGTTGTAAATCCTGCTTCCTCCGGCGGCGGAGGCGGTGGGGCTGGAGGAGGCGGCACTCCTAAACCCGGTGAACAGCCGCCGGCACCTCCTACAGGTGGTTCCAGGGTCATATCGGACATCGACATGAAAGTAGAAGCAAGGGACGGGACCGCCATTGTTACGGTATCCGATGAAGGCATAGAAAAAGTCCTGAGACAGGGTGCTACCAATGCGGTCATTCAACTTAAAGATATCGAAGGGATCCAGGCAAAAGTAAGCGTAGGCACAGCATCTATAGAAAAACTTGCGGAAAAGGGTGGCAGCATAACGGTAGAAAGCCCCTGGGCCCAGATTACCGTCGATGCCGGTGCCATCAATACCAAAGGTGCCGGTGAAAATGCTCGGGTGAGCATAAATGTGAAACAGGTCGAACAGCAGGAAGTCGCTCAAGTTCTGGAAAAACTGCCTGAAAACCTTAAACCCGTTGGAAATATCGTAGACGTCACGGTTGCTGTAGAAAATACGGCCCAGACCGCCTTCACCAAGCGCATAAGGCTGGTAGTAGCTGCCAGAGTCGAAGAAAGTGGCAATTACTTCGTCTACCGCATCAATGACGATGGCACCTTAGAATGTGTGGGCGGAGAAATCGTAAAAGACGCTGGCGGCAATGTCATCGGATTGAGTGCGGATCTAAACCACCTCAGCAAATATGCCGTCATGAAATTTGAAAGCAAATTTATGGATATCTCCGGCCACTGGGCCAAAAAGGACATACTTTTCATGGAAGCCCGGGGTATAGCCAGGGGTACCGAAGAATCCAAGTTTTCACCCCAGGCCAGTATAACCAGGGCACAATTTGCGGCGCTTCTGGTGAGGAGCCTGGGTATCCAGGAATACAGACCCCAGGAAGCCACATTCAAAGATGTAAAACCCGGCGATTGGAGCTTCGGGGCAATAGAAGCTGCGTATAAAGCAGGCATCGTAAGCGGTATAGCAGCCGGGAACTTTGCTCCGGATAAGAATATCACCCGCCAGGAAATGGCCGTTATGATGGTAAGGGCCATGGAATATAAGAATAAAACCTTGAATGTTGCAGATAGTGATATAGGTCGGCTGCTCGGCTCCTTTGCCGACAAAAGCAGCATCGCTGCATGGGCCGACAAAGCGGTGGCCGCATGTATCGGTGAAGGCATCATGCAGGGGCGGACAACTACAGCTTTTGCGCCGAACGAAAACGCCACCCGCGCAGAAAACGTCATAGTCCTGAAACGCCTGCTGATGAACCTAGGGCTAATATAGGTGCCAGGCACTCACTTATTCACTTATGGAATTTTGAAAACAAGGCTGTGGAATTTCCACAGCCTTGTTTTACATATTTAAATTCCTTCAAACACCGGCCCAAGATCTATCACAAGGTCCGGGAAAATCGAAACCTTGATTTTATCTTTCTCGCTATACAGTTCCGGCCTGCCATATCTTTTATTTTCCTGCAATGTAAATACGCTGACGAACTTTCCCTCGGGATCTACTATCCAGTATTCCTTCACACCGGCTTTTTCATATTTGTTGAACTTCAGCAGTCTATCTTTCCTTGACGTAGTAGATGAAGTTATCTCGATTACAAGATCAGGAGTTCCGTAATATCCGGTTCCTTTAAGACCTTTTTTATCGCAAACAACAACAAGATCGGGTTGGAGGACATTTTTTGTATCCTCGTCTTTCTCGTTTTCCTCAGGTAGTCTAAGATCAAAAGGAGCCGCAAAAGCTCTACATGGCTTGCCATGCAGATAATCGGCAAACTGACTTGACAGCTTTAAATATATATGACTTTTTTTATTAATTTCAATAATATTTTACATATCCTCAAAATACCCTGCTACCACATCTTCCATAATGTCTCCACTGTCGAGGCGGCCGCTGATTCGATGCGCGACTAACTATATCGGCATTTTTTAAAAACCTGCAAAACCTTCCCCTGCTCTTGACAACCCGCGTTCAAGTTGCATAAAATAAATTGGATGGGATTTTTTTGTGTACGGAAAAATATTTAGGGGGACTTGTGATGCATACTAAATTTATCTTTATCACCGGAGGCGTGGTTTCATCCCTGGGCAAGGGCATTACTGCGGCGTCACTGGGGCGCCTTTTAAAAAGCAGGGGGCTTGCTGTTTTCATGCAGAAATTCGACCCCTATATTAATATAGACCCGGGGACCATGAGCCCTTACCAGCATGGGGAGGTTTTCGTCACCGAAGACGGAGCGGAGACGGATCTGGACCTGGGCCATTATGAGAGATTCATTGATGTAAATCTTACCAAAGACAGCAATGTCACCACCGGCAAGGTTTACTGGTCTGTCATAACAAAGGAGCGGCGGGGTGATTATCTGGGAGGCACGGTGCAGGTAATTCCCCACATCACCAATGAGATCAAGGACCGGATAGTCAAGGTGGCGAAGGAATCCAGGCCCGATGTGGTAATCACCGAGATAGGCGGCACCGTGGGCGACATCGAGAGCCTGCCATTTCTGGAGGCCATCCGCCAGCTCAAAGCGGACATAGGCCGGGATCATGTACTTTACATCCATGTGACGCTGGTACCATACCTTTCTAAGGCTGGAGAACTCAAGACAAAGCCTACCCAGCACAGCGTCAAGGAACTCAGAAGTATCGGTATTCAGCCTGATGTTATCGTATGCCGTTCCGAGCGGGCCCTTTCGGAAGAGCTGAAGGAAAAGATAGCCCTTTTCTGTAATGTGGAGCCAGAGGCCGTAGTCCAAAACTATGATGCCGATACCATATACGAGGTGCCGCTCATACTTAAAAATGAAGGACTTGATGAGATCGTGGCAAAAAAGCTGGGCGTTGACGGCATGATAGCGGACCTTTCCGAGTGGGAAGAAATCGTAAAAAGGGTGAAGAACCCCTCCGGAAACGTCAAAATTGCCTTGGTGGGCAAATACGTGGAGCTTCATGATGCGTACCTCAGCGTGGCTGAGTCCCTGTGCCATGGGGGTATAGCCAATGATGCAAAGGTTGATATAAAATGGGTGCATTCTGAAGCTCTGGAAGAGCCCAGTTTCGATATGAACGCAACTTTTTCTGATGTGGATGGTATCCTGGTGCCCGGGGGATTCGGAGATAGGGGCATCGAGGGCAAGATAAAGGCCATAAAATACGCCAGGGAAAACAGGGTTCCGCTTTTTGGCATATGCCTCGGCATGCAGTGTTCGGTCATAGAATTTGCCCGCCACGTTTGCGGCCTCGAAGGTGCCCACAGCACCGAGTTTAAGCCCGAAACGCCTTACCCCGTCATCGACCTCATGCCCGAGCAAAAGGGCATAGAAGACAAAGGTGGCACCATGCGTCTGGGCCATTATCCCTGCAGTATAAAGCCAGGCACCAAAACCATGGCTGCTTACGATGAGGATCTTATCGAGGAGCGTCACCGCCACCGCTATGAATTCAACAACGAATATCGAGATGTTCTGACAAAGGCGGGCATGGTGCTTTCGGGCCTTTCCCCCGACGGCCGCCTGGTGGAAATCATTGAACTCAAAGACCATCCCTGGTTTGTGGGAACCCAATTCCATCCCGAGTTCAAATCCCGTCCCAACCGTCCGCACCCGCTTTTCCGGGACTTTATCAAGGCAGCCCTGGAACATAAAGTCCAGCGCCTTTAAATATAAGCGGAATATATAAAAAGATAAGAAAACATTGATCAAGGATTAATAAAAAATCCCCTGAAAAAAGTTCAGGGGTTTTTTGATAAAACTCTTATACTCTAGGCCGCCCTCGGGAGGTTATTTAAATATGATTCGACATCTTTTTGATTTTGGCAGGAAAAAGTCAAAAAATGTCTAATATATATTATATAATTTTCCAGCATTACCTATTATTGTTTTTAGATAGTAGGTCTCATCGGAGGTGCTGGGCCATCTCCCAGTAGAAAGGCTACTTTTTACAATTAAATCATAAATTTAATGAAGGGGGAAAAAACTTGAAGAGCATTCAATTCAGGATGGTAGCAACAACAATGCTAATGGTCTTGCTGTCGCTTGGCGGATACCTGTTTTACTTCCACGGGGAGGACCTTGCAAAACAGGATGTGCTCATCATGGCGGCGGCTGCCGTAATCATTTCGGGCATCATTTCTTTCGCCGTGGCAAAGACCGTATCGGCACCCGTGGACAGCATAGCCAGAAGCCTGGAAGCCGTAGCTAAAGGAGACTTTACCGTCAGGGCTAAGAAAGTGGCCAATGATGATGTGGGGAAACTGGCGGATATCTACAATGATTCCATGACAAGGTTGAAATCTATGCTGGTGGATATCAAAAAGTCTATAGATGAAATGGTATCATCGGCCAACTCCTTAAGGGACATAGCAAAAGAAAGCGAAGAGGCATCAAATGAGTTTTCCAGCTCTCTAGAAGAAAGTATTAAGAAAAACTCCGATAAAATGGAAGAAATAAAATCCCTGGTAAGTTCTATCTCCGACATGCTTTCCCAGATGAGCGCGGGCGTGGAGCAAATAGCCTCCAGCGCCTCCGATGCATCGGCCACTGCCGTCAATGCCGCCCAGCTGGCCGATGCCGGTGAAGGCGCCATGCATCAGGTGATAGAGCAGATGCAAAAAATAGAAGAATCCAGCAAACACACCGGTGACGTAATAAAAAAACTTGGGGAAAGCTCCGAAACCATCGGCCAGATAGTAGAGACCATTACAGGCATCGCCGACCAGACCAACCTGCTGGCATTGAATGCCGCCATCGAAGCAGCCAGGGCCGGAGAACAGGGCAGGGGCTTCGCAGTGGTGGCGGATGAGATCAGGAAGCTGGCGGAGCAGTCGGGCAACGCAGCCAAACAGATAGCGGACCTCATCGCATCGGTCCAGGAGGAGACCAAAAATGCGGTTACTGCCATGGGAGAGGGCAGCGAAAATGTCAAAAAAGGTATAGAGGCCGTAAAAACCGCAGGGGAGACCTTTGACAAGATATTAAATGCCGTACAAAAGGTATCCGAACAGATGCAGGAGATTTCCGCCGCTACTCAGGAAATGGCCGCCAGCACCGAAGACACCCACGAATCCTTCAAGAAAATGGCCGAGATAACAGTGGATACCTCCAACCAGGCTCAGGACATCGCAGGTTCCGTGGAAAAACAGCACATGCTGCTGGGCGAGATAGCCGCTTCTGCCGAGATGCTCAACGAAACCGCCGACAAACTCAAAAGATCCATGGCGGGGATAAAAATCTAGGTGCCAGGCACTCACTTATTTACTTATGGAATGTTCAGAAAAAATATCCGAAACAACTATGGAACAAACTTTCATAAAATACATTCAAAGAACAGCAGGCCGAAAATATCCGGGCCTGCTTTTATTTATCATCAAATTTTTCCTTCCCTTCATCACAAATTAAGGTATAATAAAAGATAGGGCAGAGTGACTACAATTTTTCTGGAGGTTTTTCATATAATGGAATTAAAAATCATAAAACAAGATGAGAAGGATTTATTTAATCACTTCATGGCATACGGCCCTAAAGGCCATGTGCTTCAATCCTACGAATGGGGTGAAGTCAAGCGCCGCACCGGCTGGCAGCCCATAAGGGTACTGGTGATGGATGAGGGAAAGCCGGTGGCGGG
The DNA here is from genome assembly GCF_003691585.1 of Biomaibacter acetigenes. Taxonomy (GTDB): domain Bacteria; phylum Bacillota; class Thermosediminibacteria; order Thermosediminibacterales; family Tepidanaerobacteraceae; genus Biomaibacter; species Biomaibacter acetigenes. The sequence continues at coordinate 3,213,401 of NZ_CP033169.1, read as the reverse complement.
CATTTCCATTTTAAAGAGGCTACTGCCCATCCCCGGCCTGAAAAAGTGCATCTTCTACGCTCCCCGGGGACCGGTGGCGGATTTTTTCCGATAAAGATACTCTGAAATTCCTCTTTTCCAGCATAAAGGCTCTTGCAAAAAAGCACGGCGCCATCATGCTCAAGATAGACCCCGATATAAAAGCGCCGGATGAAGATGCGGTGAGTACCCTGAACTCCCTGGGCTTTGTATGCCGGGAAGGCGGCAAGAACTTCGAGGGAGTCCAGCCCAAATTCGTCTTTCGCCTGTCTCTGGATAAATCTTTAGATGATATTTTCGCTTCCTTCCATGAAAAGACCCGCTACAACATCCGGCTTTCGAGCCGAAAAGGAGTTACGGTGAAGGAAGGGACCCGGGAGGATTTAAAGCCCTTTTACGACATCCTTCAGGAGACCTGCATAAGGGATAAATTCCTGGTGAGAGGCTTCGATTACTTTGAAGCCCTGTGGGAAGAACTGGTGGAAAAAGGCTTTGCGAAGCTGTTCATGGCAGAATATGAGGGTAAATATATCGCCGGTACCCTGGCCTTCATCTTTGGCGATAAAGCCTGGTATATCTACGGCGCCTCCTCCAACGAGCACCGCAATGTCATGCCCAACTACGCCCTCCAGTGGGAAATGATAAAGTGGGCCAAGAAAAATGGTTGCACCATGTATGATTTCAGGGGCGTTTCCGGAGACCTTTCCCCCGACAACCCCCTATACGGCCTCTACCGCTTTAAGAAGGGCTTCAACGGCGATTTTACCGAGTTCATAGGAGAATTTGACCTGCCCCTCTCGCCGTTTTTCTATTACCTGTGGGAACATGTGATTCCGGGATACAGAACTTTGAGAAGGAACATAGTGAACTTTTTAAGAAATATAGGGAAGAAATCGTAATACAATTTAAATAATATAACGGGAGGATATTCTATATAAAATATTTCTAAGAATGGTGTGTAAAATAATGGAGGTGGTATTTTGCTTAAAAAACTTTCCCCCCTCGAGCTCCGGGAAACCTGCGACCCGGTCATGTTTTCCTTCCGCTCCACCGAAGACCTGGAACCCCTCTCCGACATCATAGGCCAGGAGCGGGCCGTGAAAGCCATGGAGTTTGGCCTGAAGATCGACCACAAGGGCTACAACATATTCATGACCGGCCTCACCGGCACCGGCAAGACCAGCTATGCCCGGGCTGTGGTGAAAAAAGCTGCCGTAGGCAAGCCCATTCCCGACGATATCCTCTATGTATACAATTTCACAAGACCCGAAAAGCCCATAGCCATAAACCTCCCGGCAGGCAAAGGCTCGGAATTTTCGAAAGATATGGAGAAACTCATAGCCGAGGTGCGGCGGGAGATAATCCGGGTCTTTGACGACGAGAACTTTGAAAACCAGAAGCAGGCCCTTATCGATAGATACCAGCGGGCATCCATGGGGCTTTTTGAGAAGCTGGACGAGACCGCAAAAGCCGAGGGCTTCACTCTCCAGAGGACACCCCAGGGCATCATAACCATCCCGTTAAGAGACGGCAAGCCCATGAGCCAGGAGGAATTTGAGGATCTTTCCGATGAGGAAAGGAAAGCCCTGGAAGAAAAAGGCCGTACCCTCCAGGGTAGGATCGATGAAACTCTACGCAAAGTTAGAGCCCTGGACAAACAGGCCCGGGAGGAACTCGCCCACCTGGAGAGAGACACCGCCCTTGCCACCATAAACCCCCTCTTCGAAGAAGTGGCCGTAAAATATGCCGAATTTGCCGAAATCATATCTTACCTTAAATCCGTGAAAGAAGACATCATCAAAAACCTGTCCGTGTTCCGCACCGAGCGCCGGGAAAAAACCGACGGGGACAGCCAGCAAATATTGAACCTCGCCCCGAATGTGCCCCATGAAGACTTTTTCCTGCGCTACAGGGTAAATATTTTTGTAGACAACAGGGCCACAAAAGGTGCTCCGGTAATCTTTGAGACAAACCCCACCTATTATAACCTGTTCGGTAAGATCGAGGGCAAAGCCCAATTTGGCGCCATCACCACCGACTTTACCATGATTAAAAGCGGAGCCATCCACAGGGCGAGCGGCGGGTACTTAGTACTCCAGGCGGCGGACCTTTTCAAAGACCCCTACGCCTGGGACACTTTAAAGCGCACCCTGAAAAACAGCGAGGCCCGGGTGGAAAACATAGGCGAGCAGTACCGCACGGTGCCCACCGTCACACTGAAGCCCGAACCCATACCCGTAAGGGTGAAGGTCATACTCATCGGCACTCCGTATATTTATTCTCTATTAAATGCTTATGACGAGGACTTCCGCAAGCTCTTCAAGATAAAGGTGGACTTCGATGTGGAGATGGACCGCACCCCCGAGAACCTCAAACGGTATGCGGCCTTCATATGCCACATATGCCAGAATGAAGGACTTATCCACTTCGATCCTACCGGAGTGGCAAGGGTGGTGGACTATAGCTCCCGCCTGGCTGAAGACAAGAAGAAGCTTTCCACCCGGTTTAACGAAATAGTGGAGGTGCTCTACGAGGCCAGCGCCTGGGCTGCCATAGACGGCAGTGCCTCCGTCACCCGCGATTACGTAGATAAAGCCATAGAGCAAAAAGTCTACCGCTCCAACAGGGTAGAAGAAAAGCTTTTTTCCATGATAGAGCGCGGCGAAATACTGGTGGATACCCGGGGTGCCGCCGTGGGTCAGATCAACGGACTTTCGGTGCTGGACGTGGGAGACTATATCTTCGGCCAGCCTTCCCGCATTACCGCCAGGACCTATCTGGGAGACGAGGGAGTCATAAACATTGAGCGGGAGGCCAAGATGAGCGGCCACATCCACGACAAGGCCGTCATGATCCTCACGGGATATCTGGGCGAGCGCTACGCTAAAGACATGCCCCTCACTATATCCGCCAGCATAGCCTTCGAGCAAAACTACGGCGGCATCGAGGGCGACAGCGCCACCTGCGCCGAACTCATAGCGCTGCTGTCCAGCATCTCCGGTATCCCAATACGCCAGGACCTGGCCATCACCGGTTCCTTAAACCAGCACGGCCATGTCCAGCCCGTTGGAGGCACCACGTATAAAATAGAAGGCTTTTACCATGCCTGCAAGATAAAGGGCCTCACCGGCACCCAGGGTGTGGTCATCCCCTGCCAGAACATCGACAACCTTATGCTCAAGCCCGAAGTGGTAGAAGCCGTGGAACAGGGCAAATTCCACATATATTCCGCCGAGACCATCGACGACGCCATCGAGATAATGACCGGCATTTCCGCCGAAGAATTTCATAAAAAGGTAAAAGCCTCCCTCAAGAAAATGGCCGAAACCGCCCGGGAATTCATGGACGAAGAAAAATAGATTCAAAACTTTTCCGACCCGCAGCGGTCGGTAATTTTTATTTCAAAAATATATCTTTTACTTAAATATTTCACGAGAATTGCAAGATGCTATATATTGCCATAAGCAAAATCACCCTGATCCGTCGCGGAAAAGACTGGTAAAAAATTTGTTAAAAGCATTGAAGTTCAGTTGGAAATTTTATATAATTGAGACAAGGAGGAAGGGTGATGAGCATGGCGGAAGAGTATATAGCAAACAAAACAAAAAATGAGATAGCCGCAAGTGAGGATAATATTCCCCCGCACGAACCTAAAATATATGAATCGGGTTATTTTTTCCTATCGCAGCAAATTAGCGCTTTAAAGGACAGCATGGATGCAAAATTTGATAGAGTAGATAGCAAATTTGCAGAGGTCCACAAAGAAATCAAAGATTTATCTAATACAATGGATGCCAGATTTGAAGCTGCCCGCAAAGAAAGCGATGCCAGATTTGAAGCAGCTCGCAAGGAAAGCGATGCTAAATTTGACAAAATTGATGCTAAATTCGATGCGGTTTATAAAGTAATTGAAGACCTCGCAGATAAGATAGATGCAAGGTTTGACGCAGCAAAAAAAGAAACCGATGCAAGATTTGACAAAATAGATGCAAGGTTTGATGCAGCAAAAAAAGAAACCGATGCAAGATTTGACAAAATAGATGCAAGGTTTGACGCAGCAAAAAAAGAAACCGATATAAGATTTGACAAAATAGATGCAAGGTTTGATACAGCAAAAAAAGAAACCGATGCAAGATTTGACAAAATAGATTCTAAGTTCGATGCAATTCACCGAGAAATCAGTGGCTTACAGAGATGGGCTTTTGCATTAATAGCGACAGTTATCATAGGTTTTGCTGCAATTTATTTCAAGTAAGCCAGGTGGAGAAATCCGCCCTATATTTTTTGATAAATTTTATGAGGCTAAAACGATCCGACCCGCCCCGGTCGGAATTTTTATTCATAAAATGCATACTTTATGAAGGAGGACTTAAAAACGAATAAAAAACTTATTTGAAAGGAGCGATACCCTTGAAACGCATCATAACCATCATCCTTATCCTGATAGTCGCCGCGTCCCTCATCGCCGCCTTTACCATAATGCCGGGAGGTCCCGGCCGCAAGTCAGCCCTTCCGCAAAAACAGATAGGTGTCATCACCCTGGAAGGTGTCATCATGTCGGGCTCCTCGGGCTTTCTTTCCGCCGCCGGTACCGACGACATATTAAGACAGCTCCATGACGCCGCCGAAGACCCCGATATAGCAGCCCTGGTCATCAGGATAAACAGCCCCGGCGGCACCGTGGCCGCATCCCAGGAACTCTACCAGGAAGCCCTAAGGGTGAAGGAATCAGGCAAAAAACTGGTGGTATCCATGGGAGATGTGGCGGCCTCCGGCGGCTACATGGTATCCTGCGCCGCCGATAAGATAGTAGCAAATCCCGGCACCACCACCGGCAGCATAGGAGTGATCATGGAGTTTCAAAACATAGAAGGCCTGTATGACAAACTGGGCCTCAAGGAAAATGTCATCAAAAGCGCTCCTCACAAAGACATCGGCTCTCCCACCCGCCCCATGACCGAAGACGAAAGGGCCATACTGCAGGACATGATAAATGAGATGTACGGCCAGTTCGTAGACATCGTGGCAAAAGGCCGCCATATGGATGTAGAAGAAGTAAAAAAACTTGCCGACGGCAGGGTCTACACCGGCACCCAGGCAAAAAAACTGGGCCTTGTGGATGAAATAGGAAACTACTACGACGCCATAAAAATCGCCGCTGATCTGGCCGGCATCAAAGGTAAACCCGTCATAAAAGAATACGGCAAAAAATCTACCCTGGAAGCCCTGCTTTCCGGAGTAAAATCTATAGTAAACACCTTTTTGGATCCCGCCTTCGGCATACGTCTGCCGGCAGATCCCGGCACCACCCTGCCTACATGGCGGGACTTTTCCCACCATTCTTATTTTCTGGATTACCTTCCGGATAAAGTTGCACAGAGCTACTTGTATCCGTAAAAAGCGCAGGACGTAATTTTTACTACCAAATTTACCGAGGAGATGAATGAAAGAATGAAAGACTGGTTCAAAGATTTCCTGGACGACATATCCGGAGTGCTTTTCACGCCTTCGGCCGCCCTGAAAAAGATAGCCGGGGAAAAGAAGGTCCTGCAGGCCGTCATCATCCTGTTTCTCTCCGGCCTTCTGCCGGACATATCAGGCTACCGACACACCATGAACGAAAACATCCTCAGGCCATTTGTGTCCAGGGATATTTTTCCTGGCCTTGACGGCGTATATCCCGCTTTGACCCGGGCCATGCCGTATATCGTCGCCTTTATGATAATAAGCGGTATCCTTATAATTCCCCTGCTCCACTTTATATTTACTGCTGTAGTGGAACTGGCCTGCCAGTTCCTGACCCCGGGCAAAGCCAGAAATACGCTCCCGGATACCTCCGACGACGTCCCGGAACAAAATGCCGTTAATGCCGGCGAGACTGTGCCGGATAGCAACGTCAATCCTATGACTCAAATACAGGTCAGGTCCCATGAGCTTCCTGCATCCGCCACTGGTGTCGGACTGTTTACCTCTATGGCCTTTGCTACCCTGCCTATGATTTTGATGGTGCCCGTAAACCTGCTGTCTACACTCACCGGGATAAACCTGAGCCTTCTTTCCAGCATACTGCTCCGGCTCTGGGTAGTGGTGCTTCAGGTAATATCAGTCCGGGAAACCCACGGTTTTACTACCGGTCGGGCGGCGCTCGCCTACTTCGCTCTGCCCCTTGTCGGCCTAGCCGTGATACTGGTGATGATAATCATGCTGCTAACTGTAGCGGCACCCTTAATTCCTAACATGCTCTAAAAAAAATTTATAAAATAAAGAGGAATTTCTACCATATCTCTCGAATATATATACTTGCTAAATTTCTGTAGTTATTATAGCCTGCATCCATTTTATGTAATAAATAAAAAAAGCCGGCATATAATGAAAAATGTAGTTACAAACGTTGTCCCATCCAATATTACATTTATATTACAATTCAACCAATTATATTGACGGCAAGTTGACCGTGAGCTATAATAGCTATAGAATTCGAACTTTGACAACTAAATAATGAGTTCAAAGACTCATACTCAAATCCGGAAGTAAGACAAGATGAACTCATTATTAGATAAAATTTTCTTTAAAATTACTCAAAACCAGCAGGAAATTTCATCCTTTTATAGAAATAATAAATAATAATTGTAATTATAGGATATAAAAAATATAGGATGATGTAAATTTCCGGAGCCTGCAATCTTTCAACCTCCCGCACTCCCGGCAGCCTCTTGCGTGTTCAACTTTCAAAAATGCGGCGGCCGCGGTCCCGGAGGAGATTGAAAGAAAAGGATAAAATTAAATTCCCATAAAATCCTTTGAAAGGGGTGATGAACACCAGGAGGATTAGGCAAGGCCTTTTTTAGTAAGTCTATTTTTTTTCAAAATCAAAAAGGAGGATTTGAGTATGAAGAAAGCCAGAAAACTACTTATAACCCTACTTATTCTCACCTTCGTGCTCAGCACCGTGAGCGTAGGGTTCGCAGCCGATACCACCACTGCGGCTGATACCAAGACACCCGCATCAGTAATAAGAGCTCAGGCTCTGGGGATACTAAGGGGTGATGAAAAGGGTAATCTCAATCTTGATAAACCCATTACCCGTGCAGAAGCATTAGCTCTTATAATCAGAATCTCCGGTCTCGAAGGTTCTGCAGACCTCATGAAAGGTCAGACCAAATTTGCAGACGTGGCTGCCGATCACTGGGCATCGGGCTACATAAACCTGGGAGTTGGCCAGGGTATAGTCAATGGCTATCCTGATGGTACATTCAAGCCCAATGATAATGTCACATATGCCCAGATGGCAAAAATGCTGCTGTATGCCATGAACTACGGCGTAACAGTTGAAGGCGCTCCTTGGCCGGCTGGTGTCATGGGCAAAGCCGATGACCTTGGCCTGTTTGATGGTGTAAATGCAGTTCCCAATGTTCCCGCTCTCCGCGGTGCTGTTGTTGAAATGATCGACAATTCTCTCACCGTAAAGCATTTGAAACAGACTGGTTATGGTGATTTAAAACAGTATGAAGAAGGAACAGAAACTTTCCTTTCAAAGATGGATTCTAAAGAAATTGAAGGAAGAGTTATAGAGGTAGATGCAGATAGACAAGAAGTAACTATTAAAGATGATGATGGTGCGGTAGATACTTATTCAGTAGTAGATAGCATCGATCCTGAAGCTTTGTTGGGCTTGAAAGTTACGGCATGGGCAAATGACGATGATGAAATCTTCTTTGTTGATTATGATAAGGATCAGCTAAAGAATGATATCATTTCTGAAGATGTGACAGATGAAGATTTCGATGGAACGAAACTTACTCAAATTGACCTTAAGATAGCAGATGACACTTATGATGTAGCCGATGATGCAACTATTTATGTTGATGGAGCAAAAGTAACAGGTAAAGATGCTATAAAGGCTGCACTAAAGAAAGGTGTCTATGGAACCTTTGCGTTTGATAAAGGTGACATAGTATTTATGAACTTAATGTCCTGGGATTATGATGCTGTATTAGTCAAAGAAGTAGACACTAAAGACGAAACCATTACTTACTATGATGGAACTTCAGAAGATGAACTCGACCTCACTGATCCTGATAGTTATAAGATCACAATAAACGGTGAGTCTGCTAAACTTGAGGATATTAAAGCAAATGACGTAATGTACGTAGCAGATTATGATGATATTTATCATATCGTCATAGTAAGGAAGACAGTAGAAGGCAAACTCGAAAGAGTAAAATCTGATGAATTGAAAATCGACGGCACAACATATGATGTAGCTAAAGCTGCTGACGATACAATAATGGCAACCTTCTCACCGAATAAAAATGATGATCTTTATTCTTACAGCGTCGATGCTTCAGCTCTTGATGATTTACTGAACGAGGATACAACGGCTGTATTAGATCTTGCCGGAGATGTGCGCCATCTAATATCTGATGTTGAAACAACTTCCGATGATTATTATGGTGTAGCATTAAAAGTTGATGATTACAATGAAACAGTTAAAGTCAATGTAAAGGGCGAATCTAAGAGCTACGATATCGATGCGGATATTCATGATCTTAGAACAGCTGGTGCATCAGATCTCACATTGAGCGGTCTAAAGGCTTTAGTAAATGATACAAATAATCAATATGCTATTGTCAAATTCACATTGGATAAAGACGGTGTTATCAATGAGATGTGGGTTTATGCAACTGCCGCAAAACAAGCCGATGAAACATGGACTGTAACTCCCAGTGCAGCTGCTATAGATTCGTTCGACAAAGATGATGATGTTATCAATTCAGGTTCTAACCATTATTTCGTAGATGAAAATACCATTATAGTAGATGAACTCGATGACATCGATTTAGTAAAATGGGATAACATTAAGGATAAAGATATTACTGGAGGCAAAGGAATAATCGTAGCAGATGGTTTAGATGCTAAATTTGTCGTATTCACAGCAGGATATGATTCAATCGCAGAAGAAGACGAAGAACTTGGTGTAGTATTAGACAAATTTAAAGATGCGGATGGCGATTGGGCAGCAACAGTCAAAGTATACAATGGCGAAGAGAAAGATTATAAGCTAAATTCAAGAACTGCTCAGTCTGTTGGAGATATTACTTTCTTCACAGTAAATGCCGATGGTGATTTGACTGTATCTGATGTAATTTATGGCTCAGATAACACAATCGATGCTGTTCATAATACTGTATCAATTGCCTCGGGTGCTGTATCTGAAAAGGGCAGTGATTCTATTAAGATTGGCGGTACAACATATAAAGTTAATAGCAAGACATTAGTTTTTGACGTAACCGATGGTTTATCAAATATCGATACTGCAGCATACAGAGATGTACGTAACGGTGATACTGTAAAAGCTGTTGTTGAAAATAGCTTAGTAAAAATAATTTACATCACAGTTAAACACTAAAACTATTGAACTTTAGTAAATTAAAAAACCCGATGGAAGATTCCATCGGGTTTTTTTGTAGGTGCGCCGCGTGCCCAGCAAAGCCGTAATTTGCTTGCCGGTGAAAGTCCGGTACCGGTAGCCGCCAAGGGGCTGGTTAGCTTCAGGGCTGGTTGTGTCAGAAATGATACGGTCAGAGCGCCCTGAATATGCAAGACTTCAGACCGTGACATAAAGTGAACTCTGCAGCGCTGTTAGAAAACCCATATGGGAGAATAGAGGATGACGAGCCTCTGACGCACGGGCGAAGCCCATGGAATGTGTGAAGAACTTGGATGCAATATGAAAATGGTGCCAGGCACTCACTTATACACTTATTGAAAATTAAGACATCTTCTGTTATTATGGAAATAACAGGAGGTGTTTTTTTATGGGAAGAAAACCGAGGATAGAGTTGGAAAGTGCAATTTGTCATGTCATACAGCTGGGTAAAATAGAGGAATAAATCATTTCAGCCGATTGATACTAGGTACTCACATATTTACTTAGATAATATACATTGACAGATGTAGATACATAGTATATACTTTAAATATGGGGTGATGATATGTATACCACAATACAAAAGTGGGGAAATAGTCAGGCTGTAAGACTTCCAAAGGCTATTCTCAAAATGGCTAAATTAAATGAAAATGACAAAGTGGAAATACAAGTTAAAGATGGCAATGTGGTAATTATTCCTGTTAAAAAACATAAAACTCTGGAAGAAAGAATTGCAGAATATAAAGGGGATTATAAATGCAGCGAATGGGATACCGGAAAGCCACAAGGTAAAGAGGTGTTTTAATGGGATATATACCGGAACAAGGCGATATTATTTTTTTAGAATTTGATCCTCAAACAGGGCATGAGCAAAAAGGGAAAAGACCTGCATTAGTTGTTAGCAATAATACCTATAATAAATTCACTAAATTAGCCATGGTATGTCCGATTACTAACACAAACAGAAATTTTCCACTTCATGTAGAACTTGATGAAAGAACTAAAACGACAGGTGTTATTATGTGTGAACAGGTGAAAGCTTTAGACATATATGCCAGAGATGTATCTTTTCGTGAAAAAGCACCAAAAGACATCGTAGAGGAAGTGGTGGATATTTTAATAGGATTTGTTGAAATGGTGCCAGGCACTCACTTATTCACTTATTGAAAATTAAGACATCTTCGAAATAACAGGAGGTGTTTTTTTTATGGGAAGAAAACCGAGGATAGAGTTTGTAAGAAACTTTAGGATCAGGACCTTTATTAAATATAAATAAAGAAAATATTTTATTAACAATGCCATCATAAATTATGATATAATTAAATCAGAAGGGGGTTGCTAAATGAGCGATGCAAAGATCCCACACCAAAATCAGGACATTATATATAAATACATGGCAGAATTTTTTAGAAACGAGACATTAGAATACTATGGACTTAAGCTGCCAAGGATAACTAACGTAAAGCCCACAGAACTGCCCATAATACATCTATCCGATAGAAAAATGGACTATGTATTTGAACTCGAAGATGGTTCTCTTTTACATATAGAATTTCAAACAACAAATAAACTGGCAGATCTTCCGAGATTTCTCATATACGATTCAGCATTATACCTCAAAGAAAAAAGAAAATACATACGGTAGTAATATATTCAGGTAACATTCATAAGGCTGATAAAAGTATTGATATAGGTTCCATATACTACAAAGTAGAACAGGTATTCATGGTAGAATATGATGGAGATAAAAGATATGAAGCCATAAAATATAAAATAGAAAATGACATACCGCTTGATAATAAAGACATAATGGATCTAATCTTTTTACCCTTAATGAAGAACAAGTGGGGTGAAGATGAGGCAGCAAGAAAAGTCCTGGAGTTAGCTGAAGAAATAAAAGATGAAGAAATGCAGTCTATTGTCATTGCATCGGTGCTTGGGCTGGCAGATAAGTATGTGAGAAAAGAATATATAGACCGATTAAAGGAGGTGGTCAGGATGACCAGAATAGGTGCAGCATTGATTGAGGAAGGTAGAATAGAAGGTAGAATAGAAGGCAGAATAAGAAAGGCACAGGAGTCAATATTGGATGCCATAAAGGCCAAGTTTGAAACAATACCCGATGACCTGAAAGATAAGATAGCAAGCATAAATGATGAAAAGAAGCTGGATAGCCTTCTTGTAGCAGTAATTAAAAGTGATTCATTAGATGAGGTATATAAAAAGATTTAAAAAGGAAAATGGTGCCAGGCACTCACATATTCACTTATTGAAAATTAAGACACCTTCTGCTATTATGGAAATAACAGGAGGTGTTTTTTTATGGGAAGAAAACCGAGGATAGAGTATGAAGGTGCGGTTTACCATGTCATACAAGACGAACATATCAAAGAAAGTAGAAGATTATAAGTGGAGCAGCGATCGTTTCTACAGAAATAACAAAGCAGATTTTGTAGATATAGATTTTATTCTGAATATAATATCAAATGATCGAAAAATTGCCATTAATAAATACAAAGAACTCATGAAGGATGAGGAAACAGCCGACTATGAAAATATTGAAGTTATTGGAGAAGGCTCGACGGTAAAAAAGGATGAGAAAATCTTGACATTTACAAAAACACTGGAGGAGATATTGGTAGAAACAGGAGCAAGCAAGGTCGACATTGAACTCATTAAAAGCGGGTCCAGAAAGAGGAACCTCACACCATATAAAATAGAGTATATTAAAAAGCCATTGAAAACGGATATTTACCTAAGGAAATAGCGGAACATATAAACTACACCACACCAGCTATAATCAACATAAAAGAACGATACAAGTTTTAACGGTGCCAGGCACTCACTTAAACACTTATTGAATATTAAGACATTACCTGCGATGATAGCGACAATTTTTTTTATCAGAGTGGGATACTGAGAAATCGCAAACAAATCTTCCTGATCAACACCGCATAAATATTGAAGTTAAAAGCAAGATAATGTATAATCAAGGCAGAAAGAGGTGATAAATTGGGGCAATATGATATAACCATAAAACATATATTCTCCAATCTGGCAGATGATATAATACAATACTTCCTGAAGCTGAAACTAAAGAAAATAGAGGAACTCAACCTGGAATTCACTATAGTAGAAAAAAGACAAAGCGATATGATATTCAAATGCCAGACCGACACCGGAGACATGCCAGTACATATAGAATTTCAATCGGGCAATGACAGCAAACTGCCGTACAGGATGCTCAGATACTCCATAGAAATCATGGAAAAATACGAACTTCCCCCTTACCAGATAGTAATATATATGGGTAAAAAAGAACCCAGGATGCAGCAAAAACTAACATACGAATATGAAGATACAAACAGGCTGGATTACAGATATAAACTAATAGATCTTGGAGAAATAAAATTTGAGGAAATAATCAACACAGGATATTATGATTTATATTCACTCTTACCTCTGGTAGATAGAAATAGAAGACAAAAGCAAGGGGAAAAATATATAAAAGAATGCGCTGATGCAATACTAAAAATGCCGATGAACATAAACAGGAAAAAAGATATAGCATTTTATGCGGGCATTTTCTCGGGTTTGATGTTTAACGAACAAGAAGTAAAAAAAGCCTTTGAGGAGGTGGTAAGGATGCTGAACCTGGAAGAATCATCCTTCTACAGATTAATACTTGAAGAAGGCAAGAAAAAGGGCTTGACAGAAGGAATTAAAGAAGGAATTAAAGAAGGTCTAAAGGAGGGCAAGGCGGATACAGCAATAAGACTTTTGAAAAAGAAATTTGGGACATTATCAAAAGAGGCGGAAGAAAAGATACTTAAAGCAAATAAGGAAACACTGGACAAAATTCTTGATGATATATTTACAATAGAAAAACTTGAAGATTTGAATAAATACTAATGGTGCCAGGCACTCACATATTCACTTATTGAAAATTGAGACACCTTCTGCTATTATGGAAATAACAGGGGGTGTTTTTTTGTGGGAAGAAAACCGAGGATAGAGTATGAAGGTGCGGTTTACCATGTCATACAGCGGGGGAACAATAAAAAATAAATTTTTGAGAAAGCAGAAGACAAGAAACCGTTGAACATTCAATATTGATTCATATAAATTTTTCACCTTTTTTTAATTGAGATTACATCAATTTTGATGTATAATAAATAATAGTCACATCAAATAGGATGTATAATCTGCCAAAAGGAGAAATGTTATGAATGTACATACTTATGAAACTGCGGGAGGAAAAGACTTAATATTAAGTTATATAGATGAATTGCCAAAAAAGGAAAGGGCAGAATGGTTAACAATCTTACAAAGGCTTGAAAAAGAAGGTTTAAAGGCATTATATATCCTTGATATTAGGCAACTAATCGGTAAATTATGGGAAATTAAACACAAAAATAATCGTATTATGTTTGTAGTAACTGATGGGAATAATATATATCTGCTTCATGCTTGTAAAAAACAAAAAGGGAAAGCCGAAAAGTTTGAGATTGGTAAAGCTATAAGAAGATTGAAAGAACTTGAAAAGGTCACAGGCAGAAAATTATTATAAAAAGGAAAGGAGAGTAATCTAAATGCCCTTTAAAAAAATAAATGTTAACAAAGAAATAAATAAAAGAATAGCAAATGATGAAGAACTTAAAGCAGACTATATTAAATCCCAATTGGAATATGAAGTTATAAAGAATCTAGTTAGTTACAGAAAAAGAATGAATATATCTCAACAACAATTAGCTAAACGCTCCGGTCTAACACAACAGATGATATCAAGGATTGAGACTGTAGGTCATTCGCCTGCATTAAGAAACTTTTTAAAATATGTTGACAGTCTAGGACTGGAACTTAAAATCGTAAAAAAGTAACACCAGAAATGGTGCTAGGCATTCACTTATTCATTTATTGAAAATTAAGACACCTCCTGCTATTATGGAAATAACAGGAGGTGTTTTTTTGTGGGAAGAAAACCGAGGATAGAGTATGAAGGTGCGGTTTACCACGTCATACAGCGGGGGAATAACAAAAAATACATTTTCGAAGATGATAAATATCTCCTCTCCCTTTTATGAATAATCCGGAGCAAAATTCCCACCTGTTCCGGTGAGAGGTTACAGTCGTTCCGACAAATGGTTACACATGCTCCGGTCATTGGTTACCCCCCAAAAATCCATCCTGTATAATGTATTTATACAACTTTAATGGTGTAAATACATTATACAAGGGGGTCATCATATGACCAAATATCGAGAAATCCTGCGACTTTACAGTCACGGGATCAGTAAAAGCGGTATAGCTGCCAGTTGTGGATGTGCTCGCAAGACAGTTACAAAAGTTCTTGACAGGGCAAAAGAGCTTAATATCACGTGGCCGCTAAAACAAGAAATGACCGACGGTGAGCTGGAAAAAATGTTTTTTCCCAAGCCGGCAGTATCCCCTGAACGCCACTATCCGGATCTGGAGTATATCCATAAGGAACTTATGAAAGACGGCGTTACTCTTAAGCTTTTATGGACCGAATACTGTGAGGAATGCAGACGCAGCAATGAGCTTCCTCTCATGTATTCTCAGTTCTGCTATCACTATCAAAAGTTCGCGGAAACCAAAAGAGCTAGCATGCATATTCCAAGAAAACCGGGTGAGCAGATTGAAGTGGACTGGGCTGGTCAAACTGCTTCGATTGTTGACCAGGATACTGGTGAAATCATTCCTGCCTATGTATTTGTAGCCGTACTTTCCTACAGCCAGTATGCTTATGTAGAAGCTTTTTTATCGCAGGATCAGGAAAGCTGGATTAGTGCTCACGTAAACATGTACTGTTTCTTTGGCGGTGTAACCAGAATCCTCGTGCCCGATAATCTTAAAACTGGTGTAGAAAAGCCTTCATGGTACACTCCGGTCATCAATAAAACTTATCATGAATTGGCAGAGCATTATGATACAGCGGTGATCCCTGCACGTGTCCGCAAGCCTAAAGACAAACCCAACGCTGAAGGTACGGTTGGAAATATATCTACATGGATTATCGCTGCCCTGCGTCATCAAAAATTCTTCAGTCTGCAAGAACTGAATAAAGCCATTAAAGAAAAGCTTGAGTCATTTAACTCCAAACCCTTCCAAAAGAAAGGAGGCAGCAGATACAGCGTCTTTCTTGAGGAAGAAAAACCTTTTCTCATGCCGTTACCTGCTACCCCTTATGAACTGGCTGTCTGGAAAATAGCCACCGTTCAGTTTAATTATCACATATCTGTAGATAAAATGCACTATTCAGTTCCGTATGAGTATATAAAACACAAGGTCGATGTAAGGGTAACATGTAACGTCATTGAAGTTTTTTACAATAATCATCGTATCTGTTCTCATCCAAGGCTTTATGGTCGTCCCGGGCAATACAGTACCAATGAGGCACATATGCCGGAAGACCATCAAAGCTATATAAAGTGGAATGCCGATCGATTTATTTCCTGGGCTCAGAAAATCGGCCCTAATACAACAATAACAGTAAAGTCAATCCTTTCCTCCCAAAAAGTGGAGCAACAGGGTTACAGAAGCTGTCTTGCGTTATTAAAACTGGCAGATAAATATTCTGTCTTGCGATTGGAAGCCGCCTGTAAAAGGGCGCTATCTTACACGCCAAAACCCAGCTTAAAAAGCGTCAAGACCATCCTTTCGACCGGTCAAGACAAAGTAACCGATGAACAGCCTACAAAATGAGTATCGATTCTGCCCAATACGGATTTACCCGCGGAGCAGACTATTATGGGAGGAAATAGATTATGACAAATCAAACAACCATCAACAAACTGATTGAAATGCGGCTCACGGCCATGGCGGATGCTTACCGTATGCAGTTAAAAGAGCATTCACTAGACCATCTTTCCTTTGAGGAACGATTAGGTCTGCTCGTTGATATCGAATATACCAGCCGTAAAAACAACCGTCTTAAACGACTGATTCGAAATGCCAACTTTGACCAAAGCTATGCTTGTATAGCCGATATCAACTACAGCGCTGGTAGAAAGCTGGATAAAGCACTGATTGATCGGTTAGCAACCTGTACTTTTATCACGGATAAGCATAACATAATTATTATGGGTGCTTCGGGAGCCGGTAAATTCTATCTGGCATGTGCCTTCGGCATGGAAGCCTGTAAACAGTATTATACGGTAAAATATGTCCGTTTACCTGAGTTGTTGACCGATTTAGCAATTGCTAGAGGTGAAGGCGTCTATAAAAAAGTGTTAAGCCAATACCGCAAAGTTGATCTTCTTATACTGGATGAATGGATGCTTGTTTCTCTTACGGAAACGGAAGCCAGAGATTTGCTTGAACTCATCCATGCACGCCACAAAAGAGCATCCACAATTTTTTGCTCCCAGTTTTCGCCTGCCGGTTGGCATAGCAAGATTGGAGAAGCAACTCTGGCAGATGCGATCCTTGATAGAATCGTACATGATTCTTACACCATAGAGATTGGTGACGGATCAGATCGTTCCATGCGAGAGGTATACGGCATTAATGGAAAAGGTAGATAACATTTATCGATGAAACTTACAACCGGAACGGTTGTAACCATTCTCCGGACGGGCTGTAACCACCCGTCCGGAACAATTGAGTTTTTGAATCGGTATATGCATTTTAAGGTACATACATCAAAATCCATTAAGGGCAAACATGACAAATAAAGTAGAAGATTATAAGTGGAGCAGCGATCGTTACTACAGAAATAACAAAACAGATTTTGTAGATATAGATTTTATTCTGAATATGATATCAAATGATCGAAAAATCGCCATTAATAAATACAAAGAATTCATGAAGGATGAGGAAACAGGCGATTATGAAAACATTGAAGTTATTGGAGAAGGCCCGACGGTAAAAAAGGATGAGAAAATCCTGACATTTACAAAAACGCTGGAGGAGATATTGATAGAAACAGGAGCAAGCAAGGTCGATATTGAACTCATTAAAAGCGGGTCCAGAAAGAGGAGCCTTACTCCATATAAAATAGAATATATTAAAAAAGCCATTGAAAACGGATATTTACCGAAGGAAATTGCGGAACATATAAACTCCACCACACCAGCTATAATCAACATCAAAGAGCGATACAAGTTTTAACGGTGCCAGGCACTCACATATTCACTTATTGAAAATTAAGACACTTTCTGTTATCATAGATACATCAGGAATTACTTTTTAATATCACATATTTACAAAATATTTTATAAATGATATTATAAAAATGTTGAAATCACGATTTTTTTATCCCCTTTGAATTATAAAAAAGCTTTTATTGTAAGCAATTAAATAGCGGTGGCTTTTTTGAAATGCATTACGGAAAGCCCCACACTAAGGTATATTTTTGTTTTCCTATGCATTATAAAAAGTAGAAAAATGATGCCAGCAGGATGAAAATATTGTAATTCATCAAAAAATGGGGATGATGTCATGTCTCTTATTGACACTGAAAGAGATAACATTCGGAAAACCTGGGCAAAAAGGCGCGAATTGGCAATTGCCCAAGAGAAAACAATGAAAGAAGAAGCTATGGAAAGGGCCGGTAAAATAGCGAAATTTCTTAAAGATAAATATGCGATAAAGAAAGTATACTTGTATGGTTCTCTTTCCAGGGAAGGTCCCTTTGATAAATACTCTGACATAGATTTATTTATAGACGGCTGGAACGAAGCTCTGAATTACTGGACTATGTATATAGAAGTTGAGAAAATTGCGATGCCGTTTGCCGTAAGTGTAATTACTGATAAAGAAATAACTTCGGAGCTTAAGGAAAAGATATTAAAAGAAGGGAAGATAATTTAATGAAAGATTCAACCTTATCGGTTGTTATTTCCCGGCTGGAAGCAGAATTATGAAAATGATGCCAGGCACTCACTTATACACTTAATGAAAATTAAGACATCTTCTGTTATTATGGAAATAACAGGAGGTGTTTTTTTATGGGAAGAAAACCGAGGATAGAGTTGGAAAGTGCAATTTGTCATGTCATACAGCTGGGTAAAATAGAGGAATAAAATCATTTCAGCCGATTGATACTAGGTACTCACATATTTACTAGATAATATACATTGACAGATGTAGATACATAGTATATACTTTAAATATGGGGTGATGATATGTATACCACAATACAAAAGTGGGGAAATAGTCAGGCTGTAAGACTTCCAAAGGCTATTCTCGAAATGGCTAAATTAAATGAAAATGACAAGGTGGAAATAAAAGTTAAAGATGGCAATCTGGTTATTATACCTGTTAAAAAGCATAAAACTCTGGAAGAAAGAATTGCAGAATATAAAGGGGATTATAAATGCAGCGAATGGGATACCGGAAAGCCACAAGGTAAAGAGGTGTTTTAATGGGATATATACCGGAACAAGGCGATATTATTTTTTTAGAATTTGATCCTCAAACAGGGCATGAGCAAAAAGGGAAAAGACCTGCATTAGTTGTTAGCAATAATACCTATAATAAATTCACTAAATTAGCCATGGTATGTCCGATTACTAACACAAACAGAAATTTTCCACTTCATGTAGAACTTGATGAAAGAACTAAAACGACAGGTGTTATTATGTGTGAACAGGTGAAAGCTTTAGACATATATGCCAGAGATGTATCTTTTCGTGAAAAAGCACCAAAAGACATCGTAGAGGAAGTGGTAGATATTTTAATAGGATTTGTTGAAATGGTGCCAGGCACTCACATATTCACTTATTGAAAATTAAGACACTTTCTGTTATTACGGAAATGACAGAGAGTGTTTTTTTATGGGAGTAATGGGGTCGGGCTTACAAATATACATAATATAGTGAGACACTTTATTTTGCCATAAATGTGAACCAAATTAGTCTGGAGATAAATATATATATCTTGAAGGATTTTTATTTCACATGTAGAACTGATATTACAGTATCATGTAATGAAAATAAAATTAACAATCTAGAGGTTTTGTTATGAAAAGGAAGTTTTATATTTTATTTGCCGCCCTCATAGCTGGCGTATTTATATTCACTTCGGCGGCCATGGCGGCGGGCGGGAACATGAAAAACATAAAGGCGTACTTTAGCGGAATCAGGATATACGTGGACGGGAAACAGCAGGCGGCTACCCCTGAGCCTTTTGTTTATGATAATGTTACATATGTGCCCATCAGACTGGTAAGCACCGCCCTGGGGGCAAGCGTATCCTGGGATGCCGCCAAAAATGCTGTGGTTATAAACAGTAAAGCGGAGGCGAATCAGGTCCTGCAGCAGCAGATTGCCGATTTGAAAAGTCAGCTTTCGCAAAAGGACAGCCAGATAACTCAACTTACCCAGCAAAACTCTTATCTGCATATAAGGATCATCGATCTAGAAGCGACCTTAAAGAAACAGCAAGAAGAAAACAAATCGGATCCGTCGGGAGACCTGGAAGATTATTTGTACGACGAATATTCTAAATGGAAGAGCATGGAATTCGATTACGATGTGGTAGGCGACGAAAAAGAACTGGAATTGACTATAGAGATAGACCTTTCCGATTATAAAAGCAAATGGAACTCTACCGACCAGGACGATATAGAAGACTGGCTCAACGATATCTACGATTATGTGGAAGATGAGTACCCCGATACCGATTTTTCAGGCACCATTGAGGACATCGATAAAGGTGATACTCTGGTTAAATTCAAATCATCCGGCAGTAAGTTGACTGTGGATTTCAGATACAGTTCGGTGGATTTTGACGAACTTGAAAATGATTTAAACGATATCTACGGCTACAATCTCGACGATTATAACGATAATTTTGGGAATATGACGGCGGATATAAGCATCGACGGCGACGAAGACGATGAGGAAATTTTCATTACCATAGAGATAGATACCTCTTATTATGGATATGAGTGGGAAGACGTCAAAGAAACGGACGATGCCGAAGAATGGATTGAGGATATCGTTGATTATGTTCTTGATTATTACGATAATTACGATGTTTCTGGAGAAGTGATAAATCAGGACGGCGATACAATGGCCTCTTTCGATGTTAGCTCATCGGGGAAAGTTACCTTCGACTGGGATTACAGTTATTAGTAATCACAGTATCTCCTTCTCCACATTCTCCACGGTGAAGCGACCATCCTTTTTTTAATTCAAAAGCTCGGCCATCCTGATGTTGTCCTGGTTTAAGGAACCGGCCACCTCAGTTTGTTTTTTGCAGATGTCCCCCAGCGTGTCTGTAATTTGTGAAAGGCTGCTGATATCCGTTTTCATTTTTTCAATAATGTCTGTTATTTCAGAAGTGGCATTTTTGCTGGAGGCGGTTAATTTGCCTATTTCTTCCGCCACGACCGAAAAACCGCGGCCGTAATCCCCGGCCCGGGCGGCTTCGATAGATGCGTTGATACCAAGGATTTTGATGCGTGTTGTTATATCGTTGATGATTTTTATTATCTGGTCTGTTCGCTTTATACTTTCCATAGAATTGGAAACGGATTCTGCCATTTTCTTTGAGGTACTGTCAATGGATTTTACAGTGTCATTTATCTCCGAAATATTCCCTGCCAGATGTTTTAAAAGGGTTTGCATATGGTCTATATAGTTTTGAAGTCTGGCGTTAAGGCTCTGCTGGTGTTCTGAAAGCATAGCCACGAGCTTCGCAGCATCGGAATCCACCAGATGAGTTTTTTTATGCATCATGCCCTTTATCTTTTCTCTGACGCTTTGATTTCCCGTAAGCTCCAGCAACACGTCCATTTCGTTTGAAAAAAACGATTCAAGGTCTGTACAAACAGGTATGCCGTGTTGTCGGGCCAGCACAAGGCCGGGCGCGTCGGAATTGATATCGCATATACCCACGACAGTCACATTCTCCAGCTCCAACAGAGATTTTAAAAATACAGTGCCGGCTTTTCCGCCGCCAACTATTCCAACTTTCATGAAATAATCCCCCTTGTAAGATATTTATTCGATATTTTTTCGACATTTATTGATAAAAATCCTCCAGGGTTGGGAATATTTCGCAAGCATAAGAAAATGGTGCCATGGTGCCAGGCACTCACATATTCACTTATTGAAAATTAAGACACCTTCTGTTATCATAGATACATCAGGAATTACTTTTTAATATCACATATTTACAAAATATTTTATAAATGATATTATAAAAATGTTGAAATCACGATTTTTTTATCCCCTTTGAATTATAAAAAAGCTTTTATTGTAAGCAATTAAATAGCGGTAGCTTTCTTGAAATGCATACGGAAAGCTCTACAATAAGGTATATTTTTGCTTTCCTATGCATTATAAAAAGGAGAAAGATGATGCCAACAGTTCTTAAAGAAGATAAATATAGATTTTTCTTTTTCAGCAATGAAGGAACTGAACCTCCGCACATTCATGTTGAGTCAGATAATAAATATGCTAAATTCTGGTTGGATCATATTTCATTAGCAAGTTCATATGGCTTTAAAGCATATGAACTCTCAGAGATAAGCAAAATCATTGAAAGAAACCTGGAAATGATGAGGAGGCAATGGAATGAGTATTTTAGATAATGATTTAATTAAAGCAAATGCTATGGAACTATGGTTCGATGATGATAAATTTTATGTTTTACTTAGTGATGGTAGAGAGATAGGAGTTCCACTGGATTGGTTTCCAAAGCTCAAAAAAGCAAATGATAATCAGAGGTCGAAATGGCGGCTGATAGGGAATGGAATCGGTATTCACTGGGAAGATTTAGATGAAGATATTTCAGTTGAAGGGTTGCTTATAGGTAGAAAAGCTAAACATTAGGTACCCGGCACTCACTTATTTACAGCATTTCCTTCTCCACATTTTCCACGGTGAAGCGGCCATCCTTTTCCATAAATGAGAGGACATGGTCTAGCTGGCGGTTTACATGTTCGCTGGTAGTAGAAACGCAAGCCATGCCGATTACCGTCCGCCTTATATCATCCTGCCTGTCCACTTCCGCTATGGATATATTGTAGCGGTTTTTCAACCTTTCGATTATGCTTTTCACTATCTGCCTTTTATCTTTTAATGAAAATGTATCGCCTAAGGAAATCTCTACGATCATTGTGCCGATAATCATGTTTTATCCATCCTTTTTTTAATTCAAAAGCTCTGCCATCCTGATGTTGTTCTGATTTAAGGAACCGGCTACCTCGGTTTGTTTTTTGCAGATATCCCCTAGTGTATCTGTAATTTGTGAAAGGCTGCTCGACATTTTATTGATAAAATTCCTCCAGGGTTGGAAATGAAAGTGAAGCGGCCGTCGCTTTCTATGAAAGTTATTCTATGCGTAGTTTTTCCCGGCCCCGGGTTCGCTGACGAATATCGAAAGGATATATGCTGCCAGCAGTAATACGGCTCCACCGAAGAAAGAATATGAAAGTCCCAGATGGTCCCCAAGATAGCCGCCGATGATGGGGCCGGAAACCAAGCCTATGGACATGATACTGTTGAGCATGCCGAAGGAGCTGCCCTGGTTGTTCTGATCGCTGCTTTTTGCGATGAGCACATTGCCTGCCACGGTCACGGCGGAGTTAAAAAATCCGAACAGGAACCTCAGAGCGCCCAGAGCGAAAATAGATGTAGCAAGGCCCTGCAGGGCTGTCAGCGCGCCGCATGCCAGCAGTGACCATCGAAAAATATTAACCGTGGAGTAATTGCGGATTCTACCCACCAGTGGAGCACCCAGGGCCGTGGATACCCCCACTATGGAAAAGATTATTCCGGTGTAAAGCTCAGCATTTTGTTTGGAAATGCTGCCAATCAGGAGCGGCAATGTGGGGAAAACGGCCATGAGAGCGGCCTGGATCAAAAGCCATACGGTATATAGAATCACTAACTGCCGGTTTTGAAAAGTTGCTGCAATATCTTTTAAAATAGAAGTTTTTGGTTTGGGCACAATTTCTTCCTTAACCTTTGCGGCAAAGGGCAGGATGGCCGCAATACAAAGTAAAATGCCGGTGAAAACCATGCTTCCTCTAATTCCCAGAAGTTTTGCCGTGATGCCACCGACGAGAGGGCCGGTGATATTTCCTATGGCTGATGCGGCCTGCACTATACCCAGGCTATAATTTAGATTCTCCGGTCTGCTGCTGGCCGCTACCAGTGTGATGGCTGCGGGAATGTATCCCGAAAGGAGGCCGTTGATTCCCCTCAGCACAAAAAGCTGGATATGATTGTGAACCATGGCCATGAGAAAATATGTAAGACCCATGCCCAGGCCCGCCCTGGCCATCATGGGTTTCTTGCCGTACCTGTCTGATATAGAGCCCCAGATGGGCGCCATGATGCCGAAGGCCAGGGAGTTTATGGAGAAAACTAGCCCGGACCAGAGGGAAGTATTGCTTTTAAGTCCCAGTTGCATTAAAAAGATGGGCAAAAAAGGGGTAATGATGCTGAAGGCTATAGAAGCCACAAAAACGCCCAGCGATATGAGGTATAGATTCCTCTGCCACTGGGGAATATATGGAAGTCTCAATTTTTATTCTCCTCTCGACTTTCCCTCGATGATAAAGTATAATATATATCGAGAAACAGTAAAATAAAAAATTTAACATTACGATAATACAATATTAACAAATACGGCTTACAAAATCAATGGCTTTGTTGGCATTTTGAGGTCGGTTGACAAAAGGGTAAATTGTATGCTATACTTTGAATAGTCATCGGACGGAGGGGTGTCCGAGCGGTTTAAGGAGCTGGTCTTGAAAATCAGTGTCTCGAAAGAGCCGTGGGTTCGAATCCCACCCCCTCCGCCATTAAGCGGTAGTCAGAGGTCGGAAATGAGAGGTCAGAATAGAAGGATTTGCCTTCGGCAAATCCAACGAGTCCGATATCCGACATCTGATATCCGAAACGCGGAGAGATGGCCGAGTAGGTCGAAGGCGGTCGCCTGCTAAGCGATTATACGGACCTAAAATCCGTATCTCGGGTTCGAATCCCGATCTCTCCGCCATTTATGCGCCTGTAGCTCAACTGGATAGAGCGTCTGACTACGGATCAGAAGGCTGTGGGTTCGATTCCTGCCAGGCGCACCAAATGTGAAGTGTGATGCGGGATGTTGGATGTGTGAAATAAGACATCCTGGACCTCAATAAAATAAAGTGAGATGGACAAAAGAGAGGCTCGAGAGCTATCTCACCTCAAACTTCACGCCTCTCACATCTTGTTGGGCGCCCGTAGCTCAGGAGGAAAGAGCAGCGGTTTCCTAAACCGCGTGCCGGGGGTTCGAGTCCTCCCGGGCGCACCATTTGTGATTTGGAAATATCTCATGGAAGAAGAAATTAAAGAGCTTGATGTTTTTTTTATGCAGGAAGCTTTGAAGGAAGCAGAAAAGGCTCTGGAGTTTGATGAGGTGCCCGTGGGAGCTTTGATTGTGATGGGCGATGAGGTCATCGCCAGGGCGCACAACCTGAGGGAGACCTCTCAGGATGCTACGGCTCATGCAGAGCTGCTGGCCATAAGAAAGGCCTGTGAAGCTTTGAAGACATGGCGCCTGGTAGGCTGCACCCTTTATGTGACTTTAGAGCCATGCCCCATGTGTGCCGGAGCCATTGTCCTTTCGAGGCTTGACAGGGTTGTTTTCGGAGCCCATGATCCTAAGGCGGGAGCCTGCGGCAGCCTCATGAACATCCCTGAGGATGAGAGGTTCAACCACCGGCCTGAGATGGTGCCGGGGGTGCTGGCCGAGGAATGTGGCAAGATTTTGAAGGATTTTTTCAAGAAAAAAAGATAATATGATATAATGTAGGTAGACCTTATTGCAAAAGGGTCAGGAGTCGGTATATGAGATGGATGTTGCATCTGACATCCGACTTCCGACATCCGACCTCTGAATACGGAGAGATGGCCGAGAGGTTGAAGGCGCTCGCCTCGAAAGCGAGTGGGCGTAAATCCGCCTCGTGAGTTCGAATCTCACTCTCTCCGCCATTAAACAAAAGTCAGAAGCCGGAAGTCAGAGGTCGGAATAGAAGGATTTGCCTTCGGCAAATCTAACGAGTCCGACATCTGATATCCGACCTCAGATATTAGTATAAGAAATTTGCCCAAGCAAATTTCATCTAATCTGACATCCGATTTCTGACATCTGACCTCTAAACGTGGAGAGATGGCTGAGCTGGTCGAAGGCGCGCGACTGGAAATCGCGTATACGGACAAAAATCCGTATCGAGGGTTCGAATCCCTCTCTCTCCGCCATTTTTATATCCTTAAACAGAAAAAGATTTTGCCGTGCTAGACGGGGAGGCAGCGGTGCCCTGTACCCACAATCCGCTACAGTGGGGTCGAACTCCCTCCCGAGGTCTTATTCCTGTGGGGTCTGGCTTTGACAAGTGGTGACGAGGGCTGGGTCCCGCGCAATGGAAACTTTCGAACCCCGTCAGGTCCGGGAGGAAGCAGCGGTAAGGAAGCCCTTTCATGTGCCGCGGGGAAGCCTGGCCGGAGCTAACTATCATTGTAACGCCCGGAGGGATAGATCGACGGAGGGTGCACGGCTACAATTTTAGCCGCCGATAAATTCGGCGGCTATTTTAGGATTTGCGGCAATAAAGCATGTAAATGTTTTTCATCCGGACGGGAGAATTGATTATGTCATATATTGCCCTTTACAGGAAATACAGGCCCCGGGATTTTGATGAGATCGTGGGGCAGGATGCCATTGTCACCACCTTAAAAAACCAGATAAAGAGCGGAAAAATCGGGCATGCCTATCTTTTCTGCGGCATGCGGGGTACCGGCAAGACAAGCACCGCCAGGGTTTTTGCCAAGGCCCTCAACTGTGAGAAAGGGCTCACGGTAGACCCGTGTAACGAGTGTGCATCATGTCGGGCTATAAATAGCGGCAGCATGGTGGATGTCATAGAGATGGATGCGGCTTCCAACCGCGGAATCGATGACATAAGAGACCTCAGAGAAAAGGTGAACTTTCCGCCGTCGGAAGGCCGCTATAAAGTATACATAATAGATGAGGTTCACATGCTCACCACCGAGGCATTTAACGCCCTTTTGAAGACACTGGAAGAGCCACCGCGGCATGTGGTTTTTATTCTGGCCACCACCGAGCCCAACAAGCTGCCTCCCACCATCCTTTCGCGGTGCATGAGGTTCGATTTCCGTAGGGTTTCGGCCAGAGAACTGGTGAAGCGCATGAAGGAAATAGCCGGGGATGCGGGCATCGAGGCCGAAGATGAGGCTTTAGCGCAACTGGCCAGAAGTTCCCAGGGCTCCGTCAGGGATGCCCTGAGCCTGCTGGACAAGGCTCTGACCTTCGGAGGCAGGAAGCTTTTATACGGCGATGTGTTAAATCTTCTGGGAGCTGTAAGCCACGAGGTATTTTACGAAGTATCCCGGGCTGTGCTACAAAAAGATGGAGGCAGAATGCTGGGCATCGTAGATGAAGCGGCGGCTCAGGGCAAGGACCTTTTCCGCTTCGTAGACGATCTCATGGAACATTACAGGAATATACTGATGGCCGCCATAGGTGCGGACCGCTATCTCATAGATGTGGTAGACGAGGAATATTCTGAGCTTCAAAAGCTTGCCGGAAGCTATTCCCGGGAAAAACTTTTAAGTATAATAGACATATTGAAAGATGCCGCCAATGACATGAAATGGTCCTCCCAGCCCCGGATTGTGCTGGAGGCCGCCATGGTGAAGCTCACCCTGCCGGAGCTATGGGAGGAACCTCAGGGATATATAAGCCGCATCCAGAACCTGGAGCAGCAGATGGCATTACTTCAGGAGCAGGTGCAAAGGGTCATAGAGGCTGCGGCTCACGTTGGGGCCGGTGCGAATGGGGTTAATACGGACGGAGCAACGGATGGAGCAGGAGCCGCGACAGGACATATCTCGAAGGATCCGGATTCTTCCTATGATATCGGTGCCGGACAGAAAAATTCACAGATTTTGCCGGAAAATAATATTAAAAACCCGGGCTCTTCCCGGGAAGATGGGAACGATGACTCTCCTTCGGCTGAGGCCACCCTGGACGGCAGCGAACAAAAGCTGCAGCAGCTTATCCGGGCATGGCCTGGAGTCATCGAGGAACTGGGCAAAAAGCGCCAAAAAAGACTTCAGACCTTTATAAAAGAAGGTAATGTGAGGCCGTGCAGAATTGAAAAAGACAATGTTTTTCTGTTCTGCCCTCCGGAATATAAGGAAATTATAGAATCAGGGAAAAATATAATAGAAGATGTAGTGAAGAATATAACCGGTATGGAAATTTTCATAAAAGGTTTCCAACAATCTCTGCCAGTCGAAGACGAAAAAAAAAACTCCTAGATAAAAATAGCAGCGAAGATGGTAAAGTTAAAAAAGATGGTGAGATTTCTGATGAAGAATTTTATCAGAGCGTAATAAAAATTTTTGGTAAGGATATCGTAAAAATTTTATAGGAGGCGATTATATTGAACGGTATGGGCAACATGAACAAACTAATGAAACAGGTTCAGAAAATGCAGCAGGACATGATGAAACTCCAGGAAGAACTCAAGGAAAAGACTGTGGAAGCCACCGCCGGTGGCGGAGTGGTAAAGGTGGTGGCTAGCGGCAAAAAGCAACTGTTGAGTATAGAAATCAAACCCGAAGCCGTAGATCCCGACGATGTGGAGATGCTCCAGGACCTCATTTTAGCGGCGGCCAATGAAGCTCTGCAGAAGGCGGAAGAAATGGTCGCCAGTGAAATGGGGAAACTTACCGGAGGACTTAACATTCCCGGCCTTTTCTAAACTGAGAGCACCGTGGTGTGAGTCAGGGGACGGTTCTTTGACTCACTGACTCACTGCTATATTAAAGTAAGGAATGATCTTAATGTCTTATTATGCCGAACCTTTAGCGCACCTCATCGATGAACTTTCCCGACTGCCCGGTATAGGGCCCAAGACCGCCCAGCGTCTGGCTTTTTACATATTAAAAATGCCCAAAGAACGGGTGGCAAATTTATCCGAAGCCATTACCAGAGCCCGGGAATCCATCATATACTGTTCAGTCTGCGGCAATTTCACCGATACGGACCCCTGCGGGATTTGCCGGGCGTCTTACCGGGACAGGACTACTATCATGGTGGTGGAAGACCCCAGGGATGTGGTGGCCCTGGAAAAGACCCGGGATTATAAGGGACTTTACCACATACTTCACGGAGCCATTTCTCCATTGGAGGGCATAGGACCCGATGACATCAAAATAAAAGAACTGCTGTCCAGGATAAATTCGGGGGTGAAGGAAATCATACTGGCCACCAACCCTGATGTGGAGGGAGAGGCCACGGCCATGTATATAGCAAGGCTCCTGAAGCCTCTGGGCGTAAAGGTGACCAGGATAGCCCACGGTATCCCGGTAGGGGGAGACCTGGAATATGCCGATGAGGTAACCCTGACAAGGGCGCTGGAAGGCCGGCGAGAAATCTAGTTTTCCAGAAACTCATCTCCTGTATATTGTACTTAAAATATGGATAAAATTTCTATTGAGGAGATGAGTTTTATGAATAAAGAAGATATTATTCACTTTCTGTCACAGGTTTCTTCAAGGTTTTTTGTAGATGATGACGAAGAAACAGTGAGGCCCGTAGAGATACGCCTGGCCGATGAGGTCAAAAAAGCGCACCAGGATTGGCTCAAAGCCCAGAAATATTTCGAGTGCGTAACCGACCCGGATCTTGTGGACCATGCTATTTTCGCGGAAGAAGCCGCCAAGAAAAAATACATTTATCTCCTGAAAAAGGCTAAAGAACAAGGCATATCTTCGGAAAGGCCGTAATAGGATATATTAAAAAAACACGGGGGTGCTGGTATGCATATAGATTATGCAGCCGTCATAGCATATGCCTTTGGCCTTATCCTGCTATATATGTTGGGCCGGGTCCTCATAGTACCCCTTAAACTAGTACTGAAACTGGTATACAATGCCATCATAGGCGGTGTCGTGCTGGTCATCCTCAACTTCTTCGGGGGGTATATGGGGCTTTCCATAGCTATAAATCCCATAACGGCACTGCTGGTGGGATTTCTGGGAGTGCCGGGGATAATCCTTTTACTAATCATAAAATACATACTATCTGCCGGATAAATTTTATTTTTAAATCCTTTGCGGTTTGTGCGAAGGATTTTATGTTTTTCTTGACTACTTTTTTTCAATCTGTTATACTTTATACTAGATTTCTGTTACACCCTACATTAATAATATCATCCGAACATATCCCGTCTGTATCATCATAACCCTGTCTTTGTAATATAACAGTATTTTAAAATGGTTTATTGTTTTATAACAGATTTTAAAGTTACTGGGTTTTTCCTGAAGGGCTGGAAATGGTCGGAGTATTATTAATTTTTTTAGGTAAAATATAAATGTACCATGCAAAAAGTAAGTGAAGGGAGGATTTCACAAGATGGAAAAAGTGCTTGAAGTTCGCTGGCATGCCCGCGGAGGCCAGGGAGCCAAAACCGCAGCCCTCATGCTGGCGGAATCCATCGCCGAGATGGGAAAATATGTGCAGGGTTTCCCGGAATATGGCCCTGAGAGGATGGGCGCTCCTATTCTGGCATTTAACAGGATAAGTGATAACCCCATTCACATTCATTCAAATGTTATCAATCCCCAGATTGTCATCGTGCTTGACGCAACACTTCTAGGACCCAAGGTCACTGCGGGAGTGCCCGATGATGGCATCTATATCGTCAATACCACAAAAACCCCGCAGCAGGTCAGGGAAATTCTCAAAATCACCGGTGGAAAGATCTATACTGTGGATGCCAACCAGATTTCTCTTGATACTATCGGAAGGGTTATACCCAACACTCCGCTTATGGGCGCTTTTGTAAAAGCGACGCAGCTCATCCCTTATGAGGAGTTCATGGAAAACATGAAGGCGGAGCTTACCAAGAAGTTTAAGAAAAAACCCGAGGTCATCGAAGGCAACTTAAAGGCCATCGAAAGGGCATATCAGGAGGTGAAGGGTGAATGACACCGTTTAACAGGAATTTCGGTCAGGGAAAAAGGACGAAAGCAGTACGCCCCGACATGAACTGGGAAGAAATAACCAAAGCCGGAAACGTATACGAACCCGGCAATGCCAATACCTATGAGACGGGAGACTGGCGGACCATCAGGCCTGTATGGAACAAGGACAGGTGCATTCACTGCCTGATATGCTGGCGCTACTGTCCCGACGCTTCCATCATAGCCACCGATGGCAAGTTTGATTCCTTTGACTACAAGCACTGCAAGGGTTGCGGCATATGCGCCAACGTGTGCCCAGTCCATGCCATTGACATGTTCTCCGAGGACGAGATGGATAGACAGAAGGAGGCGAAGAGAAATGAAGAATAAAGTCGCCATTACCGGAAATGAAGCTGTCGCCCAGGCTATGAAACAGATAAACCCCGATGTGGTGGCGGCATATCCCATAACACCCCAGACGGAAGTGGTCCAGATATTTTCTTCCTTTGTTTCCAACGGTCAGGTGGATACAGAGTTTGTCACCGTGGAAAGCGAGCACAGCGCCATGAGCGCCACCATAGGAGCGTCGGCGGCCGGTGCCAGGGCTATGACGGCCACTTCCAGCCAGGGTCTTGCCCTGATGTTTGAGATGGTATATATAGCGTCATCTTTAAGGCTGCCCATCGTGTTTCCGGTGGTAAACCGCGCTCTGAGCGGCCCCATCAATATCCACTGCGACCACAGCGATGCTATGGGTATAAAAGATGCCGGAGTCATCCAACTCTTCTGTGAAAATGCCCAGGAAGCCTATGATAACATGATTCAGGCGGTAAGGATTGCCGAGCATCCCGATGTACTTCTTCCGGTGTCGGTAAACCTGGACGGATTCATTACCAGCCACGCTCTGGATGTGCTGGAAGTGCTGGATGATGAAACTGTAAAGAATTTCGTAGGAACTTATCAGCCTGAGGAATATCTTCTGGATGCCGAAAATCCCGTCACTATGGGCACCCTTGACTTGTATGATTTTTATTTCGAACACAAACGCCAGCAGGTGGCGGCCATGGAAGCCGCCAAGAAGGTCATCGAGGAGGTCGGCAGGGAATATGAAGCCATTTCCGGCAGAAAATACGGCCTCATAGATGCATACAAACTGGATGATGCCGATATGGCGGTAGTTGTGCTCAACTCCGCGGCAGGCAGCGCAAAAGGCGTTGTCGATGAGCTGAGGGAAAAAGGCCTCAAGGTGGGCGTGTTGAAACCCAGGGTTTTCAGACCTTTCCCCTTTGAAGCCATACAGGACGCACTCAAGGGCGTCAAGGCTGTGGCGGTCCTTGATAGAGCTGAAACCTTCTCAACACTGGGAGGTCCCATGTTTGCCGATGTGAGGACAGCCCTCTATGACCTCAAGAATGACATCAAGGTTGTAAACTATGTATACGGCCTTGGCGGTAGGGATTTGAGGCTTGAGGATGTGGAGAAAGTTTATGATGACCTTGCAAATATCATCAAGACCGGTAGAGCAGACAAATTTGTGAACTATTTAGGTTTAAGAGAATAGGAGGTGCAGGCATGGCTACATTGAAAGAACTTTCAAAGTTTGAGGAAAGATTTGTAGGAGGTCACAGGCTCTGCGCCGGTTGCGGCCACGGCATTTCCGTCAGGATGGTTTTAAATGCGGCGGAAGATTACAATGTGGTGGTGGGTTGCGCTACCGGCTGCCTGGAAGTGGCCTCTACTATATATCCCTATACCGCATGGAACTGCTCATTTATACACAGCGCCTTTGAAAACGCCGGTGCCACCATCAGCGGTGTGGAGGCGGCATATAAATCTTTGAAAAGACAGGGTAAGATTGATAAAGACTTCAAGTTCGTGGCTTTCGGCGGCGACGGTGGAACCTATGACATTGGTTTCCAGTCCCTTTCAGGGGCCATGGAGCGTGGCCACAACATGGTATATGTATGTCTTGACAACGAGGCTTACATGAACACCGGTATCCAGCGTTCCAGCGCTACCCCCATGGGTGCCGATACCACTACGAGTCCCGCAGGAAAGGTGATACCCGGCAAGCAGCAGCCCAGGAAGGACCTCACCGCCATCATGGCGGCCCACAACATACCCTATGCTGCCCAGACATCCATCAGCAACTGGCAGGATGTGCACAAAAAAGCCAAAAAAGCTTTCGATGTGGAGGGCCCGGCATTTTTGAACATTCTATCTCCCTGCCCCAGAGGCTGGAGGTACAACACTCCGGACATTGTGGAACTCACCAAAATAGCGGTCGAAACCCGTTTTTGGCCCCTCTACGAGGTGGAAAACGGCAAGTGGAAGCTGAATTATAAACCCAAGAAATATGTGCCCATTGAAGAATTCCTGAAGCCTCAGGGACGTTTCCGCCACCTGTTTGCTCCGGGCAATGAACATGTCATCAAAGCCATCCAGGAAGAAATCGATAACCGGTGGCTGGCGCTCCTTTCGCGTTGCGGAGAACCCCAGGAGCTTCCCGCAAAATAAAGTCCTGAATACCATATGGCCCCCTGTGATAATTTCACGGGGGGTTTTAATTTTGTCTCAAGGTAACTTTTTAAACCATCCACATATTATATTAATAAAAGACCGTTTCAAAAAGGGGGGGGGGAGAACCATGCGCTACGGTATAGGCCTTGCGTTGAGCGGCGGCGGAGTGCGGGGCGCGGTGCATCTGGGAGTACTGAAGGTGCTGACCCAAAACGGCATATATCCCGATATAATTTCCGGCACCAGCGCGGGAAGTATTGCAGGAGCTCTTTTTGCGGCTGGCGTCGATATAGAAGATTTCCTGGAGGAATTAAAAAATATAAAGCCCTGGAAATTATTAGATCCGGCTTTTACTCCCGCATATATATTGGTGCTACTTTTTTACTACTGGACCAGTAAGCCCATGGTCATGTGGAGTTTTCCGGACGGCCTTTTTAAGGGGGAAAAGATTGAACAATATCTGGACGGGGTGCTGGGCGGAAAAAAATTTGACGACCTCAAGATACCCCTTTTCGTGGTGAGCGTAAATATAAACACCGGCGAGACGGTGATTTTCTGCAGCAAAAAAAATGTGCCAAAAGAAAAAATTTTCAATACGGTTTTCATCACCGATGCCAGGGTGGCCGAAGCAGTAAGGGCCAGCATTTCCCTGCCGGGAATTTTCGTGCCCAAACATATAAAAGGTCACAAGTTGGTAGACGGCGGTATAAAGGATAATATTCCGGTGGATATTTTACATCACCAGGGCGCCAAAAAGGTGCTGGCCGTGGATCTGGGGGTAACAACCGGCCGGGCAAAAGCCGATTCCATGGTAGAAATATTGATGGCATCAGTGGATATCATGGGGGATGAACTGTCATACTATATTAAAAAAAATTATCCGGGGTATTATTTATACCCGGATTTACAGGGAGTTGGATATAAGGATTTCCGGAGAATTCCTGACTTCGTAAAATATGGAGAGGATGTAACCAGAAAAGCTTTGCCAGACATCAAAAGATTTTTACAGATATCTTGAATCATTTTCTAAAAAGCCTGATGAAAAAATTAACAGACGCCGACAATAACTGGGCAATCACCCTCGCAGCTTTCACATGGGTTGTCAACTTTTTTAACTTCATAGAGCATTCTGTTTCCTCCTATTACTTTTTGTGTATTTTTAGTATGTCATGTTGAGAAATAAATATGCAAAAAAAAAAGAAGCCATAGGCTTCTGAGGGTGCTGTGTTTTTAGTGTTCCATGTACCCTGAATCGTATAAAAGGTCAAGTATATATTCCTCAATGCTCTTTGCATCTTTATCATCATTTTTTACCATATTCACATCTTCAAAACGGATCTTCATGAAGACCGCCCCTTTTTGAATTATTGTATACATGTATCATGGTTTTATTATACACCGAAATTCAATCCAAGTCAAGAAAAATAAAATATTTTTTAAAGGAAATGTGTTGTTTTTGTCGAATTTATACTTATGATTGGTATGTTTACATATCATCAATAATCTTATAGAGGAGACCAGGGGGATAATGCCAGCATGATTTGTCGAAAAACTATAGCAAAATTTTTTGTATTAACCGCATTATATTCTGCAATACTATTTACAGCCGGATGCAGCAGCACTGCTAAAACTGTGCCCACGGTGGCGGAAAAGGTCTATGAGGGTCCTAAAGAGCAGGACTTCCTGGCCCAGCCTTACCGTATGCCGCAGTTGTACAACCCCCCTGTTAAAGTTAAGGGAATATATCTTACCGGATGGAAAGCAGGTATTTCTGCCGAGTTTGAAAAACTGTTAAATCTGGTAGATGCCACCGAACTCAATACCATGGTCATAGATGTGAAGGACAACACGGGGAAGCTTACATACAGGTCATCGGTTCCCATGGTGGAGCAGGTGGGGGCCAATTCCAACCGAATCCGCGATATAGATGGCTTGCTCAAGACGCTCAGGGAGCATAACATCTATGCCATTGGCCGGATCGTAGTGTTTGAGGATCCGGTGCTGTCTAAGGCTCGACCGGACCTTGCCGTAAAGAACAAGAGCGGGGGAATCTGGGCTACCCGTAAAGGCCTGGGTTGGGTGGACCCGTACAACACCAAAGTCTGGGATTATGCGGTATCCATAGCCGAAGAGGCTGCCAGAAAAGGTTTTAATGAAATACAGTTTGACTATGTGAGGTTTCCCTCTGACGGCAACCTGAACAATATAGTGTATCCCGCCAATAACGGCAAGACCCGTGTGGAAACCATCTCAGCCTTTTTATCTTATGCAAGAAAGCGGCTGGAACCTTACGGTGTTTACGTGTCGGCTGATATATTCGGACTGGTGACCACCGCCGAAGATGATATGAAGATAGGACAGTATCTTGAAGATGTGGTCAAAACCGTAGACTATATTTCTCCTATGGTTTATCCATCTCATTATGCCCCGGGGTCTTATGGTCTGCCCAATCCCAATGCCGCTCCCTATGAGACCGTATACCGCAGCCTTTCCGATGCCGTGAGAAGGCTTGAAAAGGTTGATGGGTTTAAAGCTGAAATCCGTCCCTGGCTTCAGGATTTCACGCTCGGCCCACCGCCTTACGGAGCCAGGGAGGTGAGGGCACAGATAAAAGCCACCTATGATGCTGGACTTTCCCAGTGGATATTGTGGGACCCGGCCAATACTTACACTGTGGCGGCTTTAAATCCCCGGTCGGCAGAGCAAAATGCGGTTAGTAGATTTTGATTGACTTTGAACTCAAAATGTTATATTATTAATATAAATAATGATTATTATTTTTATAATAACAGGAGGTGCCTTTTATGGCAGTTTTCAAGTGCAGTGCTTGTGGATATGAAAAGGAGAGCCGCTGCAAACCCAGAAAATGTCCCGAGTGCGAGGCAAAAGATACTTTCGTGAAGGTTGAAGCCCCCAAGGAGGAAAAGTAAGATTTCATGGCAGATTCAATGCAGGAAGAAAAAAAGGGTTTTGTGCGAAAAACAAGGCAGCGGGATCTGATTTTAAAGACCCTGCGCAGCACCAAGTCTCACCCCACTGCTGATTGGATTTATGAAAAGGTCAAAAAGGAGATGCCCAACATCAGTCTGGGTACCGTTTACAGAAATCTGGGAACCCTCAAGGAAATGGGTGAGATTCTGGAGCTCAACTATGGCAGCAAGTTCAGCCGTTTTGACGGAAATCCGGAGAATCACTACCACTTTGTATGTACCAGGTGTGGTAAAGTGCTGGATGTAGAGGGGTGTCCTGTAGATAAACAGCTGGATGAAACTGTATCTCGGGAAAACGGTGTGGAAGTTTTTTTTCACAGGACTGAATTTTACGGATTGTGCAGGGATTGCAAGGAAGAAGAAAAATAAACGGCAGAAAGACAATAGTGGTCAGGCTTGGGTGAGTCAGGGGACGGTTCTCTGACTCATTATTTCATTTGAGTCAGGGGACGGTTCTTTGACTCATTATTTCAAAATAACTGCAATAAAGTGTAACTTATATATATTATATATATATTATTACATCTGGCGAGAGCCGCTTATTTTCAGGAGCTTCTCCTCAACTTTTATTCACTACAGGTAATTTTTATGTTAAAATTGTAAAGAATTAGAGATAAAAACAGAATTAATAGTGATAAGTGATAAGAACATAAGGATTTTGTCCTGTAAAGCATTTGCAATCCAATATATAGTAATATATAATAATATCAACACTATATATTGTATTACCGTTCGTATCAATGAATTAATAAATTGTCTGCCGAAAAAAATCAAGGGGTGAGAAAGTGGGAAAAAAGAAACTGAACCTCACGGAAAATGCAAGGATTGTCCTGAAAAAACGCTATCTCGCAAAAGATGCCGAGGGCAAAATCATAGAAACCCCCGAAGATATGCTGGAGCGAGTGTCTAAAGCTATAGCCGAGGCTGAGAAAAAATACGGCGGGGATGTGGAAAAAAGGGCTGAAGAATTCTATAATCTAATGGCGGACTTAAAATTCATGCCCAATTCCCCCACCCTCATGAATGCGGGCCGGGACCTGGGCCAGCTTTCGGCCTGCTTTGTGCTGCCGGTGGAAGATTCCATGGAGGGCATATTTGACTCCATAAAATCAGCGGCGCTGATACATAAGTCAGGTGGTGGTACTGGCTTTTCCTTTTCCCGCCTGCGTCCCAGGGGAGCTACGGTGAAGTCTACGGGGGGTGTGGCCTCCGGCCCCATATCCTTTATGAAGGTGTTCAACTCCGCCACTGAAGCTGTTAAACAAGGGGGGACGCGACGCGGGGCCAACATGGGCATCCTGCGGGTGGACCATCCGGACATACTGGAGTTTATCCAGTGCAAGAAAAACGATAAGGATATCACCAATTTCAATATAAGTGTGGCCATCACCGATAAGTTCATGGAAGCGTTGAAGAAGGATGAAAACTATGAGCTCATAGACCCCCATACCGGGAAGGTCACAGGCACCCTGAAGGCTCGGGAGGTATTTGACCTCATAGTGGACATGGCCTGGAACAACGGCGAACCCGGCATCATCTTCATCGACCGCATGAACGAAAAAAACCCCACGCCGGAAGCGGGGGAGATAGAAAGCACAAATCCCTGTGTTACCGGAGATACGTGGGTGGCTACTGAGCACGGTCTTGTTCCGGCAGCAAGCCTAAAAGTAGGAGATAAAATCGTCACACCTTTAGGACTAAAGCCTATCACGGCGGTGTATAACTATGGAGTTCAGGATATCTTTGAGGTTAAGATGAAAAATGGTTTTAGCCTCAAGGCTACGAAAGACCATAAGCTGCAAACTGTGGACGGACAATGGGTGCCTGTAGAGCAGCTTAAACCGGGAGATAGGCTAAGAATATTTGGCACTTTTGCTTTTCCGGAGAATCAGGTGCTTCCTAAGGACTTTGAAGTGATAAATTTAAGGCAGAGGACAGGCTGGCTCCTGCCTCTTGAGTTTTCCGATGAATATGGATTTATCCTCGGTATTTTGGTTGGTAACGGTTATTATAGCACTGCAAGTGCCATGTATTTCGGTCAAGATGAAGCAGATTTGCTTGAACAAACTAAAGGCATCCTTGACTCTTGGCGAATTCAATACCATATCAGAATGCGAGATAAGACCACTGTTCTGGAACTTCCTAAAGGTATAAGGCGAGTATGGAAGGCCTTTGGAGCTGTTCCTGGCCGTTCTCGGAACCGGAGAGTGCCGAAGGCAATTTTCCAGGCCCCAAGGTCTGTTGTTACAGCTTTTTTGTCCGCTTTCTTTGCGTGTTCTGGTTCTGTTGACAATGAGGGAGGCATTAGGGCTACTTCAGCCTCCGGGGAACTTGTCCAGGAGATTCAACTCTTGTTGCAAGGCCTTGGCATTAAGTCAAGGATTCGGCAGCAATCAATGAAAAAAGCTTCAAGTTTTGGCTCTTATCGTGATATCTCCGGTCAAGAACATACCTATACTTTTGGAGATTACTACGAAATACTCATTCCGCCTTCGTTCAGTATAAAGTTTATGAGTGAAGTAGGGATGGCATCTACTAGAAAGGTGCTGACTTTGTTTGAAAGACGTGCAGGTAAACATAATAATATAGAAAATAGTGAGATCCAAGGTGTATCTTGGGATGAGGTAGAATCCATAAAATTCATTGGGCAAGAAGAGGTTTTCGATGTTACGGAACCTGAGACTTTTACCTGGATTACTAATGGTTTTGTATCTTATGATTGTGGCGAGCAGCCACTTCTACCATATGAATCATGTTTTGCCTCTGATACCCGTATCATGACCGATAAAGGCTGGGAAACGGTGGAAGAAGCCTATGAAAGGCAAAGCCGTGGAGAACTAGTGTCGGTTTATACGGACGGCCTTATGACAAATGAAAAAGATTTAGCGCTTCGACCTGCCACCGTGGTACCTATAGGAGAAAGAGATATTGTAACTGTAGAACTTCAAAATGGCCAGCGTTTGCGAGTTACCCCAGACCATAAAATACTTACCCAGCGGGGATGGGTGACGGCTGATTCGCTTACAGAAAAGGACTTTGTGTGTTTGATGGAAAGACAGCGGAGTCGCGTCAAATCCGTGACTCCTGCTGGTCGGGCTTACGTATATGATGTTTCCGAGCCTGTGACTCATTCCCTGATTGCCGAAGGGATGATTGTGCATAACTGTAACCTGGGTTCTATAAACCTTGCAAAATTTGTAAAGACCGGCGATGAAGGCCAAAAGGAAATTGACTTTGAAGGCTTAAAATATGCGGTGCACACCGCCGTCCGTTTCCTGGACGATGTCATCGACGTAAACCGCTACCCGCTGCCGGAGATTGAAAAAATGACACTGGCAAATCGCAAGATAGGCCTGGGGGTTATGGGATTTGCGGACATGCTCATTGAGCTTGGCATTCCTTACAATTCAGATAAAGCAGTGGAGATAGCCGAAAAAGTCATGGGCTTTATCCAGGAGGAATCCAAAAAAGCTTCCGAAGAACTGGCAAAAGAGCGCGGAACCTTCCCCAACTGGGAAAAGAGTATATACGGACCTGGCGGCATATCTCCCGGGGGCAGGAAGCTGCGAAACGCCACCACCACCACCATTGCCCCCACCGGTACCATCAGCATCATAGCCGGCGCCTCCAGCGGCATAGAGCCCCTTTTTGCCCTGGCCTTCGAGCGCCATGTGCTGGACAACCAGAGGCTGGTGGAGGTGCACCCGATTTTTGAGGAAGAAATGAAAAAACGCGGCCTTTACAGCCGAAAACTCATGGAAAAGGTAGCTGCGGCGGGTTCTCTAAAGGAAATAGAAGAATTACCGGAAGATGTAAAGAAAATATATGTAACAGCCCATGACATCTCGCCGGAATGGCACATAAAAATTCAGGCGGCTTTCCAGAAATATACAGACAATGCCGTGTCCAAGACCGTAAACTTCCCCCACAGCGCCACCAGGGAGGACGTGAAAAATGTGTACCTCATGGCCTATGAACTGGGCTGCAAAGGTGTTACAATATACAGGGATGGCAGCCGGGAAGAACAGGTTTTGAACAAGGGAGCGGTCAAGACCGACAACCAGGCCCATGCCCAAAATCCTGAGATGAATCCTGCCGGGGGCGGGCTTTCCGGAGGAGACGGCAAGCAGGTAAGGGCTGGCAAAGCCGGCGGCGTTTCTGCCGTCACGCAGCCAAAAGAAGATTCTGGCGCCTCAGGCGGGAAATCCGGCGAAGAAACGGGGCTTTACGGCCCGTACTGTGAAACCTGTGAATACCGCAGGGAAATAAAGCCCAGGCCCAGGCCCGGCATAACCTACGGCAACACCGAAAAGGTAAAGATAGGCTGCGGCAACCTGTATATCACGGTGAACTCCGATGAAAACGGCATCTGCGAGGTGTTTACTAACCTGGGCAGAGCCGGCGGATGTCCGTCTCAGTCGGAAGCCACCAGCCGCCTAATTTCTCTGGCGCTGCGCTCGGGAATCAACGTGAAATCCATAGTGGAGCAGCTAAAAGGCATCAGGTGCCATTCCACTCTGCGGCAAATGGCCCACAACAAGGAGATAAAGGTGCTGTCATGTCCCGATGCCATAGGCAAAGCCATTGAAAGGAGTATTGGAAAGAAACTGGTGCCGAATGGAAGCTCTATAGAGATTATAGACAAGACTTACATCGAAAATGATGATGCCAATGACAATAATGACCGTCAACCGGGTCCGGATCATGATGAGACAGCCTGTTCCGGTGAGGATTGCATATGCGGCGACCTTTCAACCCATAAGAAAAACGGCGCCGACTGCCCCGAGTGCGGAAGTCCTCTGGAACACGAGAGCGGCTGCGTCATGTGCAGGAGCTGCGGCTACTCAAAGTGCGGCTGATTTCAGATGCCGTCGGTCAGAATGTAGAGGTCTGAAGCGGACAAACAGGGGATATACCAGGAAGTATATCCCCTGTTTTTTCAGCATGTCTGATGGATATATCCCTCAAATAATTGACCGGAATAAATTAATAATTTATAATGTAAAGTGAAAAAATATTAAAAAGGAGACAGTAGGAGTGAGAAGAAAAAAAGGACGAAAAGTGAGGACTTAATTGAAAGGCGAAAAAACCAGATACTGGAAGCTGCCATTAAAATTTTTTCGGAAAAGGGATTCGAAGGTTCTACTACAAAAGAAATTGCCCGAAAAGCCAGAGTGTCAGAGGGTACAATATTCAGATATTTTAAAACCAAGAAAGACATATTAATAAATCTTATAAATATCCTGACGGAAAAGTCGCTATTCAAGTTCATCGAAGAGATAGAAAATGGCCTTGACACAGGTGAGGCGTTAAAACACATGCTGAAACTGCATTACAACATGATGACCCAGAACTATCAGCTTTTAAAAACCGTTTTTTATGAGATACAGTTTCACAAAGAGTTAAGAGAGGCCTTTTATAAAAACGTTGTCTCAAAAGTGCTGGCCATAATTGAGAAAAACATAGCCGATTACAATATAAGAGATGACATACCTTCTGACCTGGCCGCAGAGACACTGTTGGGCATATTCTTGGGGATAATCATGGTACAGACCATGGTTGAAGAAAATGAAAGCATCCATGATGAAGATAAAAAAATATCATTAATTCTGGACATCCTCTTTAACGGGATAAAGAAGCGGAATTAATTTATAAACTCCTTTAAAAAGAAGTCCACCATCTCGTTTATTTCTTTTTCTTCCGATTTGAAGTTCCATGTATCTCCTTTAAGCAATGATTTAAACAGAATACCGAAGTAAGAAAGCGTCATCAACCCGGAGAGAACCTCCGGCTTTGTTTTAAAGTTAGTTCCCTTTTTTTCCTTTCGTTTAAGATATATCCTGACACTTCTTTCAACCTGTTCTATTTGTTTCTCCACAAAATCACTATTCATAACATGACCCCCAATAAAAAGTGATTAATCACTATATGTATAAATTATACCACAATCAAACAAAATAAAATATATATTTTTAATCGCTATAAAATAAGTGATTACTTACAAATAATAATAAAAGCTGCATAGCCATAAAACCCTGCAACAACACGTGATATATATTTATTACAAATATATTACAAAAACCAAAAACGTATTGACAAAGCTGCCCTTCACTACTATACTAAAAATGTAAGTAATCACTCAATGTAAAAATATCTTCATGGCCTCTCTAAAAGAGGGGTACTCAAATCCTTCTTTTTGATTTTCCCTCCCTTCACCTTTTTGCCGAAGGGAGGGGTTTTAGAAAAAAACGCTTATTATATTACAGCGGGAGGTGAAGTATAAGGCTTTTTTTAAATTTTAAAAACAGTGGTACAAAACAATATCATAAGGAGGTTTACAAATGTACAATCTCAAACGCATGAAAAAACTGTTTGCTATTCTTACAATCTTCGTATTTATTGCAGGAATAGCGAGCACCGGAGCTCCGAAAGTCGCGATGGCGGCGAGCAATGACAATGCGGCAAGTTCGGTCGATGTAAAGAAGCTGACATCCGACATCACCGACAAAGACACAAAAGATGCTGTATTGAGGCTTGCAGCATTCGGTATTATTAACGGCATGGAGGATGGAAAATATCATCCCGGTGATGTAGTAACACGAGAACAGTTTGCAAAGATACTGGTCACCTCGCTGAAGATGGATAACGCAGCGAAGGCCGCAACAGGCCGCAGCAGCTTTAAAGACGTGGAGGCCAGCAGGTGGTCCGCAGGATACATAAGCGTGGCTGCAGGCCAAGGCCTGATTAAGGGCTATCCCGACGGGACTTTCCAGCCTGCAAAACAGGTAAGCTACGCCGAAGCGATCACCATGCTGGTGAGGGCTCTGAGTTACAGAGATTCTTTCCTGCCCGGAGACTGGCCCGGCAACTACCTCGCAAAAGCCGCTGAAGAAGAAATCACAAAATACGTTAAGTTCAATGATGTCAGTGGTGGGGCCAACAGAGGTGATGTGGCGATCCTCGTGAACAACACCCTGGACGCCAATGTGGTTAAAGTCGACACCTATGAGGCAAGCGGCACGAAATACTATGAATCCGATAAGACACTCCTGGAAGACAAGCTGAATATTACAAAATACGAAAATACCAGAATCATTGCAAACAACAGATTGGATGACAGCCTCGACGACAATGAAGTTTCGGTTTATTTTATAAAAGATACTGAAGATGGTAAATATGAAAGCAAAGATGATGCTGACTTTGAATTTATCGAAGGATTTAATCCGGAAACAATAATGGGCGAAGAAGTAACGATATACTTGAACGATGATGATGAGATAATTTACGCCGAAAGAGAATACGATGATGATGCAAAATTCGACTACGTTGAAGGCGATGTGGCAAAAAGCGGTAAAGTTGACAAGGTAAGCCTTGTAAAATTCGATGATGACTATGAATTTGATGATAATGCAGTGGTTTATGTAACTCAGGGCGGAGAAACAACAAAAGTTACACCGGAAGATGAAGAAAGCGGATTTTTCAACGGTATGGTCGGTAAGGTCGTAATGAAGAACGACAAGATAGTATTTGCTGATTTCATGGATGTAACCGAAGAAATCGACAACTGGATGATTGTAAAAGACAATGAAGATGGTATTATAAGCGGTATATCCATGGATGATGACAGCATGGAATTAGACCTGACCGAAGACGGCAACTATGATGGAGTCATCATCCTCGACCTGGAAGGCAATATCCTTTCGGTTGATGACATTGAAAAAGATAATCTTCTTTATGTAGCTAAGGCGGATATTGACGGCGATGATTACGCAATAGTCAGGGTTGTGACGAACAACATTTTGGAAGGCACTCTGGAAAAAGTTAAAAATGATAGAATAACAATTGACGACAAAGAAATCAAGTTCACTAAAGTGGGCAGTGATATTCGGGCAAGCTACAGCATAGACGACGGTGATACCATAACAATTTTCGACTTCGACAACGATCCCGATGTGCAGGCTGATATGGAAGACGCCGATAATCAGACTATCAAGGCTTATACCGATGCGGTAGGAAGGATCTCATACTTCGTAACCGAAGCAGAAGCTGTATCCGGTTACAAATACGGTATTGTTACAAGAATCTATACAGATAGCGATAAGCTGAAAATATACACTGTAACCGAAAACGGCGAAGGTGATGAAATCACATATGCCGTTGAGGATTCCGACAATATAGAATTCGGCATACCTGTTGACAAATACGGAATTGAAACCAGCGACAAGGCTACTCAGCCTATTGAACCCGGCAGCGTTGTAAAATTCAAACTCAACAAAGACGGAGAAATTGCAGAAGATGAGATATATGTATTCCCGAAACCATCGAGTCCTGATGGAACCAACGCATGGGTATTGACGAAGGATTTCGGTAAAGACAGCATTACCGCAAAATATAACAAATCAGGGTCTGCCGAAAGCTTCTCTGTTGACAGCAGCACTGTAATTATAGATGCAAAGTATCTGGAGGAAGCAGCTGGTTCTACAAAATTAGATGCAAAGGGTAATTTTGAATCTGTTGATGATAACTTCTCTGTAATTGATTGGGAAGACATAGCAGAGGATGACATAGACACTTCACCGTTCTACGTATTTCTGGATGACAATGGAGTAGACGTCAAGGCCATCGTGTTCTTTGGGGATGGTGTAAGCGATGCAGCAGAAGATGAAGAAGCAATATACGTCATTGACAAGTGGTATAAGGGCGGAGACCTGTATGCCAAGATACAAAGGTACGGTGAAGATGTCGAAGATATAGTTGTAGATTCCGGTTCTGAATCCGGATTTAAGGATGAAAGGCCGTATATTGCAAAAGTGCAGGCTGACGGTGAATTGGAGGTAGTTTCCGGCACTGACTTTGCAGCATACTACGGCATAATCACTGACAAAGACAGCAGTACCATAACCGTTGAAGTATACGGTTCTGGTGAGAAGAC
Organism: Biomaibacter acetigenes; assembly: GCF_003691585.1. GTDB lineage: Bacteria > Bacillota > Thermosediminibacteria > Thermosediminibacterales > Tepidanaerobacteraceae > Biomaibacter > Biomaibacter acetigenes. The sequence continues at coordinate 3,168,554 of NZ_CP033169.1, read as the reverse complement.
GTTCAGGATCAACAGCAGCACCCTGGTATATGAAGAAGACACCAAGAAGTCCACCTCCAACCTGCATGAGGATGACGCTGTATACGTTATAGTAGAAGATGGTGTAAACGCCAGGGTAATCGAGAGATTAATAGATGATGAGAAACAAAAAGTACTAAACAATCAGAGCCCATATTGATAGCAACCGAATATAAAATAAATTTTGTTAAGCAGGGATTTATTCCCTGCTTTCTATTCAAATATAATCGACCGAACGGTCGGTTCTAATATTCTAAAAAAAATAAAAATAATAAACCTATCAATAAAGCGAAAGGGGCGCAATTTATGAGCCTGGGTCGAAAAAACAAAATAATAGCTTCGCTATTGCTGTTTTTCTTTGTGGCGTCAGTATTCCTTCTTGCCGGATGCTCGAAAAAGAAAGAGGAGGTGAAAGAGGAAGCTGCGGTGCCGGTGAAAGTAATGAAAACAGCTAAAAGCAATATAGAAGACATAGTTACTTTTACAGGCCAGATTGAGGCGGGCGATGAAGTAAAAGTTGTAGGTAAGATATCGGGCAGGGTAAAAGAAGTAAATTTTGAAGTAGGGGACTATGTGCAAGCAGGTGAGCCGCTTGTAATACTGGAAACCGATGAGTTATACGACCAGCTTTCCCAAGCGGAGGCAACATTAGCGTCGGCAAAGGCAAACCTTGCCGCCAATGAATCGGGGTCGCTGCCGCAGCAGCTTGATCAGGTAAAGTCGGCGTTTGAACAGGCCGAGGCAAATTATTTAAACGTCAAAGCCGATTATGAGCGAATGAAAGCGCTGTATGAGGCGGACGCGATTTCCAAGCAGGCATTCGACGGCATGGAACTGAAGTACAAAGTGGCAAAGAGCCAGTATGAAAGCGCAAAAGAACAATTGAAGCTGACCGAAGAGCGCATGCCAAAAAATGTTGAAGCTCTGAGAGCTCAGGTGGCACAGGCACAGGCTGCGGTGGACCTTATAAAAACAAACATCGAAAACTCAGTCATAAAGGCGCCTGTATCGGGCATGATTTCATCAAAACAGATACAGCCCGGCGAAATGTGCCAGGCAGGAGCGACGCTTGGTGCAGTAGTTAATATAGACAGGGTCAAAGTCGTTATAAATGTGCCGGAAGAGGACATTAACAAATTAAAGGATGGCCAGGAAGCGACGGTGAATGTAGACGCTCTGGGGAACGAAGGCCGGATAAAAAGCAAAATAAGCATCGTTTCGCCGGCGTCGGGGGCAAGCAGGCTCTTTCAGGTAAAAATTGAGATGGAAAACAAAGATCACAGGTTAAAGCCAGGCATGTTTGCAAATGTGAATGTTGTCAGGGGCATAAAGGAAAATGTGATTACGATTCCAAAAGATGCTGTGCTGATTAAAAAACATGGTAATGTAGTGTATGTTGTAAAAGAAGGCAAGGCGGAAGAGCGTCTTGTTAAGATCGGAGTCACAAACGGAGGCAGGGTGGAAATAACGGAGGGACTGAAAGAAGGAGAAACGGTTGTCACAAGTGGTCAGAACATGCTGACGGAAGGCTCAGCAGTGAAAATCTAGCGATGGGGTGAAATCATGAGAATTACGGAGACGGTTGTAAAAAGGCCTGTGGCAACATTCATGGCTGTGCTTGTCATCCTTATCCTCGGGTTTGTTTCACTGAGCAAGATGCAGGTCGATTTGCTGCCGGATATACAGCTTCCGACGGCTGTTGTTGTAACAACATACCCTGGGGCAAGCTCCGAAGAAATAGAGACAATGATAACAAAGCCTATAGAAAAAGAAATAGCCGGGGTAGAAAACATAAAAAGCATATCTTCATCAAGCGAAGCCAATGTTTCCATGATTACGGTGAGTTTCAACTGGGGAACAGACCTTGATACGGCGGTAACGGATGTAAGAGAAAAAGTAGACATGGTTAAAAAAAGACTGCCGGATGACGCAGACGAACCACTGGTAATTAAGTTTGACCCGTCAATGATGCCGGTGCTTATTTACGGCATGACCGGCGACAGAGACCCGCTTTTGATGAAGCAGATAGGTGAAGATATGATAGAAAAAAAGCTTGAGAGGGTAGCGGGAGTTTCAAGCGTCCAGGTTGTGGGCGGAGTAGAGCGCCAGATAAGGGTCCTGCTTTCACCTCAAAAGATGAACGGATACGGGATAAGCATCGGCCAGGTTATGCAGGTGCTTGCGGCAAATAACCTGAACCTGCCCGGCGGGACGGTGGACTACGGCAGCAGAGAGCTTATAGTGAGGACTACGGGCGAATTCGAAAGTGTTGATGAAATAAAAGAACTTGCGGTGGCGAACAGGCAGGGAGCCATCGTTAAACTGAGCGATATAGCCGAGGTTAAGGATGCCACAGAAGATATAAAGACCCATTCCAGGATAAACGACTATGAAGGATTAAGGATACTTATACAAAAATCCAGCGACGCAAACACGGTGGCGGTGGCAAATGGAGTAAAAAAAGAACTTGAAGCGATTAAAAAAGAGCTTCCGAAAGGCATAGAGCTATATCAAATATTGGACCAATCAGACTTTATAAACAGATCGATAAACAGAGTCAAGTCAAATGCATTGGTTGGCGCTATTCTTGCAGTGGTAGTTTTATATCTTTTTTTGCATAATTTCAGGTCGACCATAGTTATTGCAATATCAATACCTATATCAATTATATCCACATTTGTCATAATGTATTTCAGCGGCATTACGCTAAACCTCATATCCCTTGGCGGCCTTGCCCTGGGAATAGGTATGCTGGTGGATAACTCCATAGTCGTGCTTGAAAACATATATCACCACAGAGAATTAGGTCTTAACGGCATGGAGGCAGCGTCTGTTGGGGCAAATGAGGTTACTCTTGCTATAGCGGCATCGACACTGACTACAGTTGCCGTATTTTTACCGATAGTCTTTGTAAAAGGCCTTGCTGGAATATTATTCAAGGAAATGAGTCTCACCATCACGTTCTCTCTTTTGTCTTCCCTGATTGTTGCAATTACAATAGTGCCCTTGCTGAGTTCCCGTCTGGTCAAAGTAACCGCTGCAGAAGAAAAAAAACAGGGCTTTCTTGCCAGAATATTCGATGGAATGGACAGATTTTACAACAGTGTCGATGAAAAATATGGAAAGCTTCTTGCATGGGCCCTGCGGCACAGGAAGATTGTAATACTTGCCATTGTTGTGCTTCTTGTCATAAGTGTGGCTGCAGTGCCTCTTGTGGGGACAGAATTTTTCCCGGAGACCGATGAAGGCAGGATATCAATCAAAGTGGAATATCCTCTTGGCACAAAAGTGGAAAAGACAGATGAACTGGTTAAATCCATAGAGCGCATAGTTGCTTCAATACCGGAAGTTCAAATGTATTCGTCACAGGTTGGAACAGACACAAAAAAGAGTTTCCTTGGGACGGCTGGAAGCGGTGAAATAGCCAGCATGGATGTGCGCCTTGTCCCGGTCAGCGAAAGGAAGAGGTCCACAAAAGACGTAGTCGAAGAAATCAGGCAAAAAATAGGAGAAGTCCCGGGGGCAAAAATCGAGATAAACAGCGCAACAACGATGAGCACTATTAGTTCCGCCACTTCAGGAAGCAGCAAACCGGTCCAGGTAGCCATAAAGGGAGACGACTTTGCTACGCTTGAAAATCTTGCCGAAAAAATTAAAGCTATAGTCAAAAAAGTGCCGGGCACCAGGGATGTTGAGACATCTATTGATGAAGGGAGACCTGAAGTCCGGATAAAAGTAGATAAGGACAGGGCTTCATACTACGGTCTGGATGCAAGCCAGGTGGCGCAGACCGTAAGGATTGCAATAAACGGGGCTGAAGCGACCAAATACAGGGTTGCCGGAACAGAAGTGGAAGTGAACGTACAGCTCAATGAGCTTTCAAGGAAGACCCTTGAGGACCTTGAAGGGATGACATTGATGTCTCCGACGGGCGTCAATGTGCCACTTAGAAACATAGCCAGATTTACAATCACTGAAGGCCCAAATGTAATTAATCGTGAAGATCAGGAGCGAGTAGTATATGTGACGGCCGATATTTACAGAAGGAGCCTGGGAGAGGTGATAAATGACATCAGATCGGCAATTTCTTCAGTCAATTTACCGGAGGGTTACAGTATAAGTTTCGAAGGGCAGAACAAAGAAATGACGGAATCGTTTGCGGATCTATTCCAGGCGATGCTGCTGGCGGTGTTCCTTGTCTATGCGGTAATGGCGGCGCAGTTTGAGTCGCTTTTGCATCCGTTTACCATAATGTTTGCAATCCCCTTCTGTACGACTGGTGTTGTGTTTGGCCTCCTGATAAGCAGGAGGGCGTTCAGCTTGCCGGCGTATATTGGCATTATAATGCTGGCGGGCATTGCGGTCAACAACGCCATTGTACTGGTGGATTACATTAACCAGTTGCGGGCAAAGGGTAAGACGGTCAGAGAAGCGATAGTTGAAGCCGGTCCAAGAAGGCTCAGGCCCATCATGATGACCACATCTACAACAGTTCTCGGTCTTTTACCCCTTGCTCTTGGGATTGGCGAAGGCAGCGAAATCCAGGCACCCCTTGCTGTTACCGTTTTGGGAGGATTGACAGTCTCAACCCTTTTGACACTCGTGGTTGTGCCCGTTCTTTACTCGATATTTGAAGACCTGTCAGCAAGGGTGGTAATGAAAATAAAGATTAAAAAATATGCTTGACATGATATAAGGCTCAATATAAAATAAATACAAATATAAAGATGAGTGAATACTCACTCATAGGAGGTAAGAAAAGTGCAATATAAAAAAATTATATCATTCCTTGCGGCTGTCGTATGTTTTTTAATGCCGCTTGCAGGTTTTGCGGAATCCACAGCTACGGGAGATGTTTCCGCTGATACCGCCGAAATCGCAAACAGTGTGTCCGGAAGTCCTGACGCTGAAGAAAAAACAAGCTTTTCGCTTGAAGAAAGCGTAAATACCGCTCTTCAAAACAATGTAAGCTTAAAAATTTCACGGCAGGAATACGAAAAAGCAAAGGTGGAACGAGAAGAAGCAAAATACGAGTCAAAGCAGATTGCAGATATTCGTGATGACAAGATACTTAGAGACTATGTACCGACAGCTTTCAGCTTTGAGGGAGCGCAGGTCAAAGACCTGTCCCCCAGGCTGAAAGAAGCCAATGAGCTGATAGCTAAAAAGAACCTTGCGCTTGATGAGCAGAACCTGAGGATAGAGGTGGAAAAAGCCTATTTCAATGTGCTGAAAGCTCAGGACAACCTTAAAAATGTAGAGGTCCAACTGCAGCGGGTCCAGGAACAATTGAAGAATGCTCAGGTGAGTTATAAACAGGGTATGATTGCAAAAGATTCAATGCTTTCGGTGGAATCTGCAGTGGCCAGCGCTGAAGCCAACAGGGTTTCCGCTGAAAAAAACCTGGAGCTTGCCAAGATGAACCTCAATAAAATTATGGGCCGCAACCTTACGGCTCCTCTGAAACTCACAACTACTTTCACCTATACACCTGCTGAAATTCCCGATGTTGAAGAAATGGTAAAAAGCGCCCTGGCGCTCAGACCGGAAGTTATCAGCGTAAGGGAAACGAAGGAAGTGGCGGAGCTGAACTGCAAGCTCGCCCTGAAATACTATGCGGAAAACACCTTCGTTTATCGAAAGGCGAAGATAGACCTGGAAAAAGCCGTTTTAGGAGTGAAGGAAGCGGAGGATCAGATTTCCCTTGCCGTAAGGTCGGCGCATTACGCTGTGATAGAGGCTGCGGAAAAACTAAAGTCAGCGGAAAAAACTAAAGAAACGGCGCAGGAAGTTTACAGAATAACAGATCTAAAGTATAAATCACAGGTCGCCACAATGGCAGAAGTGCTTCAGGCCATGGAAAACTTGAGGCAGGCCGAACTTTTATACACCGCCTCAGTGTTCGATTACAATGTGGCAAGGGCGCAGCTCGACAACTGGGCCGGCAAAGGCCTGGAATAGGCCTGCATTTTGCAGGGGTGAAGCATTTTGAAAAGAGAAAAACAATTAGAAAAGCGTTCGTCAATCCTCGAGGCTGCAGTTTCTGTATTTTCGCGTGAAGGCTATCCCAATGCCAGGATGCAGGAGATAGCGACAAAGGCCGGAATAGGCAAGGGCACCATTTATCAGTATTTCAAAGGGAAAAAACACCTTTTTCAGCAGGTTGTAAAGGAAGGTATCGACCAATACGCTATCGGCATTAAAAACGAAATTAAGGGCTGTATCGGGATTGAACAAATTCTGAAAAAAATTGTAACATTCAGCTTTTCCTTTTTAGAAAATCACAGCGACGTATTAAAGATGATAGAAAGCCACCGCAGCTTGATTGATGAAAGCATGTTGAAATGGTTGTATGACAGGAAAAACAAAATAACAGACCTGCTTGTAAAAACAATCGTTGAAAAAACCGAAAAAAAGGGCATGCGAAGCTATAAAGATGCAGAACTTGCCGCAAATTGTTTTTTTGGAATGATGATTTCTGTAGTTCAAGAAAAGGTGTTTCACAAAAAAGAATTGGATATAGAAGAAGTCTCAGATAGGATAGTCAAAATATTCCTCCATGGATATGAGCAGTTATGAAAACTGCTCATTTTTTTCGCTGATTTATTTTAATTTCATATTTTACTTGACAAGACGTGAGGGGCGATATAAAATTATAACGAATGAATGAGCATTCACTCAGAGGGAGGCAGAAATATGAAATTGATTAATCAAGCGCCGAAAAAAATGAAAAATCTCATCATGCCATTAATTATTCTTGTTTTGTTTTTTTCTCTGCTTTATGTAAATATTTTCGGCGGCAAAGAGACATCCATTAAACATACCGTAGATGGGGTGTTTCTCGAGGCATCGGGCATTATTGAAAACAATACTGTGGTGGTCAGCAGTGAGGTTCCAGGCAACATAGCAAAACTTTATGTTAAAGAAGGAGATACAGTTGTAAAAGGCCAGGAAATAGCAAAAATTGATGATACTTTGCTTCAGAAACAATTCTTACAGGCTCAAGATGGTGCAAAACTGGCTGAAACAAAATTGGATTCAGTAAAAGTAGCTTTAGAAAACCTTAAGATACAAAATCAAAATCAGATAACTCAGGCGTATAATGCTTATATGGCAGCAAAGGCATATTATGAAAAGGTAAAATTGGGTCCGAGGCCTCAGGAGATCCGACAGGCGGAGAATATGGTGGCGCAGACGGAATCAGCTTTCCAAAATGCTCAGGAAAACCTGAGCAGGGTGGAATTTCTGCTTAAAGAAGGGGCCGTAGCAAAACAAAAATATGATGAGATAAAGACTGCATATGATGCGGCAAAGGCTTAGATGGAAGCTGCAAAAGAAAAATTGAGCTTGCTTAAAGAAGGGGCATCTGAACAAGAAATAGAAATAGCCAGAAGCCAGGCAGCTCAAGCAGAGGCAGCTTACAACCTTACGGTATCCTCCGCCGAGGCCCAGATGGACGCAAAGGAGAAAGAACTGGAGATGGCAAAAACCCAGCTGGAGCAGGCAGTGACTGCCATGAAACAGGCCAGTGACCAGCTGGGCAAAACGGTGATTAAATCCCCGGTTGACGGAATTGTGTATGTAAAGTCCCTGAACGAAGGAGAAATGGCATCTATCGGGGTGCCTGTAGTTGAAATCCTCGATACAAGCGATACTCGCCTTGACGTATATGTGGCGGAATCGGACATAGGGCTTGTCAAACTCCATCAGAAAGCTAAGATTTTCATAGACTCTTTTCCGGGCAAAGTTTTTGAGGGGGAAGTAATCGAAATAAGCTCCAGGGCCGAATTTACACCAAAAAACATCCAGACAAAAAAAGAAAGGGTAAATACAGTGTTCAAAGTTACAATCAAAATAGCAGACACATCCGGTGTCATAAAGCCGGGGATGCCTGCAGATGTGCAGATAAAGATAGACTGAGGTGATAGAATGGAAGAGGCCATAAGGTCTTCTATGCTGACGAAGCGTTTTGGCAGCGTCACGGCGGTTAACGGCCTGGACCTTTTGGTAAAAAAAGGGACCATTTTCGGGCTGGTAGGCCCGGATGGGGCGGGCAAGACCACCACTATCAGGATGCTATGCGGAATCCTTTTACCGGATGAAGGGGAAGCCTTTGTAGGAGGATACAATACTGTTGCGCAGGGGGAACGGCTTAAAGAATACATAGGCTACATGCCCCAGCGTTTCAGCCTGTACGGGGATCTTACAGTCATGGAAAACCTGGAGTTTTACGCCGAAATATACCAGGTCCCGCGGCAGGTGAGGAGGGAAAAGATAAAAAAACTTCTCGCCTTCAGCAATTTGACGGCGCATGTCGGAAAACTGGCGGACCAGCTTTCAGGCGGTATGAAGCAGAAACTGGCGCTTTCCTGCAACCTCATTCACACCCCCGCATACCTTTTTCTGGACGAACCCACGACGGGGGTAGACCCGGTGGCCCGGAGGGAGTTCTGGAAAATCCTATTCGGCCTTAAAAATCAGGGCACCACCATATTTGTGAGTACACCTTACATGGACGAGGCGGAAAGGTGCGACGAGGTGGGGCTCATGTATAACGGAAACATAATGCGGCTGGATAAGCCCGAAAACATGATAATGGGTTTTGAAAGAGAATTGCTATCAGTATCCGTAGACAACATTTTTAAGGCCAGGGACTATGCTGGGGAACTGCCGTACGTCGAAGATGTTTACATATACGGCGAGGAACTTCACATTATTGCAGACGATTTTAAGTACGCCAGAGACAGACTGGTATTGGATTTTAAAGATAAAAAAATAACAACGTTTGACATAAAAAAGATTAGCCCTAGCCTCGAAGACGTTTTTATAACAAGTGTCAGAGAAATGAAAAAGGGCATAGGAGGAAAACAGGGTGACTAATGCGGTAGAAATAAGGAATCTCACAAAAAAGTTCGGGGATTTTACGGCGGTCAACAATGTGAGTTTTGACATAAGGGAAGGCGAGATTTTCGGATTTCTGGGCCCTAACGGCTCGGGCAAGACGACGGTAATCAGGATGCTCATCGGTTTGATTACCCCCACTTCGGGTTCGGGTAAGGTGCTGGGCTACGACATTGTGAAAGAATCGGAAAAAATAAGGTTGAACGTAGGCTACATGTCCCAAAAATTCAGCCTCTATGAAGAATTGACGGTGGAAGAAAACCTGGATTTTTACGCCGGCGTATATCTTGTGCCGAAGGATGTCTTGAGACAAAGAAAAAAGGAAATCCTTGAAATGGCGGACCTGGTGGGCAGGGAGGATTACATAACCTCCACATTATCCGGAGGCTGGAAACAGAGGCTGGCCCTCGGGTGCGCCATTATCCACAACCCCAGATTTTTATTCCTGGACGAACCCACCGGAGGCGTAGATCCCGTGGCCAGGAGGCAGTTCTGGGACCTGATATACAGATTGTCGGAAAAGGGCGTGACAATTATGGTGACAACGCACTACATGGACGAGGCGGAGCACTGCAATACCATAGGGTTCATACATTATGGCAATCTCCTGGCACTGGACACACCCGGCAACCTGAAAAGACAGAAGATGAGGGGCCACATTGTAGAGATAAAATGCGACAGGCTTATGGATTCCCTTGAGTTGTTAAAGACGGTTCCGTTTGTAATTGATGCGGCCGTATACGGTGCCGGGCTTCATACGGTGGTGGAAGACGCGGGGCGTTATCTGGGGGATATAAGACGGCTACTGGAAGGCGCCGGGATAAATGTGCACAGCGCCAAACACGTGAAACCTTCATTGGAGGATGTGTTTGTCTTTCTGGTGGAGGAAAAGAGCCGGGATAAGGTGTCAACAGAGATAAAATAATAGCGCATGGAAGGGAGTATTAGAATGAAACTCAATGCCAGAAGAATACTGGCCATTATAAACAAAGAATTCATCCAAATTCGGCGCGACCCAAGGACGGTGGCCTTAATACTTCTAATGCCGATAATGCAGCTTTTGCTTTTCGGCTATGCGGTCTCCAACAATGTAGACCATGTGTCCACAGCGGTATTAAACCTGGATATCGGCAGGCAGAGCAGAGAATTGCTGGAAAGATACTCCAACTCTCAATATTTCGATCTGAACTATTTTGCAAAGAGCATAGATGAAGTGAGAATGCTTGTAGACAGGGGAAGCGCAAAGGCGGGCATAATTATTCCACCTGACTATTCGGAGAACATCAGCAAGGGCAGGACTGCTCAAATACAGCTGGTGGTGGACGGCACGGACCCTACCACGGCCCAGGTGATATTGTCAAGCGCAGGTTCCGTGGCCCAGATGTTTTCAACGGAAATTGCGTCAGAGCGTATCATGCGGATGACGCAGGGTAGAAAGATGACGGCGGTGCTTGACTTGAGACCAAGGGTATGGTATAACCCGGATATGGACAGCGTTTGGTTCAACATACCTGGACTAATAGGGATAATACTCCAGAACATCACGCTTATGCTCACATCGTTTGCTCTGGTAAGGGAAAGGGAAAGGGGCACCCTTGAACAGCTGATTGTCACACCCATCACCAGAATGGAGCTGATGGTAGGCAAGATTATTCCCTATGTTATCATCGGCTTTGTAGACCTCATATTGGCGGTGGGCTTAGGTACCCTTTGGTTTAAAGTCCCAATAAAAGGCAATATCCTGCTGCTTTTTGGTATTTCCGTCATGTTTCTTTTAGGAGCATTGGGAATAGGGCTTTTCATATCCACCATTTCCCATACACAGCTCCAGGCCATGCAGCTTTCGATGTTCCTTATAATGCCAAATATACTTCTATCCGGCTTTATGTTTCCACGGGACGCCATGCCAAAATTTGTATATATAATAAGCAATTTTATTCCTCTCACATACTTTTTGAAAGTACTCAGAGGCATAATACTTAAAGGCATAGGCCTGCGCTATTTGTTAACCGAGTCCATGATTTTGGCACTCTTTGGAATGGGTTTGCTGGTGCTGGCTGCAAATAAATTCCAGAAGCGCATCGGGTAGAAAAATGATGTTAAGTTAGAAAAGAAGAAGCAGTCGGGAAACATTCCGGGCAAGGAAGAAATTGTGCGGATCGATACAGAATCCGCTTTAAATCTGTTGAAAACCTGTAAAAATCGTTCATTGGATGATTAATATTTGTCGGGAAGGGGTGGTTAAAATTAAAAAAGAATTGATCAGAAAAGCTGCCATAGACGTGATTGCGGAAAACGGTTTTTTCAACGCCGCGGTGGACAGGATCGCCGCCAGGGCCGGGGTAGCGGTGGGTACCGTATACAACTATTTTGAGAAAAAAGAAGACATTCTTGACTACATTTTCCAGGTAGAATATGAAAAAAGGGTAAGTTTTCTTGAAGATTTGAAAAAAAGGGACACAGGTCCGGTGGAAAAGATTCGGGAAATCATGAATATGCATTTTTCGGAGATGAAAAAAAATCCGAATCTGGCCAGGGTCCTTCTGAGGGAGCGGGGTTTTGCGGAACAGGATAAAATGATTCACATAAAAAAGTTCGAGGAACTTCCTGCTCAAATTAAAGATATTATACAGGAAGGCGTTGATAAAGGATTTATAAGAAAGTGCAACCCGGAAATTCTTTCGGTGATTATATTCGGTGCTGTGGAAGCTTTGATGACAAAGTTTATTCTTGAAAATAAAAACGGTGAGATATCTGATATCTTTGATGTAGCCCTAGAAGAAATGTCAAATCTATTGGAAAAGGGTTTGGTTCAGAGCCCCGGTGAATCCTGAATTTACCGGGGCTAATAATTGTTTGTGCTAGTTATTGATTCAAACTCTGGGGGTTAGGAGTCTTCACCACCAGAACGGCGGCCCTATCGCCGGAACTGTTTTTAATGGCGTGGGGGATGTTTGCAGGGCTCAAGACGATGTTGCCGGCGGCAACTTCTTTTGTTTCTTCACCTATAGTGATCTCGACGGTGCCTTTCACCACCTGGAAGAACACGTCCACCGGTGTCTTGTGCTCAGGCACTCCCTGTCCCGGCTCGAAGGCCAGCAATACCACCTGCACTTCCTTTTTCTCGATAAGCCTGTTGGGTGAAAACTTTTCGGCCGAGAAATTTGTGCTTTTTTCAAGATTGATAATATCCATTCAATTTCATCCTCCTTATTTTTATCAATTATATTATGTGTCATAAAATGAATTGAGTCTGTGATTATTATCACATTTAAATGAGAATAAAACAAAAGTTCGAGTACCTTTTAATTCTGCTCAAGTGTATATTGATGAAGGAGATACGGTTAAAAAAGGTCAGAAACTTTTTTCCCTGGATAAGGAAGATATAGACTCCAACATAGAGAAGCAGTAGTTGGCATTGCAGCAGGCGGAACTTGATCTGGAATCCAGATTGAAATGCAGGTTGTTCTGTCATTGTCATCTGCTCCGAGAGAAATAATTGCAATATAATATATCAAAGTATAGTGAGTCAAGGGACGGTTCCCTGACTTACTTTAATATATATTAATGATTTTGATATATTTTGCAGTTGTTGTGGTATAATGATTATTAAAGGGAAATAGACTTTTTTTCAGGAGATAGATTGATGATTATCCTTTCCCAAGTTGTCTTATATTGGGTTATTCAAATACAGATAAAGCAATTCATGTGGTTTGCGCATTAGGTCAAGATTACGTTTGGATGATAACCGCTTACTATCCAGATAATAATGAATGGTTGGAAGATTTAAAAACCAGAAGGAGGGTGATAGTATGGGATTATCATGGGAAAGTACCAATCTGGCCAAAGTTTTTAAGGAAATTGGCAGAGAAGAAGGTAAAGCAGAAGGCAAAGCAGAAGGTAAAGCGGAAACATTGGTAAAGTTAATACGAAAAAAATTCAATTTAATCCCCAAACACTATGAAGACAAGATAATGATTCTTGATGAAAAGAAACTTGATAATATAATCGATAACATTTTTACAATACAGGATATAAAAGATATTGATAAGTATTTATGATAATTAAAAGTCCGGCTAATCCGGACTTTTGCTTTTTTCTACCACAGCCTATGACTATAACGAATATCGGAATATGGTGCCAAGCAATCACTTATTGAATATTAAGATACTTTCTGCGATAATAGCAACAGAGCCTCCTGTAAAAGGATTTGGTTAAAAAAAATCAATCTTAAGAAATTCTTAAGATTTTTCTCACCGATTTATCACCAATAAATGGTATACTAAAATAAGACTAAAGTCATTTTTGAAGATTTAATGAATGGAGGTTAAAGCCATTGCAGAAAAAAGTATTTAAAGCCGCACTCGTTTTTATTATAATCGTTGCGGTGATTTTTGCGGGTTACAAATGGTGGAGCGGAAATAATTCTTCAAACAAGACTCTTGCACAAACTTCGTCGATAGCCAGGGTGATCAGGGGAGACCTGGAAGTTGTGCTCAAGGGAAGCGGCACACTTGAGCCTAAGGATCAGGACACAATCAACTTAAAAGTGGAAGGTACCGTGAAAAAAGTGTATTTTCAAGAGGGAAGCACCGTTAAAAAGGGAGATTTGCTTTATGAACTCGAGGACCCTCAGCTGGATATAAGTCTGCAAAAAGCCCAGCTTGCGATAGCCCAGGCGAAAATTAATCTGGACGAGGCTTTAAAACAAAAAGGGAAAAGCGTGATTTACGCTCCTGAAGACGGTGTTGTAAAATCCCTAAATGTGAAACAGGGAGATTCCGTAAACCAGAACACCGTGCTGGCCACCACTTTAAACCAGAATAAAACCAAAGTCCGGGCGCCCTTTAATTCCGCCCAGCTGAAAAACATTAGGCCTGGACAAAAAGCGGAAGTCCTGTTTTTGGATTCCCTTTATTCCGTAGAAGGAAAGGTGACCAAGGTAGACGGCGTTGCAACACCTACGGTTACCGGAGCAAGGTACTACTATGTAACGGTGGAGATGGATGGAAACTACTATGTTGAAGGAGAAAACAGGCTGACTCAAGTCTACATAATTACCGGTGACGGAAAAGAGCAGGGATTGGAGCAGGTCCCCGTTGAACCCCTTGACACGGTGGAAATCAAGCCCGAAATATCTTCAAAGGTTAAAGAAGTGTATATTGATGAAGGAGATACGGTTAAAAAAGGTCAGAAACTTTTTTCTCTGGATGAGGAAGATATAGACTCCAATATCGAGAAGCAGCAATTGGCATTGCAGCAGGCAGAGCTTGATCTGCAATCCAGATTGAAAGACAAGGGAAATCTTTTGGTTTATGCTCCAATTGACGGAACTATAATAGAACAGAACGTCAGGGAGGGCGACCTTATAAAACTGTCGACCGGCAGCAGCTCCTCCAGCGAGCCTGCGGCCGTTATCGTCGATTATTCTAAAATGCAGGTTGTTCTGTCTATCGATGAACTTGATATAAATAAAGTTGAATTGGGCATGCCCGTCAAGATTACTTCAGATGCGGTGCCGGGAGAAGTTTTTGAAGGAAAAGTGGAAAATATTGCCGATGAGGGAAAAAGTCAGAACAATGTTGCTACTTTTGATGTAACTGTAACGATGGATAAGACTCCAAAGCTTAAGGCAGGGATGACGGTGGACGCGGAACTTACCGTGGCCAAAAAGCAAAATGTATTGATGCTGCCCATTGCGGCCATACAGCAGCAAAACGGCAAAAGTTATGTCATCCCCGTAAGAAGTGAAAATTCAGGCGCCCAGGGCAACACAGGCAAAAATAATAAGAACGGCAATAGTGGTAATTACAGCAATAACGGCAATAATAACAACAACAATAACAACGGCAGCAGGCGTTTTTCAATGAATATGATCGAAGTTAAGACCGGCATCAACAATGACGAATATATCGAAATTGTGAGCGGGTTGAATGAGGGAGATATGGTGCTTATGCCTGCAAGTTCCAGTTCCGGCAGTTCCATCAGGCGGAACGGTTTTATGGGTCCAATCCCGATGGGGGGAGAGCCGAGGAGGTAATGAAATGGTAATAGGTTTGGAAGGTGTTTTTAAGATATATAAAATGGGAGATACGGCTGTACATGCGCTTGACGATGTTACATTGACAATAGACGAAGGCGAATTTGTGGCCATTGTCGGTCCTTCCGGCTCGGGCAAATCCACGCTCATGAATATTCTCGGGTGCCTTGATACACCCACTAAAGGCAAATATGAGTTTGAAGGGAAGGATGTTTCCAAATTAAACGACAATGAGCTGGCAGCCATCAGGAACCTTCGTATAGGTTTCGTGTTCCAGAATTTCAATCTGCTTCCCAAACTGACCGCCCTGGAGAATGTTGAACTACCCCTTATGTATGCGGGAAAAAACACTGCATATCGAAGAAACCGGGCAAAAGAAGTGCTAAACGCTGTAGGATTGGGCGAAAGACTGCATCATAAACCCAGCGAACTTTCCGGAGGCCAGCAGCAAAGGGTTGCCATAGCCCGGGCTCTGTCGGCGGATCCGCCGATTATCCTGGCCGATGAACCGACAGGGAATCTTGATACCAGATCAGGCCGCGAAATCATGGAAATACTGAAGGCATTGAACCAAAATGGAAAAACCATAATACTGATAACGCACGATATAAATATTGCCAATCAGGCCAACAGAAAAGTGCACATACAGGATGGAAAGATAGTAAAAGATGAAAAGGTGGGTAATTAAATGGATATACTCCAGACTATAAAAATTGCCTTCAGAAGCATACTGGACAACAAGCTGCGCTCTTTTTTGACCATGCTGGGCATTATCATCGGGGTGACATCGGTCATAGCCCTGGTTTCCATCGGTCAGGGGACAACTTCCAAGGTGACCGAACAGATCCAGAGCATGGGGTCCAACCTGCTTACGGTAAACATAATGGGAAGAGGGACGAATACAACGCTCAGCTACGAACAGGCCATGGAATTTTCCAGCAGCCCTTACATCAGCGGGGTGGCGCCGATTATCTCCGACAATGTTACGGTAAAACACGGCAATAAAAATAGTCAGGTGCAGCTTCAGGGAACCAATGCGGATTTATTGACTGTCAGAAACTATGGCGTATCAAGCGGCAGATTTTTTGTTCCCACGGATGTGACCACGCGCCAGAAAGTTGCTGTCCTGGGGTCAGAGATAGCCGGCGACCTGTTTGGATTTGTAGATCCCATAGGTCAGGAAATAAAGATCAAAGGATACAATTTCAAGGTTATCGGCGTGTTAAAGTCAAGCAGTTCAATGATGGGTTCCACCGACGAGCAGGTTTTTATCCCCATTACAGTGGCTGAAAGGATTTTGCAAATCCGAGGCGTGAGAACTATATACATACAGGCCGCAAGTAAAGATGCGGTCTCTCCGGCGATGGCCGAGATTTCTTCAAAGCTCGGCAAAATATACAGGGTCAGTTCCGAAGATGAAAATTATGCTTACAGGATATTTGATCAAAGTGCGATGCTGGATACAATAAATGAGACCTCCAAAACATTGACCATGATGCTCGGGGGAATTGCCGCCATTTCCCTACTGGTGGGCGGCATAGGAATCATGAACATCATGCTGGTATCCGTGACCGAACGCACCCGGGAAATAGGCATAAGGAAGGCGCTGGGAGCCAGAAAGAGAGATGTTCTCAATCAATTTCTTATCGAGTCTCTGGTCTTGAGCAGCACCGGCGGAATCATAGGAGTCGCCGCGGGGTATTTTTTGAGCTGGGGCCTGGAAAAGCTTATGAACATAAGCGTCAAACCCACTTATTCGGTTTCTTTGATAGCCTTCAGCTTTTCTCTCCTGGTGGGAGTATTCTTCGGCATTTATCCCGCAAACAAGGCGAGCAATTTAAAACCTATCGACGCGCTGCGTTACGAATAGATAAAAGCCCGAACGAGATTAACGTTCGGGCTTTTATCTATCCCCGGCCCAGCTGCCGCAAGACGTCCGGTACCGCCTCCAGGAGTACGAAAATTCCTATGCCCACAAACAATATGCCCGCTATAAGCTTGAGGTGAGCGGTTGGAACATATCTTGCCACCAGGTTTCCAAAGAGAGCCCCGATGAGGGTGACCATTACTAATGCCAGTGATGCTCCCAGGAAAATGGGGAGGGGCTTATTATACTGTGTTACTAGTGTAAATACCGCCAGCTGGGTCTTATCCCCCATTTCAGCCAGAAAAAGCATTCCGAAAGCCATGAAAAACAACTTCATAAAACTCATTTATAATTTCACCCCAGTAAAAAATTTTTATGTAACTTAAGATGGTTTAAAAACGGGACCGCTGTTATGGTGCCTTCCGTTTTCTTATCAATAAACTGCCCTCCTTTCTTTGAAAAAATGTATAATAAAAAGACCTTCATTCCGACAAAAAATACCGGAATAAAGGTCTCATTCCCAAAAACTATGGTGAAAGCCCAGGCGACACACCCTAAACTTAGGCTAAGCCGCCAGCATGTTGAGCTTTCAGAAGGCTCAAAGCCCTGAACTACTCCCCTTTATCGCATGGTAAATTAACTGATTCAAGGATATAAAATAACTCCTCTGCCGGGCCAAATCCCGGTAGAAAGCGACTTTTATACTGGAATCAACTATGTATATTATAGCACAATTTCCGGTTTTTACAAGAATATTTCAACCAAAACATGTGTCAAGAGAACTCAACCCTGACACAGTTGACACAGCTTTTAAACTTTGATAAGATTTGGCATAATAGATTTAGTAAGTTATCCGGAAAATATTTATATTGGGGGCGATGTTTTGGATAAATTTCAAAAGGAGGGTTTAAGCTTCGATGACGTGCTGGTCCTTCCGGCCAAATCCGAAGTGCTTCCTAAAGATGTGGATATAAGCACCAGGCTTACCAATAAGATACGCCTGAACATTCCTATCATCAGCGCCGGCATGGATACCGTCACCGAAGCAAGACTTGCAATAGCTCTGGCCCGGGAGGGCGGCATAGGCATTATCCACAAGAACATGTCCATTGAAAAGCAGGCCATGGAAGTGGACAAGGTAAAAAGGTCCGAGCACGGCGTCATAGTAGACCCATTTTACCTTTCACCGGAAAACCGCATCGGTGAGGCTCTGGAACTCATGGAACGCTACAGGATTTCCGGAGTGCCCATTACTGAAAAAGGGAAGCTGGTAGGAATCATCACCAACCGGGACCTTCGGTTTGAAGATGACATGAACAGGAAAATTAAGGATGTCATGACAAAGGAGAACCTGGTGACCGCACCGGAAGGGACCACTCTTGATGAAGCAAAAGAGATTTTAAAGAGACATAAAATAGAAAAACTGCCCATAGTGGATGAAAATTTTCATCTCAAGGGCTTGATTACCATCAAGGACATAGAGAAAGCCATAAAGTATCCCAATTCCGCCAAGGATGAGAGCGGCAGACTGCTGGTAGGTGCGGCGGTGGGAGTCAGCAGGGATATGGAAGACCGCCTTAAGGCACTGGTGGATGCCAGGGTGGATGTGGTGGTGGTAGATACTGCCCACGGCCACTCCAGGGGAGTGCTGGAAGCGGTTTACCGCATAAAAGAGCGGTATCCCGATCTTCAGGTCATAGCGGGAAATGTGGCCTCGGCCGATGCTACCAGAGACCTGATAAAAGCTGGAGCCGATGCCGTTAAGGTGGGCATGGGGCCGGGGTCCATATGCACCACCAGGGTGGTGGCGGGCATCGGAGTGCCCCAGGTTACAGCCATCTACGATTGCGCCGAGGAAGCCAGGATTTACAATATTCCCATCATTGCCGACGGCGGTATAAAGTACTCCGGAGACATAGTAAAGGCTATCGCCGCCGGAGCGGATTCGGTCATGATCGGCAGCCTTTTTGCAGGCACCGAGGAGAGCCCGGGAGACATAGAGATATATAAAGGCCGCAGCTTCAAGGTATACCGCGGCATGGGTTCCATGGGTGCCATGGAAGAAGGCAGTCGCGACCGCTATTTCCAGGAGGATGTTAAAAAGCTGGTGCCCGAAGGCGTGGAAGGCCGCGTGCCCTACAAAGGGCCCCTTTCGGAGACGGTTTTTCAACTGGTGGGCGGCCTAAGAGCGGGCATGGGCTACTGCGGGGCAAGGAATATCGAAGAGCTTAAAAAAGCCAGGTTTGTGAGAATAACTTCTTCAGGTCTCCGCGAGAGCCATCCTCATGACATCTATATAACAAAAGAGGCGCCAAACTATACCCAGCTATAACGGAGGTCAGAGGCCGGAAGTCAGATTAAGAAGGATTTGCCGAAAAAGGCAAATCCTTTTATTATATGAAGCATGAAGCATGAATCTGAGACCGAGGGCCTTAATGGCCCGAAAGCGGAAAAGGTTTTAACTCATTGAATTACATGGATATAAAAACAAAAAAATGGCAAACTAATTCCAGGAAAAGGACTTTTTGTGCCAATAAATATAATATTTGTAAATAAAATTAAGCAGGAAAAAGTAGAATCAAAGTAGAATAAATATAATAAAATTAATTCAAAAAAATTTCCGTAGTAACTATAAGGAGGAGATCAGGTTTGAAAAACTACAAAAGTGACATGATAAGAAACGTAGGCTTGCTTGCCCACAGTGGATCCGGAAAAACATCCCTCGCCGAAGCCATGCTTTACACATCGGGAGCCATAGACCGCCTTGGGAAAATAGATGAGGGGAACACTACCTGTGATTTCGATCCAGAAGAAATCAAAAGAAGGATCTCCATTTCCACGGCATTTGCCCCATGTGAGTGGAAGAATAATAAAATAAATATACTGGACACTCCGGGTTACTTCGATTTTGTAGGCGAAGTAAAGAGCGCCATCCGTGTGGTGGAAAGCGGTATTATAGTGACATGTGCGGTATCGGGCGTCGAAGTCGGTACCGAGCAGGTTCAAAAATTTGCCAGTGAAGCAGGTTTGCCCCACATTTTTTTCATAAATAAAATGGATCGTGAAAATGCCAACTTCTACAAGGTGCTTGACCAGATCCGGCAATTTTTCGGCCAGAAGGCCGTGCCCTTCCAGCTGCCCATAGGAGCCGAGGCCAATTTCAAGGGCGTGGTGGACATAGTGCACCAGAAAGCATACACCTTTGAGGGCAAGGGTGTTAAGGAGTGCCCCATACCCGAAGAACTCAAGGCCGATATGGAAAATTACCGTTCCATGCTGGTGGAAGCCGTGGCCGAGACCGATGACGACCTTTTGACCAAATACCTGGAAGGAGAGGAATTGAGTGAGGAGGAGATACAGAAAGGCCTCCGCAAAGGCGTGCTGAGCGGCCAGATTTACCCGATACTCTGTGGTTCCGCCCTTACGAATAAAGGTATCAGCCTTCTCATGGACACCATCTGCGATTATATGCCTTCTCCCCAGGACAGGGCGGTAGAAAAAGGTGTAAATCCTGTTACAAACAGCGAAGAGATAAGGGAATGCAAGTTGGATGCGCCGCTGTCAGCCCTGGTGTTTAAAACCATGGCGGACCCCTATGTGGGTAAATTGACCATTTTCAAAGTATTTTCCGGAAAGCTGCAATCCGATTCTACGGTATATAATGCCACCAAAGGCGAAAACGAAAAAATCGGCCAGCTGTATATCATGAAAGGCAAGAAACAGGAAAATGTGGCAGAAGTGGTGGCCGGCGATATCGCCGCCGTGGCTAAACTCCAGTATACCTCCACCAACGATACCCTGACGGATAAGGACCATCCTGTGGTGCTTTCGGGCATAGACTTCCCCAGGCCCGTACTTTCGATGGCTGTCCAGCCCAAGTCCCAGGGTGATGAGGAAAAAATCTCAGCAGGCTTAACCAGGCTCATGGAAGAAGACAGGACCTTTGAAGTTATCAAGAACACTGAAACCGGCCAGCTTCTGGTTTCCGGGATGGGCGAGATTCACCTGGAGGTGCTGGCAGGAAAACTGGCCAATAAATTCGGCACAGAAGTCCTGCTGGATATACCCAAGGTTCCATACCGGGAAACCATAAGGGCCACCGTCAAGGTGGAAGGCAAGCATAAGAAACAGAGTGGTGGCCGCGGCCAGTATGGGCATGTGTGGCTGGAGCTTCAACCTCTGGAGTCGGAAGATGGTTTCGAGTTTGAAGACAAGATATTCGGCGGCGCCGTGCCAAAGCAATATATTCCTGCTGTGGAAAAGGGCATAAGAGAATCCCTTAAAGCAGGCGAACTGGCAGGCTATCCTGTGGTGGGCGTGAAGGCCATCCTCTATGATGGTTCCTTCCATCCGGTGGACTCCTCGGAAATGGCCTTCAAGATTGCGGCTTCCATGGCCTTCAAGAAAGGTACTTCCCAGGCAAAGCCGGTGCTGCTGGAGCCCATCATGGATATAGAGGTGGTGGTGCCCGAGAGCTACATGGGAGACATCATAGGGGACCTCAACAAGCGCAGGGGCAGGATAATGGGCATGGAGCCCAAAGATGGCATGCAGCATATAAAGGCTCAGGCGCCCATGGCGGAAATGTTCCGCTATGCCACAGACCTTCGCTCCATGACCCAGGGCCGGGGTTCCTTCACCTCAAAGTTCAGCCATTATGAGGAAGTTCCAGCCCAGCTGGCGGAAAAAATAATAGAGGAAGCAAACCAGGCTGCGGGTTAATTTTGCCAGAATGTTCCTATCCCTTTCGGTAATTAAGCCTTTACTTTAGGAGAAAACTAAATATGAATGACCCTGAAGGGCGGGCAAATTATTCGAAAGGGAGGACATATTATGGCAAAGGCTCCAAGACCCCCGAAGATCCGGGTGGGTCATACGCCGGACCGGGTGGAAGATATTCACAAGAAGAAGGTAGATAGCCTACTAGAAGATGAATTGATGGATGACACCATGTATGGCGAGATTATCCCCAGCCTTATGGGGTGGACCTCTTCCGAAGAACAGGAAGAAAGGACCAACCGCCTCATTGAGATTTCGGAAGAAATCACAGGCGGGGAAAAAAGGAAGGGCAGCAAAAAATAGACTTTCACAGAGGGAGAAGCTCACGCCTCCCTCTTATTTTACTTTACAGTTGAGTCAGTGAGTCAGGGGACGGTTCTCTGACTCAAATTTCTCAAAAGAAATTTATGAAAGGCCTTGCAAAATTTTCTAAAGTAAAATATAATATAATTAAAGGTCAGGAAAAGTCAAATTATTAAGAGAGGGGGAATTTGATGCCCAATCTTGCAGACCTCATCGAAGATTTTATAAAAGACATGTTCCGGGAAATGCCCGGAGGCATACTGGAGATACAGAGAAACGAGATGGCAAACCGGTTCCGGTGCGCACCCTCTCAGATAAATTATGTGCTGACCACCCGCTTTACCATGGAAAGGGGATATTTTGTGGAGAGCCGCCGGGGCGGGGGAGGATACATCCGCATTAAAAAGTTAAAAATAAGAGAAGATGAATTCTTAAAAGAAATCATAGAATATATAGGAGACTCCATTTCGGGCTCGGAAGCCCGGGCTATCATAGCAAGACTCAAAGAAGAGGGGATTATAAGCGACCGGGAAAGGGAAATCCTCAATGCGGCCATAAACCGGTATAATCTGGCTATTGCCCTTCCCGAGAGGGATAAGCTGAGGGCCAGGATATTAAAGGCTATAATTACCGCGATTATGGATTTTGAAGCCAGGAAAGGGGGAGAATTATAATGATATGCCAGGAATGTAATATGAGGCCCGCTACCGTCCATATCACAAAAATAGTGAACGGCGAAAAAACTCAGATGCATCTTTGTGAGGAATGTGCCAGGCAAAAACACCTTGGATTTTCCATGGGTATGAATCCCTTTGATTTTGACGATGTTCCCGGATTTTCCCTGGGAAAACTCTTATCCAGCTTTTTCGAAGAACCTCAGCAGGTCAGGCAAAAATCCGATGAGCTAAAGTGTGACCGCTGCGGCTTGACCTTCCCCAGGTTCACCGAGACCGGGCGCTTCGGGTGCAGCAACTGCTATGATGCCTTTAAAGGGCAATTGGACCCCATGCTCAGGAGAATCCATGGCAAGACCTACCATGTGGGCAAGGTGCCTCACCGCAGCGGCAGTGAGATAAGGTTAAGAAATGAAATAAACCGGTTGAAAAGGGAGCTGCAGGAAGCCATCAATGCCGAGGAGTATGAGAGGGCGGCCGTGATCAGGGATAGAATAAAAGAAATAGAACAAAAGAAAAATAAGGAATAGGAGGTGGAGGAATGGGAATAAATGAACTCATGGACCCTTCCCGCATCAACTGGATTAATTCCCCGGGCCCTGACTGCGATATTGTCATAAGCAGCAGGGTCAGACTTGCCCGTAACCTGAAGGATGTTCCCTTTCCTCATCTCCTTTCGGAATCCAGGGCAAGGGAGATCATCAATGAAGTTTATGATGCCTTCAGAGCCAACCCGGTACTTTCCCGGAATGCCGAACTTTATATCCTGGATAACCTTTCCCAGGAACAAAGGAAAATGATGGTGGAAATGCATCTTATCAGTCCAGACCTTTCAGCCTCAAAAAAAGGGGCCGCCATTATAAACCAGGATAAAACCCTCAGTATAATGATAAATGAGGAAGACCACCTGAGGATACAGACGGTGTTTCCGGGGCTGGATCCCGAAAAAGCGTATGACCTGGCCAGCAAGGTGGATGATGTGCTGGAAGAAAAACTGGATTTTGCCTTTGACGAAAAGATCGGGTACCTTACGGCATGTCCCACCAATGTAGGCACCGGCATCAGGGCATCGGTGATGATGCATCTCCCCGTGCTCACCATGATGAATCAAATCGGGCAGATTTTTTCCACCATAACCCAACTGGGCCTGGTGGTACGGGGGCTCTACGGGGAGGGAACCCAGGCCAATGGCAACCTGTACCAGATATCTAACCAGATAACCCTTGGCAAATCCGAAGAAGACATCATACAAAATCTCATAGGAGTTGCCCGCCAGATAATAACCAGCGAGCGCAAAGCCCGCCAGAACCTGTCGGGTGAGGCAAGGATACGCGTAGAGGACAAGATTTTGAGATCTTACGGATTGCTGACCCATGCCAGACTCATAAGTTCCGAGGAGGCCTTGGCCTATATCTCTGATGTAAGGCTGGGCGTTGACATGGGCATCATAAAAAATATCAAACCGGGTGATGTGAATCAATTGTTTATCATAACAGGGCCAGCCTATATTCAGGAAGTATCCGGCAAGACCCTTTCACCCATGGAAAGGGATCTGAGCAGGGCGGAATTTATAAAGCAAAAAATGATGAAATGAGGTGAAATTAATGAACGGAAAGTTTACGGAAAGAGCGCAGAAAGTGGTGGCATACGCCCAGGAAGAGGCGCGCCGTCTAAACCACAATGTGATAGGGACCGAGCATCTGCTCCTGGGGCTTATCCGGGAGGGTGAAGGGGTTGCCGCCAGGGCTTTGAAAAACATGGGTGTCGACATACAAAAGGTGCGGCAGCAGGTGGAAATGATGATAGGCGTGGGGCCATTTACCATTCAGGGCCCCATAGGTTATACACCCAGGGCCAAGAGAGTGATGGAACTGGCACTGGATGAGTCCCGTAAGCTGGGGCATAATTATGTGGGTACCGAGCACATTCTGTTAGGTCTAATCCGGGAAGGCGAGGGAGTAGCTGCCCAGGTCCTGACAAACCTGGGAATAAATATGGAAAAGGCTCAGGCAGAGGTTTTAAACCTTCTGGGAGCCGATCCCAAGGCTGTTTCCACGTATAAAAAGCCCGCCAATACTCCCACCCTCAACCAGTTCGGCAGGGACCTCACGGAGCTGGCTGCCGAGGGCAAGCTGGACCCCGTCATAGGGCGCCAGAAGGAAATTGAGAGGGTGCTGCAGGTTCTTACCCGTCGCACCAAGAACAACCCCTGTCTCATCGGAGAACCGGGGGTAGGCAAGACTGCCGTGGTGGAAGGCCTGGCCCAGAGGATCATAGAGCAGGATGTACCCGAGATATTAAAGGATAAAAGGGTGGTAAGCCTTGATATGGCCTCCCTGGTGGCGGGCACCAAATTCCGCGGCGAATTCGAAGAGAGATTGAAAAAAGTAATAAATGAAATAAAACAGGCAGGCAATGTTATACTTTTCATTGATGAGATGCATACCATCATAGGAGCCGGAGCCGCCGAGGGCGCCATAGACGCTTCGAATATCTTAAAGCCGGCGCTGGCCCGAGGAGAACTCCAGACCATCGGAGCCACCACCCTTGACGAATACAGGAAACATGTGGAAAAGGACCCGGCGCTGGAGCGGCGCTTTCAACCTATAACAGTGGAAGAACCTACGGTAGAAGATACCATCAGCATATTGCAGGGTCTTCGGGACCGGTATGAGGCCCATCACCGGGTGAAGATATCTGACGAAGCCCTGGAAGCTGCGGCAAAGCTCTCCCACAGGTATATCACCGATAGATTTCTGCCTGACAAGGCCATTGATTTAATCGATGAAGCCGCATCCCGGGTGCGCCTCAAGACCCTCACGGCACCTCCGGAGTTAAAAGAGCTGGAGGATGAACTGGATGCGGTAAGGAAGGAAAAGGATGCGGCCATAAAAGCCCAGGAGTTTGAAAAAGCTGCCAGACTCAGGGATAAGGAGCAAGAAATAAAAGCAAAGGTGGACAGCCTCAAGGAAAAATGGCAGAAGGAACACAAACTGGATAAAACCATGGTCACGGAAGAGGACATATCCCAGATTGTATCTAGTTGGACGGGCATTCCGGTGAAGCGCCTGGCCGAAGAAGAATCCGAAAGGCTGCTCAAGATGGAGGAAATCCTGCATAAGAGGGTAATAGGTCAGGATGAAGCGGTAAGGGCCATAGCCAGAGCCCTTCGCCGGGCCCGGGCGGGGCTAAAAGACCCGTCAAGACCCATAGGTTCCTTCATATTCCTTGGGCCCACCGGCGTAGGCAAGACGGAACTGGCCAGAGCCCTGGCCGAAGCCATGTTCGGAGACGAGGAAGCCATGATAAGGCTCGATATGTCCGAGTACATGGAGAAATTTGCCGTTTCCAGGATGGTGGGAGCTCCTCCGGGATATGTAGGATACGAAGAAGGCGGAGAACTCACCGAAAAGGTGCGCAGGAAACCTTACTCCGTGGTGCTGTTTGATGAAATAGAAAAAGCCCATCCCGATGTATTCAACATCCTCCTGCAGATACTGGAAGATGGAAGGTTGACCGATTCCAAGGGAAGGACTGTGGATTTCAAAAATACCATCCTCATAATGACATCCAACGTGGGAGCCAACCTGATCCAGAAATCCAGGGTTTTAGGCTTTGCCCCCGAGCAGGAAGAAGAAAAAACTTATGCCAGCATGAAAGACAGGGTGCTCGATGAATTAAAACGCACCTTCAGGCCGGAATTTTTAAACAGGGTGGATGAAATCATTGTATTCCATGCCCTCACTGAAGAAAACATCAGGGCTATCGTCACCCTTATGGTAAATGAGGTAAACGAGAGGTTAAAAGAAAACGATATAGCCATAGAGGTCACCGATGCGGCCAAGGACCTGCTGGCAAAGGAAGGTTTCGACTCGATGTACGGTGCAAGACCGCTCAGACGGGTAATCCAGAAGAGGATCGAAGATAGGTTGTCCGAGGAAATGTTGAAAGGCAATATTTCCGCCGGAGACACCGTGCTCATCGATGCCAGGGACGGCGAGCTTACATTTACAAGAAAAGAATTTTCGGTGACAAACCGCAAAGCATAGGTCGAAAGTCGGAGATAGGTTAAAAACCTATCTCCATTTTTTTGAACCTTAACCTCACTGGCGGATTATGGTATAATAATAAAGCAGAAGCCGAGAGCAGAGAAACGTTGTCGCAGCGTTTGGTGCCGGGCGACTAAATACGGCATTCGGTACTCATCAAATTTGCCGTTGTAGGCAAATCCGACTTCCGACCTCTGACCTTCGACTTCCGATATAACGGGGAGGGGAAGCCTTGAAGGAAAAAAAGAGATTTGTATGTCAGCAGTGCGGTTCCGTCGCACTGAAATGGATGGGCCGATGCCCCGAGTGCGGGAGCTGGAACAGCATTGTGGAGGAGATAATACACCCCGTAGAAAAAACCGCCTCCTGCAGCAAAAAACCCCAGCTCATGGATGAGGTAATTTATTCTGAAGAAGAGCGCACAACTACATACATAAAGGAACTAGACCGGGTGCTCGGCGGCGGTATAGTCCCCGGCAGTCTGGTGCTCCTTGGGGGTGACCCGGGCATAGGCAAATCTACCCTCATGCTCCAGGCCTGCGGTTTTTTGAGCAGGGACAAAAAAGTGCTTTACGTGTCCGGGGAAGAGTCGGCAAAACAGGTGAAGCTCAGGGCTAGCCGGCTCGGAATAGCGGGAAGGCAATTATACATACTGGCTGAAAACGATATAAATAACATTGAAGCCGCTGTCAGGGAACTAAAGCCTCCGGTAGTAGTGATTGACTCTATTCAGACCATTTATTCTCCTGAACTGGAGTCAGGTCCAGGCAGCGTTAGCCAGATAAGGGAATCCACGGTGAGATTGATGAGGCTTTCGAAAGAAGCCGGACCTGCCATCTTTATAGTGGGACATGTCACCAAGGAGGGGAATCTGGCCGGTCCCAAGCTGCTGGAACACATGGTGGACTGCGTACTGTATTTTGAAGGGGAGCGGTATCATTCCTACAGGATTCTAAGGGCTGTAAAAAACAGGTTTGGCTCCACCAACGAAATAGGCATTTTTGAGATGAGGGACAGGGGGCTTTCGGAAGTGGAAAGCCCGTCTAAGTATCTGCTTGCCGGGAAACCCCGGGAAACTGCAGGCTCAGCGGTGGCATGCATCCTGGAGGGCACCAGACCCCTCCTGGTAGAGGTGCAGGCCCTGGTGTCGGACTCCGGATTCAACATTCCCCGCCGACAGACCTCCGGCGTGGATTATAACAGGGCTGTGCTCCTCATCGCGGTGCTGGAGAAAAAGCTGGGATATGCCATGGGGCACGAGGATGTATATATAAATATAGTAGGAGGAATAAAGATAGAAGAACCGGCCGCAGACCTTGCCGTAGAAGTGGCGGTGGCTTCCAGCTTTAAAAACCGGCCGGTTCGCGAAAACGTGGTGATTATAGGGGAAGTGGGCCTTGCCGGAGAGGTGAGGTCGGTGAGCTTCATGGAAAAGCGGGTACAGGAAGCCGCAAAACTGGGCTTCACAGAAGCCATAATCCCCTATGAAAATGCCGCGGAACTGGAAGGTTTGAAAATAAAGATTGAAGGGGTAAGGACTGTAAAAGAGGCGGTGGAAGTAGCTTTAATTTGAGGTTCGAGGTTCGAATCTCGAACCTCGAACTTCGAACTCCGAAACTTACGACATATTGTATAACCCCAATGTTGAAAGCTTTTCAGTTTCGGTAAGTAAGATATCATATATATTTAAATCCAAAAGATTGCAAAGGGCTGCAATATAAAAAAGATGATTGCCCAGTTCCTGCTCAAGAACCTCTCTGCAAGAAGGACAAAGTTTACCTTTCAAGTGGGTGTCCATGTAAGAGCTTAATTCCTGGAGTTTGATCTTTCCGGGGATTTGCTGCTTTTTTGCATTTATTTCCAGGCAGCCGCAGCCGGTGACGGATTTTGCCACCGCCCTGTTGACCCTGGCCGATGTTTCCTGAATCTTTGTAAGTACATCTATTATACTCCGGTGCCTCACAAGACAGTTGGAAACGGTGTCTTGAAATTCGTCGCAGATCAGGTCTTTCACGCTAACTCCCCCTTGTTTTTTCTATCTGAATCTATTATAGACGCCATATGGAGATTTTGTCAAACGATTCGGGCATAAAATAGGACAGAATGTTTAATAAAAAACCGGGGGAAAAATAGAAAAACTAATTGACACATGATAGACATTGTAGTATAATTAAAATTTAACTTGACAAATGGCCCGAAATGTGTTATTTTTTTACTAGTAAAGCTTTCAAGGAGGAAACTTTGATGTTCAATATAGGGGATAAAATTGTATATCCCATGCACGGTGCGGGTATAATCGAGGCCATAGAAGAAAAGGAAATACTCGGAGAAAGGCAGAAATACTATGTGATGAGGATGCCCATGGGGGACATGAAGGTCATGATTCCCATTAACAGTATAAAGGAGATAGGAGTCCGCCAGGTAGCCGGCGATGAGGAGATACAGGAGGTATTCAATATCCTGCGGGGCGAAAAAAGCAAGATGTCTTCCAACTGGAACCGCCGTTACAGGGCAAACATGGAGAAAATAAAGAGCGGAAATATATTCCAGGTGGCAGAAGTTGTGAGGAATCTAGCCCTTCGGGAAAAGGAAAAGGGCCTTTCCACGGGAGAGCGCAAGATGCTGGAAAATGCAAAGCACATCCTGATCAGTGAGATAGTGTTGAGCAAGTGTATAGGGGAAGAGGAGGCTCTTCAGTTGATTGAAAGTACATTCAACTGAAGGCATTTTTTTTAAGTGGGGATCGTGCCAAATTTTACTATTTTTAGGGTGGATTTAAATAAAATTTTATTATATAATGTAAATTGTAAAGAAAATACCAAAGAAAAATGGCAATAATTTAAACCAGGAGGTGAAGCTGTGATTAATAAAATTATTCGCGTAGCCATAGCTATTATAGGTTTTTTCCTGGGCTACCAGCTGTTGGCTCTGGCGTTGTATTTTAATAAAATTATAAAATTGATTGATCCTGATTCTATTCCGGCGCTTATTACCGAACTGGCCGGAGGTTTAATTTTCGCAATCATATTTTTTATTTTGAGTTCGGGGCTAATAAGGGATGGCGTCAAGGCCAAGGAGTGGATTGAAAACAGGCTTCAAAAGACCCCCATGAGAGATATACTTTACGGTTTCCTGGGGCTAATGATGGGTCTTGTGGTGGCCAATCTTTTTGTCAGGGCTTTTGTAAGCATCCCATGGATAGGAGGCTACCTTCCCATAATCGCCAATATAGTGCTGGGCTACCTTGGGGCCAGTGTGGCTCTCAAGAAAAAAGAAGAGCTTTCGGGCATCATCAATTTGCCAAACCTGCTGAACCAGAAAAAAAATACAGCCCCCACCATAGTGAACTGGGTTAAGCCCAAGATTCTGGACACCAGCGTTATAATCGATGGCCGAATAGCGGATATCTGTAAGACGGGCTTTATAGAGGGTACCCTTGTGATACCCGGTTTTGTGCTGGAGGAACTCAGGCATATCGCCGACTCTTCGGATGCCCTCAAGAGGAACCGGGGCCGAAGAGGGCTTGACATCCTCAACAAGATACAAAAAGAACTCAATGTGGATGTGGAGATCTATGAAGGCAACTTCGACGATATTGCCGAAGTGGACAGCAAGCTGGTAAAGCTGGCGCAAATATTGGACGGCAAGATAATAACCAATGACTTCAATCTTAACAAGGTGGCCGAATTCCAGAATGTCCAGGTCTTGAATATCAACGAACTGTCTAATGCGGTAAAGCCTGTGGTGCTACCCGGAGAAGAGATGGTGGTCCAGGTGATCAAGGATGGCAA
The DNA here is from genome assembly GCF_003691585.1 of Biomaibacter acetigenes. Classification (GTDB taxonomy): domain Bacteria; phylum Bacillota; class Thermosediminibacteria; order Thermosediminibacterales; family Tepidanaerobacteraceae; genus Biomaibacter; species Biomaibacter acetigenes. The sequence goes on along the minus strand of NZ_CP033169.1, from coordinate 3,138,132 downwards.
GGAAACCGGTCAGGGAGTGGCTTACCTTGACGACGGCACCATGATAGTGGTGGACGGAGGCAAAAAGCATATCGGCGAAACCATTGGCGTTATGGTTACGAGCGTGCTTCAGACCGCTGCCGGAAGGATGATTTTTGCAAGGCCAAAATCCCTAACCTGAGGTGAATATTATGCATGTAAGCGCCATCATAGCTGCCGGCGGCCGGGGAAAGCGTATGAATGCCAGCATCAGCAAACAGTTTTTGATAATAAAGGGTCATCCCATTCTATACTATACCCTGAGCACCTTTGAAATTATCGACCAAATCCGGGAGATTATACTGGTGGTGGGAAGCGCCGACCTTCAGTATGCCCGGGAAGAGATTGTAAAAAGGTATCGGTTTAAAAAAGTGAAAATCGTGGAAGGCGGCGCAGAACGCCAGGACTCGGTATATAACGGTTTGAGGGAGCTTTCCCCTCAAACCGATATTGTTGTTATTCACGACGGCGTGAGACCGTTTATTACAAGGTCTATCATAGAAAAGAGCATACAGGCTGCCCGGGAGTATAAGGCCATCGGAGTTGCGGTACCCGTGAAGGATACCATAAAGGTGGTAGGCAAAGGAAATATAATCGAAAACACCCCCGACAGGAAAACCCTCTGGGCCATGCAGACTCCCCAGAGCTTTGATTACCGCCTGATATTAGAAGCCCATGAAAGAGCCCGGAGAGAGGGGTTTTACGGTACCGATGACACGGTACTGGTAGAGCGCATGGGGCTACCGGTGAGGGTCATAGAAGGGGCTTATGAGAACATCAAGATAACCACACCCGAAGACATAGTGATTGCCGAAACCCTGGTCACTCTGGGCTACGGCGACTTCAGGAGGTAAAGGTATGAGGGTCGGAATAGGTTTTGATGCCCACAGGCTTGTGGAGGGCAGAAAACTGGTGCTGGGAGGAGTGACCATACCCTTTGAAAAGGGTCTTTTAGGCCATTCGGATGCTGATGTGCTGGTGCATGCTATAAATGATGCTCTGCTGGGGGCAGCAGTTCTGGGCGATATAGGGATGCACTTCCCGGATACCGACATGCAATATAAGGATATCAATAGTCTTTTGCTTTTAAAAAGAGTCGGTGAACTTTTGAAGCAAGCCGGTTTCGGCGTGGTGAATATCGACTCGGTGGTATGCGCTCAGAGGCCCAGGCTGTCGCCATACATACAAAAGATGCGGCAAAACATCGCCGAAACTTTGAATATATCAGAGGACAAGGTGAGTGTCAAAGCCACCACTACTGAAGGCATGGGCTACGAGGGCCGCGGTGAAGGCATATCCGCCCAGGCTATCTGTATGATAAAAAAAATATGAGGAATAAAAAAGGACATAGTGGACATAATTTTAGTGAGGATAATACCTCACTTTTTTTATTCATAATTAAAAGACGCCGAATTCCTTTGAAAAAGAGGATACGGGGGAACCATTTTTTGGGGTGAATCCCGGTTTTCCGGGAAGGGTTACCTTTCAATCCTAACCCGTCAGCTAACCCCGGAGGTGTAGAAAGGAGGGATTGCCTTGGGCAAAAAGATAGCGGGGCTGGTCTTTGCCCTTCTGGTGTTTTTTTGCATCGGAGGGCCTATAAAGGGGGTTGAAAGTCATGAAGAGGTTTTCCAGCCGGATGTCAGTAGATTTGCCGACAGGGCAGAAGAATATTTGCCCGTGAAACAAAATATCAAGACTACTACCGCCGGTGTGCTTACGGGAAGGGCTTCATGGTATGGGCCCGGATTTGACGGCAGACTTACGGCCAGCGGCCAGGTCTTTGACCAGAGTGCCCTGACAGCCGCTCACAGGGAATTGGCCTTTGGCACAAAAGTCAGGGTAACTAACCTTTCCAACGGCAAGAGCGTCCTGGTAACCATCAATGATCGGGGGCCCTATGTGGCGGGAAGGCATTTAGACCTCTCCCGGGCTGCCGCAGAACAGGTGGATATGGTTGAGCAGGGCGTTGCGGAAGTGAAAATGGAAGTAATACCATAACCGGGGCAGAGGATAATTCTCTGTCCCGATTATTTTGTCCGCTGTTACATCCTCTGTCCCGCCCAGACAGACATATGTTTACATAAAATTAACATAAAACCTTACAATAAATCTTGACATATATATTAGAGTGATTGTATAATTATAAAAAATCATTGAACATATGTATACAATTATACAAAACTGTTGGAAGGGTGCCTAGGGTTCCGGCGTAAGGTGACTGGACCAAGCGGCACCGGCCGGCACCGCCGGTTACACCGTGAGGATAAAAGCCTTTCGGAGGGTTCCAGGGGAGAATCTTTCGGAAGGTTTTTTAATTTAACTGAAATTAGCGGGGAGGAGAAAAAGTGTTCAAAAGAGCTGAATCAAAGGATATTTCTGGCTGTGCCGTAGTTGGAATCATGAATGAAAAGGGGAAAACCATCCGCGGCGATGTCATCACCAATGCTATAGCCGTAATGCATGAGAGGTCTAACGGCCTGGGAGGAGGATTTGCAGCCTATGGCATTTATCCGGAATTCAAGGATTATTATGCCTTCCATATAATGTTTGAGGATGAGAGTGTAAAGGATGAGGTGGAGACCTTCTTACAGGATAAAATGGTGCTGGTGAAAAGCGAAGCCATACCCATCCGTAAAAAAATGAGCCTTATGAATACTCCCATCCTGTGGAGATATTTTCTTGAGGTTCCCAAAAGCAAGATACCCTCGGGATTTTCTGAGGAAGATTTTGTGGTATCGGTGGTAATGAGGATAAATATCCGCTTTAACGGGGCATTTGTTTTTTCCAGCGGCAAGAACATGGGGATTTTCAAGGGCCTGGGATACCCCGAGGATGTAAGCCGGTTTTTCAGGCTGGAAGAATATGAAGCATATCTCTGGACCGCCCACGGTCGCTTTCCCACCAACACTCCCGGCTGGTGGGGCGGCGCCCATCCCTTCGGGCTTCTGGACTGGGCCGTGGTGCACAATGGCGAGATTTCCTCCTACGGAATCAACAAGCGCTATCTGGAGATGTTCGGCTATGAGTGCACCCTTATGACCGATACCGAGGTAATAGTATACATGCTGGACCTGCTCTTGAGAAAACACAACCTTCCGCAGGATATTGCCCTCACAGCCCTGGCTCCTCCCTTCTGGAGGGAAATCGACGAGATGGATAAAAACAAAAAGGAAGCCATGACCGCCCTGAGGATGGTCTACGGCAGCGCCCTCTTGAACGGGCCTTTCAGCATTATCATTTCCAATTCCAATTCCATGATAGGCATGACCGACAGGATAATGCTTCGGCCCCTGGTAGTGGCGAGAAAACAGGACACGGTCTACATGTCTTCGGAGGAATCCGCCATCCGTGAAGTCTGCCAGGATCCTGACGAGGTGTGGAGCCCGCAGGGCGGAGAACCGGTATACGCCAGATTGGAGGAGAGAGCATGAGGATGATACCGCCGGAATTCATAGTGAAGATAGATGATACCTGTATCAAATGCAAGAGATGTGTCAATGAATGCAGCTTCGGAGCCCTTAAGTTTGAAAATGATAGGGTAACGGCAGACCATGAAAAATGCGTGGCATGTCACCGTTGTACGGCCTTTTGCCCCACCTATGCAATTAAAGTGGAAAAATTCCCGATGTCTTTCAAGGATAATGCCCTGTGGGGACAGGATATCCTCAAGGGCCTGTGGAAACAGGCGGAGTCCGGAGCCAAGATACTGACGGGGGCTGGCAATGACAAACCATATCCCATTTTCTGGGACCGCATGGTTCTGGATGCCTGCCAGGTGACCAATCCTTCCATAGACCCCCTGAGGGAGCCTATGGAACTCCGTACCTATATTGGTAAAAAGCCGGATAAACTGGAGTTCTGGCAGGATAAGAAGGGAGACATAAAGCTCACCACTGTGATGGAACCTCAGATAAAACTGGAAACCCCCATAATATTCGCCGGAATGTCTTACGGTGCAGTGAGCCTCAACGTTCAGCTCATCCTGGCAAAGGCGGCCCGGGAGCTGGGAACTATCATGAATACCGGCGAGGGGGGACTCCCGCAGGAACTTGCCGATTACAGGGACAATATCGTGGTGCAGTGTGCCTCCGGGAGGTTTGGGGTTGATCTTTCTTACCTCAATTCCTGTGCCGCAGTGGAGATTAAGATAGGCCAGGGGGCAAAGCCCGGCATAGGAGGCCACCTGCCGGGGGAGAAGGTCACGGAGGAAATTTCCAGGACCCGCAGAATACCGTCGGGCACCGACGCCATTTCTCCTGCTCCCCACCATGATATATATTCCATAGAGGATTTGCGCCAGCTCATATATGCCCTTAAGGAAGCCACCAGATATAAAAAGCCTATAGGAGTTAAAATAGCAGCGGTGCACAATGTGGCGGCTATCGCTAGCGGCGTGGTGAGGGCCGGAGCCGATATCCTCACCATAGATGGATTCAGGGGCGGCACCGGCGCATCGCCCCAGGTCATACGGGACCATGTGGGTATCCCCATTGAACTGGCCCTGGCCCGGGTGGATGAACAGCTCCGGAAGGAAGGCATAAGGCACATGGCCTCCATCATTGCCAGCGGAGGCATAAGGCAGAGCGCCGATGTGTTGAAGGCCATAGCCCTGGGGGCCGATGCGGTGGCTATAGGCACCGCCGCGCTGATATCCATGGGGTGTCACCTGTGCCAGAAGTGCCACACCGGCCTGTGCGCCTGGGGCATAGCCACCCAGAAGCCGGAACTCGTAAAGCGCCTCAAGGTAGAAGAAGGCGCAAAAAGGCTTGTTAATATGGTAAAAGCATGGAACCTGGAGATAAAGGAAATCCTTGGGGCGCTGGGGGTAAACTCCATCGAAAGCCTCAGGGGAAGCAGGGAAAGGTTGAGGGGTGTTGATCTGGATGAGGTGTATTTGGATGTATTAGGCATAAAGCCCGCCGGAAGATAATATATGGGGAGGAGATAAAAATGAAGATTGATGCCAAGGGACTGAATTACCGGGAGCTCAATGAGAGGATTCATGATGCGGTATCCAAGGGCGTAGATGAAATAGATCTGGTGAATGTGCTGGGCCAGAGGTACATCGGCACAGGGCTAGACCGGGAGGTTACCCTCAATATCTACGGCACCCCCGGCAGCGACCTGGGGGCCTTCATGGACGGCCCGAAGATTAATGTGTTCGGCAGCGGTCAGGATGATATAGGAAACACCATGAACAGCGGCAGCATAGTCATCCATGGCGATGCGGGCAATGTGGTAGGGCTTTCCATGAGGACCGGTAAGATTTTATCAAAGGAAGCGTAGGATACCGGGCAGGCATCCACATGAAGGCGTACCAGGATCAATGCCCGGTCATGGTGGTGGGAGGTAAGGCCGGGGACTTCCTGGGAGAATACATGGCTGGAGGAAAGCTCATACTGCTGGGCATATTTAAAAGGGAAAAAGATCCGGTGGCCGGCAGGTATATTGCCACAGGCATGCACGGCGGCGTCATATATATCCGGGGGGGCGTCAACAAAAACCAGATAGGTAAGGATGTGGCGGTGGAAGAGGTTACTGATGAGGAAAAGGCCGAAATCAAAGGAGAAGTTGAGGAATTTTGCAGGCATTTCGGCATCACCAGGATCGACGATATCATGGCATCCCCCTTTGTCAGGCTTTCACCCAGGAGCAGCAGGCCTTACGGAAAACTGTATGCATATTAGTGACTTGCCGGGACTTGACTTTGAAGAAAAATTTTAATAAAATAAAATCAATAATTTTAGTAGGAAATAAGCGTTGATGGGGAAAGTAGGCTCGACACTCCTTTAAGAGAGAAACCGTCACCGGCTGAAAGCGGTTTTAAGGAAGACGAGACTGAAATTGCGCCCCGGAGCTCAGGCCTCGAATAAAGTAGAGGTTTTGCGGCACTGCCGTTAACAGGAAAGCGATAAACCAGAGTGGGACCGCGGGCCTTTCGCCTCTGAAAAGGTGAAAGGCCTTTTTAATTGCCGCACGAAAGCATCCTAAAATGTAAAAGGGGGAATGAATATGTTAAATACTATTAAAGAGGATATTAAGGTGGTTTTCGAGCGGGACCCTGCTGCAAAGAGCGTAATAGAGGTTATCCTCTGTTATCCCGGCTTTCATGCCATAGTGATGCACCGAATAGCCCATTGGTTTTATAAAAGAAATCTTTTGCTTATTGCCAGGATAATATCCCAGATAAACAGGTTTATCACCGGAATAGAGATCCACCCGGGAGCCAGGATTGGCAAGGGATTTTTCATAGACCACGGTATGGGGGTGGTCATCGGCGAAACCACAGAAATTGGGGACAATGTTACTCTATACCAGGGTGTGACCCTGGGAGGCACCGGCAAGGAAAAGGGAAAGCGCCATCCTACTCTGGGGAATAATATTGTGGTGGGGTCCGGAGCAAAAATCCTGGGTCCCCTGAAAATAGGCGACAATGCAAAGATAGGCGCCGGAGCCGTGGTTTTAAAGGATGTGCCGCCAAATTCCACCGTGGTGGGAGTTCCGGGCAAGGCGGTGGTCAGGGAAAAGGTGGATTACAGCGAAGCCGACTTTACCAGGGTGGATTTAAACCACCATCTTCTGCCGGATCCGGTGGCTGACATGATGAGATGTTTGCAGAAAAAGATAGAGGACCTGGAAACGCGCATTTCAAAATTAGAAGGAGGAAAACAGGTTTGATAAAAATATTCAACACCCTCAGTCGTAAAAAGGAGGAGTTTGCCCCGCTCTCCGGAAATAAGGTAAATATCTATACCTGCGGCCCCACAGTCTATGATTTTTTCCATGTGGGCAATGCCAGGGTTTTCATCACCTTTGACATGGTGAGAAATTACCTCAAGTTCCGGGGGTATGATGTGAAATTTGTACAGAATTTCACCGATATTGACGATAAAATGATAAAAAGGGCAAACGAAGAGGGCATTACTGTCAGGGAACTGGGAGACCGGTTTATAAAGGAGTATTTTACCGATGCCGATGCGCTGGGCATAAAGAGGGCCGATGTCCACCCTCGGGCCACCGAACACATAGGGGATATTATAGATATCATCAAGATATTGGAGGATAAAGGTTATGCCTACGAGGTGGATGGGGATGTGTATTATGAAGCCCGAAAGTTCAGGGATTACGGCAAGCTTTCCCACCAAAACCCGGATGAGCTGGAGGCCGGTGCCAGGATAGAACCCGGCGAGAAGAAGAAAGACCCCATGGATTTTGCCCTGTGGAAGGCCAAAAAGCCGGGAGAACCGGCATGGGAAAGCCCCTGGGGCGAAGGCAGGCCCGGTTGGCATATCGAGTGCTCGGTGATGGCCATGAAATACCTGGGAGAGACCATCGACATCCACGGGGGAGGGCCTGACCTCATATTCCCCCACCATGAAAATGAGATAGCCCAGAGCGAAGCGGCTACGGGCAAGCCCTTTGCAAAATATTTCATGCATGTGGGGTATCTCAATATCAACAACCAGAAGATGTCCAAATCCCTGGGCAATTTCTTCACGGTGAGGGATATCCTGAAAAAATACGACCCCGAAGTGCTCAGGTTTTTCATGCTGTCTTCCCATTACAGGAGCCCAATAAACTTTAGCGAAGACTTCATGCAGCAGGCTCGAAGCGCCCTGGAGCGCCTGTATAATGCTCTTTATACCATGGAACACCTGGAGAAGACGGCGGTCGATAAAGAGCCCACTGCTGGAGAGGAACAATATTTAAAGATACAGCAGCAAAACAAAGAAAAATTTATTGAAGCTATGGATGATGATTTCAACACCGCCGATGCTATAGCGGCCCTCTTTGACATGGTTCGGGAGTTCAATGTGAACATAAATGAAAACTCATCCCGCAAAGTTATCATAAAAACCATAGAGCTCTTGTTAGAGCTGGGGAAGGTTCTGGGATTCTTCGGCAAATTCAAGCAGGGTGAACTGCTGGATGAAGAGATACAGCGGAAGATAGAAGAAAGGCAGCAGGCCCGGAAGGCCAGGAATTTCGCACTGGCTGACAAAATCAGGGATGAACTGAAGGAAAAGGGTATCATACTGGAGGATACACCGGCTGGGGTGCGCTGGAAGCGCCAGAATTAGAGGTGAGAGGTGGGAAGTTAGAAGTGTGATTAAGTAGAAATTTGGCTCTGCCAAATTTCTATCATAGAAACCTTGGGAAGTGAGTCAGAGAACCGTCAACTGACTCATATGGGAAGTGAGTCAGAGAACCGTCACCTGACTCACACCATTCATCACACAAAAATAGAAATTAAGTGGAGTGAACTGAAGATGAATAATGATGGTGAAATACCCGGAAGCAAGCCTGTCGATGCGGCTTCTCTCTCCTCGCTGGCGCTGGCCTTTGTGGGGGATGCAGTATTCAACCTGTTTGTGAGGACTATGCTGGTGGGCAGCGGCAAGAAGGTGAGGGATCTCCACCGGGATTCCATAAAGTTTGTGAAAGCCTCGGCTCAGGCAGATATATTGAGAAAGATAGAGGGGTATCTTACCGACATAGAGAAAAATATCGTGAGAGTTGCCCGCAATACAAAAGTGAACACGGTGCCGAAAAATGCGGATATCATGGATTATCACTACAGTACCGGATTCGAGGCTCTGCTGGGGTACCTGTACCTGACAGGTCAGAATGAAAGGCTCAATAAGATACTGATGGCATCGTTCAAACTTTTGTCTTCCCCCATATCAGATGCCGGAGGCCGGATAACAGATTAAGTAGGGATTTACAAATCTTGATTCTGGCGTAAAAAGTCGCTTTCGGTGGTTGTGACGGCCTGGCACCTGATCCTTTCAGAGGTCGGAGGCCAGAAGTCGGAAGTCGGAATTGAAGGATTTGCCTTTTCGGCAAATCCAACTTAATCTGACCTCCAATATCCGGCTTCCGAATGTGCATGCCGGCCCTGTTCCACTCGTTTCGAGCTTAAGAACGTCTTTGGCTTCACTCTACGGTGCCTTTGGCCGTCACGAACCACCATCGACGTGTTTTTACACCACAACCAATCTTAAATTCGTTGAATTCCCACTTGTGACTTCCGGCCTGGCGATATGATCTCCGATTTCCGACTTGCGGCCTCAGTTTATGCCCGACCTCTCACCTCTGACCTCTGGCCTCCGGCCGCTGAGCGGGATACCTTCCGCAGCTAAATTTACCCTCCGGGCAGAAGCCCGTGGCTTCACAGGGAGCTCCCGCCTTTTCAAAAAGGCCGGGGGCTATTTTTTTAACTTCCGCCAGCATGAGATTCGCCAGGTGCCTTATCTCGCTCTGGGCTCTCCTGCAGCAGCGCAGGTGAAAGAAATTATAGAGGCTCCGTACATTCATGGTCATCACCAGCCTGGTCTGGGTGCCCATGGGCAGGATATACCTGGCATCTTCCTGCTCTACACCCATTTTAACAAGCTCCAGATAATTTTTCTTGCAGGATTCCAGCCCATTTATGTATGTAAGGACTGCTTCAGGATTTTTTGCAATGCTTTCAGGGAGGGTGGAGTAGTAGCGGCCGTCGATGTAACTTTCTGCTGCTTTAAGAAAGGCTTTATAAAAATCCCGGGATTTTTGACAAAGAGCTGTTAATTTTTCTCGACAGAAGTTTTGAGAGGCAAAATCCAGATTTTCATATATAAAAAGGCAAAAATTTACCGCATCTTCATTTTTTATTAATATTTTTTCTGCTTCGGGAGTAATATTAAAAGAGGACTTGTTTAAAACGGCATCAAAATTTCTGGGGAAGGCTATTGATAAATCCGGACCTTCTTCTAGAATTCCTGCGCCGTCAAATATTCCACGGAAATATGGTGAAAGAAGGTTTTTAGAGATTTTTTCGAGGGAAAGTCCCTTTATATTGTGCTTTTCCATCGACTCCGTAAAGAATCTGCTTTTTTGACCGCAGGAGTTCCAGGCAAAAGCAAGACCTTCAAGGTATGCCAGATGGCGGGATTCATTTTCTTCCTCTTCCCGGGGGTCGGCTATTTCGCTCTTGAAGGGGTTGTTATATCTGAGGCTTTGCACCGAATACGAGGCTATGCGGTGGCGGGTAAGCTGGGCGAGCAGTGTTCGGCTCACTCCGTCCACAGCGAAGGTAAAACTTACATGTTCTGTGGGAGACATGTGCCCCATATCCATCAATTTTTTGATAAAAGAAGATGCTTTTTCTTCGGAAAGATTTTCCATAATTTCAGATGCGCTGATATTGGAATAACACAGGCGGGCAGCGGCCGCCACGGTTTTTTCCGGTTCGGGTGTATGAGTCAAAATAGTTACTTTCATAGAGAACCTCCTTGACTTTTTTGGAAAATTAAAATATTATTGGTACAAACTCTTTTTATGATTATAACATAAGTTTAATAGCAGGTGATGAAAAATTTCAAGGAGTGATCCATATTCGAAAAGATCAGATTGAGGGCCGCAATGCCGTAATGGAAGCCATCCTTGCAGGAAGGCCCATATATAAAATTTATTTAAAAAAGGGGGAACGACACGGCGTCATTTTCAGGATAATGGAACTGGCCAGGGAAAAGGGCATTCCGCTTCAGGAGGTTGATGCTGATGCCTTTTATGCCATGGTGAGGACTTCAGGCCATCAGGGAATATGCGCCGCTGTTTCGCCGAGAGAATATGTGGAAGTGGATGATATTTTAAATCATGCTGACAGTTTAAAGGAAGACCCTTTTATAATGGTTTTAAATGAGCTTACTGACCCTCAGAACTTTGGCAGCATCATCCGCACGGCTGACTGCTTTGGGGTCCATGGAATAATTATATCTAAAAACAGGGCCTGCGGGATAACCCCTTCCGTGGTTAAAGTATCGGCAGGAGCAGCCGAATACATGAAAATTGCACGGGTAACTAATATCGCTTCTACCCTTGAAGACCTGAAAAACAAGGGTCTGTGGGTGATGGGTGCCGATGCGGAGGGTAGAGACTGCTTTGATGTTGATTTGACGGGGCCCATTGCTCTTGTTATTGGCGGCGAGGATAAAGGTCTGGGCAGACTCATCCGGGAAAAGTGTGATATGCTTATCCGCATACCCATGAAAGGCCATATCGGTTCGCTGAATGCCGCTGTAGCCGCGTCTATACTGGGATATGACATCATAAGACAGAGGTTATCAAAAAATGCCGGGAAATCATGAAGAATACCTCCTGGTTGATGGTTATAACATCATCAATGCGTGGCCGGAACTCGACGAAGCAAAAAATACCAGCCTCGAAGCCGCCAGGGAAAAGCTTCTGGATATAATGGCCGATTATGCCGGACATACGGGTGTTGAGGTCATAGTGGTGTTTGATGCCCACCAGGTTGAAAAAAGCCGGCGTGTACAATATGTAAAAAATGGAGTACAGGTGGTTTTTACAAAGGAGGGGGAAACGGCAGACCATTATATAGAGAAAATGGCAGATCTCCTGGGCCGGCAGGAAAAAGTCAGGGTGGCCACCTCCGATTGGATTGAACAACAGATAGTCATGGGTCGGGGTGCTATACGCATCTCTGCCAGGGATTTGTATAGAGAAGTAAAGGATATTGTCGACAAACGGCGGGCCAGGGAGAAAAAAGACAAAAACGAGAAACAGACCATTGGCGACCGGGTGGATCCCAGGATATGGGAAATTATAGAGAAAAACATGAGGCAGAATGGGTAATATCGCAATACCACAAGCTTGACTACATTTTGCATAATGAGCTATAATAGGTTAGGGGACACACCTCCTTTTCAAGGGTATTCCTATGGGGTAGGCGGAGGAATGCATAATGAGATATAATTAGTGAAGAGCTCTTGTTGGTTTTTAATATTATATGGGGGCGATTGTATTGAATGTCGGGCTTCCGAAAGAGGATTTTGCATGCTTCGAAGACATGCTGGACGAAGAGGTGGTATGTGAAGCCATTAATGGCAGTCATGAAGCGCTGGAATATCTTATCAACAAGTATAAGAATTTTGTAAAATCTAAAGCCAGGTCTTATTTTTTGATTGGTGCGGACAGGGAAGACATAATTCAGGAGGGCATGATAGGACTGTACAAGGCAATAAGGGATTTTAACCCCGAGAAACTTTCCTCATTCAGGGCCTTTGCGGAATTGTGTATTACCAGACAGATAATAACGGCCATAAAGACCGCGACCCGTCAAAAGCACATTCCATTAAATTCGTATGTTTCTTTGAATAAACCCATATATGACGAAGATTCCGACAGAACGCTGCTGGATATTCTTTCTGGAGTCAAGATTTCGGACCCCGAAGAGCTCATCATAAGCAGGGAGGAGTTTGAGGATATCGAAGGCAAGATGGGGCAAATCCTGAGCAAGCTTGAGTGGCAGGTTTTGATGTCTTACCTCGGCGGCAAATCCTATCAAGAGATTGCAAAAGACCTGAAAAGGCATGTCAAATCCATAGACAACGCCCTGCAGAGGGTAAAGAGAAAACTTGAGAAATATCTGGAGGTAAGAGAAGTAAATTGATATAAAAACATAATTTGCTATTGACCAAAGCCTTTTTTCCCTTTATAATATAAAAGGTGTGGAGAGATTCCCGAGCTGGCCAAAGGGGGCAGACTGTAAATCTGCTGGCGATGCCTTCGGTGGTTCGAATCCACCTCTCTCCACCAACTAATGAGATGTGAGAAGTGCGGTGTGAGATGTGGGATTAGAAAGAATTTGGTTCCGGTAAATTCCAGCGAATCACACCTCCAACCTCCCACATCACACCTCACAATGTGCGGGAATAGCTCAGCTGGCTAGAGCGTCAGCCTTCCAAGCTGAATGTCGCGGGTTCGAATCCCGTTTCCCGCTCCATTGAGAAGTTCGAAGTGAGATGTGCGTAGTGGGAAGTGAAAAATTTGCCTTCGGCAAATTTACTTAGTCACACCTCAAACCTCACACATCACACTTCATAACAACGCGGGGTGGAGCAGTCTGGTAGCTCGTCGGGCTCATAACCCGGAGGCCGCTGGTTCAAATCCAGCCCCCGCCACCAGTGCCCACGTAGCTCAGTTGGCAGAGCGTCGCCTTGGTAAGGCGGAGGTCACCGGTTCAATCCCGGTCGTGGGCTCCATTTTTAAAGCAGAGATATTTGAAAATTTTATTTTATTTGGTTATAATATGGACGAGTTATTACGTTTTATATTTTTACATATCAAGGAGGATAAAAATGGCAAAGCAAAAATATGAAAGGACAAAACCCCATGTAAACATTGGAACCATAGGTCACGTAGACCATGGCAAAACCACCCTCACAGCAGCCATCACAAAAGTGCTGGCCAACAGCGGGCTATCGGACTTCGTACCCTTTGACCAGATAGACAAAGCCCCCGAAGAAAGGGAGCGCGGAATCACCATAGCCACAGCCCACGTAGAATACCAGACCGAAAAGAGGCACTACGCCCACGTAGACTGCCCGGGCCACGCCGACTACGTAAAGAACATGATAACAGGAGCCGCCCAGATGGACGGAGCCATACTGGTAGTATCCGCCGCCGACGGCCCCATGCCCCAGACAAGAGAACACATCCTTCTGGCAAGACAGGTAGGCGTGCCCTACATCGTAGTATTTTTAAACAAAATAGACATGGTAGATGACCCAGAACTCCTGGAACTGGTAGAAATGGAAATAAGAGAACTTCTGTCATCCTACGAATTTCCGGGAGACGACATACCCATCGTGCCCGGCTCCGCATTAAAAGCACTGGAATGCGGCTGCGGCAAGAGGGAATGCGAATGGTGCGGCAAGATATGGAACCTCATGGACGCAGTAGACAGCTACATTCCCACTCCCGAACGTGACACAGAAAAACCGTTCCTCATGCCCATAGAAGACGTATTCACCATCACCGGCCGCGGCACCGTAGTAACCGGCAGAGTAGAGAGAGGGACACTCAAAGTAGGAGACGAAGTAGAAATAGTAGGTCTTGCCCCCGAAAAGAAAAAGACCGTAGTCACCGGCGTAGAAATGTTCAGGAAACTACTGGATTCAGCAGTGGCGGGAGACAACATTGGAGCCCTGCTCCGCGGCATAGACAGAGACGAAGTGGAAAGAGGCATGGTCATATCCAAGCCCGGCAGCATCCATCCCCACACCCACTTCAAAGGGCAGGTATACGTCTTAAAGAAAGAAGAAGGCGGCAGGCACACACCCTTCTTCAACGGCTACAGGCCCCAGTTCTACTTCAGGACCACCGACGTCACCGGAGTCATCACCCTGCCTGAAGGCACCGAGATGGTAATGCCCGGAGACAACATAGTCATGGACATCCAGTTGATTTCACCCATAGCCATAGAGGAAGGCCTGAGGTTTGCCATCAGGGAAGGCGGCAGGACAGTAGGAGCCGGTGTTGTTACGGAGATTATCGATAAATAGTGAAAAGAAGGGGAATCGAAAGATTCCCCTTAAATTTATGCTCTTTATTGACAATAAACAGGAATTATGATAAATTGATTTAAGTGACTATAAAGGAAAAATCCTTGCACTTATAGAAGATTAAGTATGGAGGTGTGCACATGAGGGTCAATATAGTGTTGGCATGTACAGAATGCAAGCAGAGGAACTATTTCACCCAGAAGAACAAGAAAAATGACCCTGACCGTCTGGAAATGAACAAATACTGCAAACACTGTGGAAAACATACACTGCACAAAGAGACAAAATAAGCTTTAGGGGGATGTGAGGTTTACATGGTAGCTGCAGGAGAGAGCTTTATTAAAAAAACCGAGAAGTTTTTCAGAGAAGTAAGGTCCGAACTCAAGAAAGTTACATGGCCCACGAAAAATGACCTTACCACATATACTATTGTGGTTCTGGTATCGGTTGTAATTGTCAGCGGCATTATATGGATTGCTGATACTATCCTTTATAAGTTGCTATCATTAATTCTCCGATAAAGGAGGTTGTTTCGAAGTTCGACGTTCGAAATTCGATTAAGTTGAAATTTTGCCCGGCAAAATTTCTTCTGATTCGAACCTCTAAGCTTCGAACTTCGAATCTCGAGAAGAAGTATGTCATCGAAAAACTGGTATGTAGTCCATACGTATTCCGGATATGAAAATAAAGTAAAGGCTAACCTGGAAAAGAGAGTGGAGTCCATGGGAATGCAGGACAAGATATTCAGGGTCCTGGTCCCCATGGAAGAAGAGCTGGAAATCAAAAATGGAAAGAAAAAAGTTACTCAGCGCAAGGTGTTTCCGGGTTATGTCCTGGTAGAGATGATTGTTACCGATGATTCCTGGTATGTGGTAAGAAACACGCCGGGAGTAACAGGCTTTGTCGGGGCAGGAACCAAACCCATCCCCCTTCAGGAATCGGAAGCAAGGAACATATTAAAGCAGATGGGCATAGAGGAACCGAAGCCAAAGATAGATATTGCCGTAAACCAGAATGTCAAGGTTACATCAGGGCCTTTCGAAAACTTTGCCGGCAAGGTGGTAGAAGTCAATCCCGAGAGGCAAAAGGTGAAGGTTTTGATATCTATGTTTGGCAGGGAAACACCCATTGAACTTGAATTCAACCAAATAGAAAAGTTATAACATTAAGAAGTTACAGGAGGTGTAAAAATGGCTAAAAAAGTTATTTCTATGGTAAAGCTGCAGATACCGGCCGGCAAGGCGACGCCAGCTCCTCCCGTAGGTCCCGCTCTGGGTCCCACAGGGATAAATATAATGAATTTCTGTAAGGAATTCAATGAAAAGACCGCTTCTCAGGCAGGGCTTATCATTCCCGTAGAACTGACCGTTTATCAGGACAGGTCCTTTACTTTTGTGCTGAAGACGCCGCCGGCAGCCGTGCTCTTGAAAAAGGCTGCAGGTATTGAAAAGGGTTCCGGTGAGCCCAACAAAAACAAGGTAGCAAAAGTTACCAAAAAGGATATAAAGGAAATAGCCGAGCTTAAAATGGCGGATTTAAATGCCAACAGCCTGGAAGCCGCCATGAGGATGATTGAAGGTACTGCCCGCAGCATGGGCATTACAGTAGAATAAGTTTTTAAAAAGTGGGAGGATTTTTCCGCTAAAACCACAAGGAGGTAAAATATTATGCCAAAACATGGTAAAAGTTATCTTGAAGCTGCGAAGCTTGTAGACAGGACTAAACTTTATGATCCCAAAGAAGCCATAGAATTGGTAGAAAAAACAGCCACCAAAAAATTCGACGAAACCATAGAAGTTTCGGTGCGCCTTGGTGTTGACCCCAGACATGCAGACCAGCAGGTCAGGGGCGTTGTGACCCTTCCTCACGGCACAGGTAAAACGGTAAGGGTGCTGGTGTTCGCCAAAGCCGACAAAGCGAAGGAGGCCGAGGAAGCCGGAGCCGATTACGTAGGCGCCGAAGATTTGATTGCCAAAATAGAAGGCGGTTTCCTGGATTTTGATGTAGCTGTGGCCACTCCCGATATGATGGGTGCCGTAGGTAAGTTGGGAAGAGTGCTGGGTCCCAAAGGCCTCATGCCAAACCCCAAGGCAGGCACGGTTACCTTTGATGTGGGCAAAGCAGTCAAAGAAATAAAAGCCGGAAAGATCGAATACAGGGTTGATAAAACAAGTATTGTTCATGCTCCCATAGGAAAAAAATCTTTCGGCCCCGAAAAACTGCTGGATAACTTCAGAACCCTCATGGAGGCTATTATAAAGGCAAAGCCCGCTGCGGCCAAAGGCCAGTATATAAAGAGCGTGGTTATATCCAGCACCATGGGACCGGGAATCAAGATAAATCCAGCAAAACTGGTGGAGACAAAATAAATTTTGCTTAATTTCATACACACATTCGCTGCAGACAGCAGGTGCCTGATGGCTTAATATCCTGCCGAGGCGGAAAGGTAAGTAAGGTTTTTAGCCGAAGCAAGAGCTTATGGACTTAAAACTGGTGTCTTGAAAATGCTGAGAACAGGACCTTTCTGTAAAACTGCAGGGAGGTCCTGTCATTTATTTGGATTCAAGGGAGGTGAAATAGTGGCTGTAAAACCGGAAAAAGTTAAGGCTGTAGAAGAATTAAGGGATAAGTTCAGCCGTTCCAAAGCTGCCATTTTGACAGATTACAGGGGCTTGAATGTAGCCGATATTACGGAGCTGCGTAAAAAGCTCCGGGAGCAGGGTGTGGAATTCAAAGTTGTAAAGAATACTCTAACCCGCATAGCCATAAAAGATTTTGATTATAATTTGGATGAATTCCTGGAAGGCCCCACGGCTGTGGCTTTCAGCTATGCAGATCCGGTAGCGCCGGCAAAGGTTATCGTAGACTTTGCCAAGACCCACAAGGAACTTGAAATCAAGGCCGGTTTGGTAGAGGGTAAAGTCGGCGACAAGGATATGGTGGAAAGCCTGGCCAAGATGCCGCCGAGGGAGGAACTGCTGGCAAAAGCGGTAGGTTCCATCCAGGCGCCTCTTTACGGCATTGTGAGCGTGCTGCAGGGTCCGCTGCGCAATCTGGTATACACCCTGCAGGCTATACAGGACAAAAAAGCGTCATGACATATCTGTTGCGGGCGGTATAGCTGCCCGACCAAAAATGAAACAAAATGAGAAAATATGAGGAGGAATTTTTAAATGACAAAAGAAGAAATCATTTCCGCTATTGAGAACATGACAGTACTTGAACTGGCCGATCTGGTAAAGGAACTTCAGGATAAATTCGGAGTTACCGCCGCAGCTCCTGTGGCCGTAGCTGCGGGACCGGCCGCCGGTGCTGCTCCTGCCGAAGCCGCACCCGAGCAGACCGAATTTGACGTGATTCTGGCCGCTGCCGGTGCAGAAAAGATCAAGGTTATCAAGGTCGTAAGAGAAATTACAGGCCTTGGCCTCAAGGAAGCCAAAGACCTGGTAGACGGCGCTCCGAAGCCTGTGAAGGAAAAGGTCAGCAAGGAAGAGGCAGAGCAGATAAAAGCAAAGCTCACCGAAGTCGGCGCCACTGTAGAAGTAAAATAAGAAAATCTTTATTCCTAACACTCGGGATTTACCCCGAGTGTTTTATTAAGTCTGAAAAACACCAAAAAGGGCCCTTTTTTAATCTGGCGGAATGGTTTTTTGTGGAATTAAAGGGATTTCTCAAAATATTTTTTTATCCGGCGCTGCAGTGCAAATCGGCTAATCCCCAGCAGTTCTGCGGCTTTTGATATATTCCAGTGAGTTGCGTCAAGAGCTGTGGCAATATACTGTTTTTCGAGTTCTTCCAATGGAATGAACCTTTCTATTTCATCGGGAATCTGAGGTGTTATATATTTTCCTTTAGTCAATTCCTGGGGCAATTCTCTTTCTGTTATCCTTAAACCCCTGGCCAGAATAAAAGCCCTTTCCACTATATTCTTAAGCTCCCGGACATTGCCGGGCCAAGAGTAATTTGTGAGCAGCTTGAGGGCCTTTTCGGAAAATCCGCAGATATTTTTGTTAAAATGACGGTTATATACCCGCCTGTAATAATCCAGCAGCAGTGGAATATCGTCCGGCCTTTCCCTTAAGGGAGGTATTTTTACTTGGACCACATTCAGCCTGTAGTAAAGGTCGCTCCGGAAGTTGTTTTTTTCTATTTCTTCCTTGAGATTTTTGTTGGTGGCGGCTATTATTCTGACATCCAGGGGGATGTTGACAAGGCCTCCAACGCGTCGAATTGATCTATCCTCAAGGAATCTCAACAGCTTCGCCTGGAGATCGGGAGGCAGTTCGCCAATTTCGTCAAGAAAAAAAGTTCCCTTATCGGCCAGCTCCAGAAGCCCCTTTTTTCTTGCGGACGCTCCGGTGAACGCATTTTTTTCATGACCGAAAAGCTCGCTTTCAAAGAGGTTGGATGGTATAGCGCTGCAATTTAAGGTGATAAATGGTTCCGATGCCCTGGAACTTTTTTTGTGAATCAAACCGGCGATGAGTTCCTTGCCGGTTCCTGTTTCACCGATAATGAGGACGCTGGAGTCTACTCTAGCTATAGAGTCAAGTCTTGCAAGAATATCAAGCATAGAGGGATCTTTTGTTATAAATTCGCTTTTCTCACTTCTTTGCCTGAGGATTTCGTTTTCATGTTTTAGGGACCTCTCTTTTAAAGCCCTTTTTATTGAAATTTCAAGTTCATTTGTGTCAAAAGGCTTTACCAGATAGTCTACAGCACCCCTCTTTACGGCTTCCACCGCTGTTTTTGTCTCCCCGAAAGCCGTTATCATAATAACTATGATGCTTTCATCGAATTCTTTTATTTCTGAAAGAACGGCAAGACCATCCATATCGGGAAGGCGGAGGTCAAGCACCACTACATCTGGTAAAAAGGTTCGAAGTCGGGAAAGCCCTTCTTTTGCCGAAAAGTCTATATTGACCTTATAACCTGCAATTTCCAGAGATAGCTTTAATGCGCTGCATATGGTAGACTCATCATCTATTATGAGAATTTTATAGCTCATAAAAATCACCTTAGTATCATAATTCGACGAAAAAAGCTTATATCCTTTTTTACAAGATTTTGTGATTATTAGTACAGACGCTATAAAATGGATGTTCTATGAGGAAGGCCCTCTTTTTCTTTTCTTTAAAAATACATGTGAAAAAATAGGCTGACCTAATATGATTTTAGGTCAGCCCATTTACGAATTATCCAGTTTAATTTCACCAGACTTTTAACTATTTGAAGAGCTGATTGATACCTGATAACGAACTGATTCCGCCATACAGCGTCAGTATGAAGACCAGTATACCAAGGACGATTAACAGTGTTGGATGATGATAATCACCCACTATCTTTTTATTCCTGCAGGCCAGGAGCATGGAACCCAGAGTGAGCGGGAGGATTAAACCGTTTATGGCTCCTGCTAGTATCAAGAGGGTTACAGGTTTTCCTACCAGTATAAAGAACAGTGTACAAAAGACTATAAAACCTATAATGAATTTAGAAAAGTGTTCTTCTACCGGTTTGAAAAAGGTTTTTATAAAAGAAAGGGAAGTGAAAGAACAGCCAACGACGGAGGTGGCGGCAGCCGACCAGAGCACCAGGCCAAAAATCTTGTAACCCACCGTGCCTGCCACATTTAAAAAGGGTGTTGCGGCCGGATTTACCGGATCAAATTTAATACCCTTCAAGGCTATTCCCAGAGCGCCAAAAAAGAGTGCGTATCTCATTATGCCCGCCACCAGAATTCCCAGAGTGGCGCTTTTGGTGGCTTCTCCCACCGCTGCGCCGCCTTTCATATTGCCTTCGATCAGCCTGTGACCCCCGGCAAATGTGATGTACCCGCCCACCGATCCACCTATGAGCGTTATCATGGGCAGAAATTCAAATTTGCTCGGGGCAAAGGTCTGAACTGCCGCCTGAGCCAGTGGAGGGTGCGCTGCCGCGGCCACATAAACGGCCAGCAGGATCATCAAAACGCCCAGGATCTGGGCGAACCTGTCCATGGCGTTTCCGATTTCTTTCGATAAGAATATTAGTATGCAGATGATGCCGGAAATGGCGGCACCTACGCGGGCGTCAATACCGAAAAGGGTATTCAAGCCCATGCCGGTTCCGGCAATATTTCCTATATTGAAAGCAATTCCCCCTATCATGACAATGAGCGATATGAAATAGCCGAGGCCCGGCAGGACATCATTTGCTATTTCCTGACCGCGCTTGCCCGCAGCCACAATAATGCGCCATATGTTTATCTGGACTATAATGTCTACTATAATTGTGATGAGTATTATTGCACTAAAGCTGGCCAGATATTTCTGAGTAAACACGGCGGTCTGTGTTAAAAAACCCGGGCCTATGGCCGATGTGGCCATGAGAAAAGCTGCACCTACCAGCATACTTAATGAATACGGCTTTTTTTCCAAATTCAACTCCTCCTTTGTTTTTAAAGTTGTCATATACTCACCCCTTATTGTTTTTTGATTACGATTTTATATGCAAATTTTATTCCAAATAAAAAAGCCTCTCGGTGAGAGGCTTTCTATTATGAAAGTTGGTTATGAAGTACATTTAAAATCTATTCAAGTAATGGCTTTATCGTAATAGCGCACGAAATGTGCGAAATCGAACGGAAAAGCAAAGTTGATGGTGGTCCCGATGCCGCTTTTGCTCTGAATCCATATGTGGCCGTGATTTTTTAGTACAAGGCTCTGGACTACTGAGAGTCCAAGGCCGGTTCCATTTTCCTCGGTGGTGAAAAAGGGAATAAACACCTTTTCCAGGTATTCCTCCGGAATTCCCTTTCCCTGGTCCCTGATGCTTAATACTATCTCATCCTTATTTTTGGTGGTGAAGATTACAATTTCAGTATTTTCTTGACTTGCATGGATAGAATTTGACAACAGGTTTATAAGGATTTGTTTGAAGTGGGATTTATCTATGAAAATGTTGTTACAGTCTGGAGTTATGTCAATCTTTATGGAAATGTGTTTTTTATTGTATAAATGAGCAAGCAGCGGCAGGACATCCTCTATTTCTTGTCTGAGGTTTATATATTCTGGTTTTGGTTCAGATGGTCTTGCATAATTTAACAAATCTGAAATGATGTTGTTTATGCGTTTTATTTCCCCGTATATAAGGTTCAAAAGGGCGGTAGAAGTATCATCGGCACTTAAAAACCTGGTTTCCAGCACCTGAAGACAGGATTTAATGCCCTGGAGAGGGTTTCTTATTTCGTGAGCAAGAGCCGCAGACATTTCCCCTATCGATGTAAGCCTGTTGATATATTCCATTTTTTGCTTGAACCGCTCTTTTTCGGTAATATCCGAAAAGCATAAGATGAAGTTATCCTCGGAGGGCTGGATGTCGTATTCCACGAATTTTGAAGACCCATTTTTATCATTTATCATTGTTGAACTGGATGATATGGGGGCTTTTCCTGACAGGAAATCCTGTATTAAGTTTTCGACAAATTCTCTTATTATAGGATAGTTATTGAATTCATGAGAAGCCAGACGATTTACCAGGAGTTTTTTCCGGCCCCTAGTGAACACTACTATCCCGTAATTTACCCCATCTATGATTTTTTGGTTGAGGGAAGTTATCTCCAGGACCTTTGCAATATGCTCTTGTAGCTTTGCGGTCATTCGAATAAATGCATCTTTCAATATCCCTATCTCATCTTTTCGAGAGTAATCGAGGGTTATATTAAAATTTCCCTTTGACACCTCATCGCATGCCGCAGCCAGCTTTTTTATAGGCCTTGCGAGACTGTATGAAAAAAAGATGGTGAGCTGTGCGGCAGCGATTATGGCTATTATTGCCACAAGAATTGTGTACTTTTGAAGTTCCAGAAGCTGGTTTGAGATATAATCAGCATTTATACCGGTATTTGCGTAAAATGGCTGTTTGATTAACGATTCAAATATTTTATAGGAACCGTAATATGATACGCTTCCGACCACGCCCAGCGATATAATGATGATGGCAAGAAAGGGCACGAGAATTTTAAGTTCAATGCTTCGCATCATTTGACCTCCTTTGCGCTATAATGAACGCCAGGCCGGATACCGCAAAGGCAAACAGGCCCGGATGGATATTGTTCGGCGTCGAATTTGCGAGGTAAGGTATGGTCGCAAGAAAGAGCAAATATGATGTCAGCCCGGCGAAAAAAGCGGCTTCCACAGCATGTCCGGATGCTTTTTTCATGAATACCCCGGCATAAAGGGGGATAAAGGTCGAACTGGCGAAAACTCCCCAGATGTTTCCGCCGAATTCTATTACCTTAATCGGCGGGTTAAAGGAAAGGATCAGGGATACGGTGCCGGCTGCGGCTATGACCACACGGTTTAAAAA
Organism: Biomaibacter acetigenes; assembly: GCF_003691585.1. Classification (GTDB taxonomy): domain Bacteria; phylum Bacillota; class Thermosediminibacteria; order Thermosediminibacterales; family Tepidanaerobacteraceae; genus Biomaibacter; species Biomaibacter acetigenes. The sequence continues at coordinate 3,115,417 of NZ_CP033169.1, read as the reverse complement.
TAACATTCTGTCGTCATCCAGTTGTCCGAAATACAAATTTTTGAATATGTCGTTTGTAAAACTGTTGGCAATAAGCAGGAGCTCGGAATTGGCAGTGGAGACCGACGCCGCTATGATTCCTATTAATATAATCCCAACGGAATAGCCGGGGGCAATGCCGGAAAAGAGCGATGGAATTATCTCGTCTATATTGTTTATATGTGGGGCGGTGGGAATCAAAACTCTGAGACCGATGGAACCCGCGATAATAAAGGCATATACTACCGAAAGAACGGCTATGGAAAATATGACCATTTTTCTTGCCACGGATTTATCCCTTGCCGATATCATTCTTATGGCGTATTGAGGATTTGCGGCCAGGCCCAGGCCCCAGCCGAAAAAGGAGGTAAAAAGGTATATTGGAGGCTGCAGCCCGCCGCAGGAGATATCCAGAAGGCCGCCCCTGGGGGTGGGGGTTTCCCATCCCGACACGGGCAAAGTATTAATATTTGCCGCACCGGCAATGATGTTTGCAACACCGTGATTTGCCCGGATGATAAAAAGGCCGAAAGATATTGAAGCCGCAACTATGATGAACGTATTTACGGCATCGGTTTTTACAACGGAATACAGGCCGCCGAAGGTGGTATAGAGGATATAAAGATACACCAGAAGGATGGCAGCATCGTAGGGGATGTTCAGCAACATTTCCGTCACCAGGCCGAAGCCTTTTATCTGCATGGTTATATATAGGATATAGGATACTATCATCAAAAATGCCACTGAAAACTGCATCAATCTGGAGTTAAACCTGACATAGAAAAACTCCGAAAAAGTCAGAATGTCATAATCCTTTATGCGGGAAGCAAGAAAAAAGAGAAAAATCGCTCCGGCAAACCACTGCAATATACTGTAAATTATTGATGACACGCCGTAAATATACAGGGAGCTTCCGAGGCCGAGAAACGAAGCTGCACTGAACCATGTGGCCACAAAAGTGGCGGTGCTCAGGAAAACCCCCAGGGAATTGCCGGCCACAAAGAAATCTCTTACATTGTATGTGTCGTAAAAACCGCTTCTTCCCGAATATATCATTAAAAAAGTATAAACAAGAAAGAAAAGCATGAACAGCACAGATTGATTCATAAAAATCCTCCCGGCGCTTTTTAAGAAAATAAAAAAGCTTTTATTATAAGCAATAATAGCGGTAGCTTTTTTGAAATGCGTTACGGAAAGCCATATAATAAAGAATATCTTTGCTTTCCTACGCATTATAATACACCTTGCGAGATGCAAAGTGAAGAGGTAATATTATACGTGCGAAATCGCACAGAAGTATAGATAAAATTTTTCGGGGCAATTCTATCAGTGAAACCAATAAAGGCTTCCAGTCAGACTCTGTTTTATGGCATAAAAATTGCAAAAAAATATGGTAAAATTTTAGTTATAAATTTTTAAAACGGAGGTAATAATATGGCAGTCGTGGATTTGAACAGCGATATAGGGGAAAGCTTTGGAGCGTACCGGATAGGCATGGATGATGAAATTGTAAAATACGTTTCATCCGCAAACATAGCCTGCGGGTTTCATGCGGGAGACCCGGTGGTGATGGAAAGGACTGTGGGATTATGCGAAAAAAACGGCGCGGCTGTCGGAGCGCATCCCGGTTTTCCAGACCTCATGGGTTTCGGCAGGAGGAACATGGACATTTCCCTATCGGACATAAAAAGCTACATAATATATCAAATAGGCGCATTGAAAGCCTTTGCGGAAAGTCATGGAATGAAATTGCAGCATGTGAAAGCCCACGGCGCTCTGTACAACATGGCCGCCGCAGACGAGAAGCTGGCCGATGCCATTGCTCAAGCTATAGCTTCGGTGGATAAGAATCTCATATGTGTGGCTATGGCAAATACCGCCATGCAGAAAGCGGCCGAGAAAGCGGGGTTAAAGTTTGCCTGCGAGGTGTTTGCCGACAGGAATGTCAACCCCGACGGGACACTGGTTTCCAGAAAGTTGCCCAATGCCATGATACATGACGAAGACCTTGCCTGCAGGAGAGTATTGAGAATGGTAAAAGAGGGTATGGTGGAGGCGGTGGATGGCAGCCATATAAAAGTCAGGGCCGACACCATATGCGTCCATGGAGACAACCCACAGGCTGTAGAATTTGCACTAAGATTAAGAAAAGTCCTGGAGGAAAATGGCGTAAAAATTGCTCCAATGGCCAGTTTCTTATAATTTTTTATGGCGCTATACACTGAAGGTAGGATTATGTCGACAGACTCGATGTAAATTGTTTGAGGAGTGTTGGTGAATGTATAAAATACCGAGAATTCTGCCGGCCGGGGACAAAGCCGTAGTGGTGGAATACGGGAACGAGATATCCGAGGAATGCAATAAGAGGGTGCTGAACCTTTATAGCGCCCTGAAAAGACAGGATGTTACAGGTATTACATCAATTATTCCTACGTATCGGTCTCTTCTCATAAAATACGAGCCACTCAAACTTACGGTCGATGACCTGACAGCATTGATAGCCAAAAGTGACATGTCCACTAGCGTGGAGGAATTCAAACCAAAGGTCATCGAGATTCCGGTAGCCTATGGCGGCGATTTTGGGCCGGACCTTGAATTTGTGGCGGAATATCACAATATGACTCCGGAAGAAGTAATAAAAATCCATACCGGGAGCGCCTACAGGATCTATATGCTCGGCTTTACCATGGGTTTTGCATATCTTGGAGGCATGTCGGAAAAAATAGCCACACCCCGCCTCGAAAAACCCAGGACTGAGATTCCGGCAGGTTCGGTGGGGATTGCGGGTAGTCAGACCGGTATATATCCTGTCACGAGCCCCGGGGGGTGGAGACTCATAGGTAAGACGCCGGTTAAACTTTATGACCCTCACAGGGAAAAACCCATTTTACTGGAAGCCGGCAATTACATAAAGTTTGTGAGGATAACTCCAGATGAATTTCATGAGATAGAGCAGCAAGTCAACAGAAACGCCTATGAAGTGAAAACCTATAATTATGACGGGTAGAGGGGATGAAAATGGAATGTTTTAAAGTTATAAATCCCGGACTTTTTACGAGCGTACAGGACATGGGCAGGTTCGGATATGAAAGCCAGGGAGTGCCGGTTTCCGGTGCCATGGATGAGTTTGCCTTCCGGGTGGCCAACATACTGGTGGGAAATGTCGAAAATGCCCCGGTTCTGGAAATAACCCTCATGGGTCCTAGCCTCGAAGTCCTGCAGGACACGGCGGTGGCGATAACGGGTGCATGGATAAATCCCCTGGTAAATGGCGTGGAAAGGCCCTGTTGGTCGTCGTTTCCTGTGAGGAAGGGTGAAACCCTCTCTTTTGCTCCAGTGAAAACGGGTTGCAGGGCGTACATGGCTGTTTCGGGCGGATTTGATGGTGACGTGGTTATGGGGAGCGTCTCTACATATACCAGGGGCAGCATTGGGGGCATAAAGGGGAGGCGGCTGGAAAAAGGGGATGTATTATCGCTGAAGCGGCATACACTTTTTACACATTTTTTTAAAGTAAACGAAAAATATATTCCCCATTATTCTGCTGAAGAAGAAATACGGATAGTTCCGGGCCCTCAACACGATTATTTTTCCAGGGAGGTCATTGAACTTTTCTTGAATTCCACCTATACTATCACAAAAGACTCCGATAGGATGGGCTACAGACTTGATGGTCCTGCAATAAAGGCGAAAGAAAAGCATGACATAATTACTGACGGTATCATGCCCGGAGCAGTACAGATACCGGGCAATGGGAAGCCCATAATAATGCTCAAAGATGCCCAGACCACTGGCGGCTATGCAAAAATCGCCACAGTAATTTCCATTGACCTATCTAAACTTGCCCAGTTAAAACCGGGAGATAGGATAAAGTTCAGGGCTATCAGTGTTGAAGAAGCCCATCAATTGTTGAAAGAAAAGGAAGAAGTTTTAAATAAAATAAAAGAAACACTTGTACCGTCGAGGTATTTTGATGTGACTGTTAATGGTAGAGTGTTTAATGTAAACATTGATATTTTGAAATAGGGGGCAACAGTAGTGGATGTTAAAAATGATTTGTCAAAAATAGGGGCAAATGATGCTCGTAAGCTTATTCGTGAAAGAAAATGGTCAGGGCCTACCTGTGGCTTAGCCCTGGGATATACCCAGGCAAATCTGGTTATACTCCCAAAAGAGTTAGCCTATGATTTTCTGCTTTTCGCCTATCGCAATCCAAAGCCCTGTCCCATCCTGGATGTTACCGATATAGGGAGCCATGAGCCCAGAGGTGTGGCGCCGGGTGCGGATCTTCGCACCGATATACCGAAATACCGAATTTATAGAAAAGGCCAACTGGAACTGGAAGTAAATGATATAACGAGCTACTGGCGGGATGATTTTGTGGCATTTCTTCTGGGGTGTAGTTTCACCTTTGAAAAGGCTCTGCTGGAAAACGACATACCGGTGAGACATATAGAGCAGGGCAGGAATGTGCCTATGTATATAACCAGCATTCAGACCCGACCCGCTGGAGTCTTCCGCGGAAATATGGTGGTGAGCATGAGACCCATTCCACAGGACCTGGTTATAAGAGCAGTCCAGGTGACATCCAGATTCCCGGCGGTCCATGGCGCTCCTGTCCATATAGGGGAGCCGTCAAAGATTGGTATCAAATCGTTGGATAGGCCGGATTTTGGAGATGCTGTTGAGATAAGGGATGGGGAAGTTCCCATGTTCTGGGCTTGCGGTGTCACACCCCAGGCGGTGGCTATGAAATCCAAGCCCGAAATAATGATTACCCATTCGCCGGGTCACATGTTTATAACAGATGTAAAAGATGAACAGTTGAGTGTTTTTTAAATAGCGGCAAATGCCGCTTTTTTGTTTATATCCTTCTACGGTGATATATTTTTTTCGGGAGTTTTTATACAACCATGTTGTATGCAGAAAGAGTATTTACTTTTTATAAACATAAATGTATAATAATAATGTATAAGAGGTGAGATAATGGAAAGAACTCAAATTTACCTTACAAAGGTTCAAAAAGAAAAACTAAAGAATTTGGCCAAATTGAATAATATGACCATGGCTGAATGTATAAGGGAAGCCATAAACGAATATGTAGAAAAAGATAGAATGGATAAGGATATTATCATTGAAAAAACCTTTGGCTTATGGAAAGATAGGGATGATATAGGAACAGATTATATAGAAAAGATACGAAGTTCATGGAACAAGAGACTGGAGATAAGCGAATGAAGAAATATCTGATTGATACAAATATATTTATTGACCATTTAAAAGGAAAAGAACCTGCAAAAAAAACATTAAAAAGCTTATCAGAAGCCGGAGAAGTTTATTACTCAGTAGTAACAAGAATCGAATTATTGGCAGGTATTAGAGAAAAAGAAATCGAAGATGTTGAATATTTACTGGAGATTTATAAAGAAAAGGATGTTAATCGCGAAATCGGGGAAAGAGCAGGAAGATACATGCATGACTTTTTTAAATCTCATGCCCTGAATATCGGTGATGCAATAATCGCTGCGACGGCTGATTACCTTGATGCAGAATTGATAACGCTTAATATAAAACATTTTCCGATGAAGGACATCAAAATAAAGAAACCTTACTAACTGTCTATGCATATTATTTTAAAAAATTAAAGCAGGTTTCGCCAGAGATATGAAAATAGCTTTCATGCCCTTGACGAAACGGCAATTTTATTATACAATATAAAAGTGCCGGTAATACGGTAATAAAAGCGGAACATCGAAAACGACGCGGGGTGGAGCAGTCCGGTAGCTCGTCGGGCTCATAACCCGGAGGTCGCTGGTTCAAATCCAGCCCCCGCCACCATATCAGAAGTGCGAAGTGCGAAGTGAGAAGTTGGAAGTGGGAATATAAGAATTTGCCGAAGGGCGATTCCTACTTAATCTCACATCACACCTCCCACCTCTCACATCACAATGGGGCGGCGTAGCTCAGGTGGCTAGAGCATGCGGTTCATACCCGCAGTGTCCGGGGTTCAAATCCCTGCGCCGCTACCAAATTTTGAAATGCGAAGTGAGAAGTTGGAAGTGGGAATAGAAGAATTTGCCGAAAGGCAAATTCCTACTTAATCGTACATCACACCTCACACCTCTCACATCACATATGGCCCCGTGGTCAAGTGGTTAAGACATCGCCCTTTCACGGCGGTAACGTGGGTTCGAATCCCGCCGGGGTCACCATTATTATGATAACACAAAGTCGCAAAAAGCGGCTTTTTTTGTTTATACAACTCAATATAAAAAACCCGGACACCATTTAACATTTTTTTTAAAAAGTGTGGGATTAAAAAGGATTTTGTCATAAAATTTTATAGATATACCTTCCATAAATGACAATTTTTACAAGCAGCTTGTCTTATAATAAAACCTACCAGGTCAAACAGGGTAGGTGGAGATATTGATAAATAGAGCTCATATTCAATGGCAAAATTATGAAAGGGCAAGGGGAAAATGGAAAATCCGCAGCTTGCCTTTCTCAGAATCAAAGTTTTTTCTATCGGAACAGTTATGGTTCAATGTGTTTGCCTTCCTTTTCGGTATGGCATCCATCAACGGACTTTATCCTTTCGGCCTATCGTACCTGGCTACTGCAGTTCTTCATAGAAAAAAATTCATCACTACGGCCATATTTTCCTTTCTTGGGATTTTGCTGGCCATGAAAAGCCCTGCTGCCCTTCGCTATCTGGGAGCTATGGCCTTATTTACGCTGGGCGTGAGTTTCTTTAAAACGAGAGTGAAACACAGGGAGCTTCTGGTGGGTTTGCTTGTCTTCATATCCAATGCTCTGGCGGGGCTTTTGTATTTATCCATAATGGGCATGTCCCCTTATGACTTGCTGCTGCTGGGCATGGAGTCAGGCCTCGCATGTATAGTGACATTTATAATCCCCGGGGGTTTATCCTGGTTTTTTAAGGTGCCGGTTCAGGAAGCGGAAAAGAGTGTGTGCCTTGCCATTCTGGCCGGCGTCGGTCTGTCTATTGTGGGTAATTTTAAGATATATGGTATAAATATAAAAAATATCATAAGCGTGCTGGGTGTTTTGATAATGGCACTTACCGGGGGACCCGGAGCCGGTGCCACAACGGGCATAATCATAGGCATAACCGGTTTTTCCTTTGCCATCTCCCCATGGCTTGTCGCGATCCTGGCCTTTTCGGGCCTTGTGGCGGGGACTTTCAATAAAATGGGAAAGCCGGGGGTTATCCTGGGATTTGTGCTTGGCTATGTGCTATACAACCTGTATGTAAATTCCATGGGAGAGAGTTTAATTCCCTGGACGGCGCTGGCGGTTTCCTGCGGCATTTTGCTGATGCTGCCTGCCGGATTTTTGAAAAAGCTGGACATATATCTGAATGAAACAGCGGCGCAGAGTCTAAAAAATCAAGCGGATATTATAAAATCTGCGGGTGACAGGCTTTATGAAATGGCCGTCCTGCTGGAGGAGCTTGGAAAAGCTTTCGTGGAGCCCCTCGGGCGTAATAATGACATATGCCAGGGAGAATTTCTGGATAGGGTTTGCCAGGAGGCTCAGCAGAAGGTATGCTCTTCCTGCGGACTTAACAGGACTTGCTGGGAGAGGGAGCTTGCCCGCACGGTCAGGTCTTTTTACGGGCTTATCAAGGCCTGTGAGGCAGACCGTTCGGTGGGCCTCCCGCATCTTTTCAGGGTCCGGTGCGGTAAGACCGGTGACATAAAGAAAATTATCGATGAATTTAGTTGTGTCTATAATCTTGAGAGGCATATGAACAACATTGCAAAATACAGCCGGGAAAAAATCAGGGCGTGCTTCCAGGAAGCTGCCGGAATAGTTAAGAACCTGGTTAAAGATATGCCTCAGGATTATACGGATGCCCCCATTGAGGCAAAACTTGCGGAAAAGTTTTCATCCCTAGGTGTGCGCCTTGAACGCATCCATTTCCAAAAAGATAACTGTAAACATGAGATAAGTATGGTTAAATCCCCCTGTATAGGAGAAAGACAGTGCGAGGCATTGATACCCCGGGGGTTGTCGGAGGTCATGGGTAAAAGGTTCTCGATAAGGGTTCTGGATTGTCCTTTAAAAAGCGGCAGTTCCTGGTGCAGGCTTAAAGCCATTTCCGAGGAAGGGCTTGGCGTCGCCGTAGGAGTGGCCGGAGCCGCAAAAGAGGGATTTGAAGTGTCAGGTGATGACTTTTGCTTTTCGGAATTGAGTGACGGCAGATACCTGCTGGCATTGAGCGATGGCATGGGAGTTGGGGATAAAGCCGCAAAACACAGCGAGAGGACCCTGACTTTGCTGGAACGTCTGATGGAAGCGGGATTTGATTACGACGCCGCCTTGAAGATAACGAATTCGGCCATGGCTGCATCTTACGGCGATGAGAGTTTTTCCACGGTGGATATGGCCGTTATCGATACTTATACGGGCATGACCGATTTCATAAAGGCCGGTTCTGCTGCCGGTTTTGTCAAGCGTGGCTTTCGGGTTGAAACTATTAAGGGTGGAAGCCTGCCGGTAGGTATTATGGACGAAGTTTGCCCCAGGGTAATTCACAGAGATTTGAAATCTGGCGACATAGTGGTGATGGTCACCGACGGCGTAATTGACGCTCTTTCAGGGCACCAGGATGGTGAGGAGCAGCTTAAAAAGCTGCTCTCGGGACTCCGCACCGCCAATCCCCAGGAAATTGTCGATGAGGTTTTGAAAAAGGCAAGGCTGGGAAGCGCCGCCAGAGATGATATGACTGTAATGGCCGCGAGGCTTTGGGATAAATGAATAAAGTTCCCGGAATATTTATGGCAAATACTGGAGATAATGTAATATCCAGTATTTTTTTATTTTTTGAGGAGGTTATTATGAAGAAATCATATCTTAAGCAAATAATCCTTATCACCGACGGATGTTCCAATGTCGGGGGAGATCCTTCGAACGCCGCAGCCTTTTGCCATGAACGGGGAATCATAGTGAATACCATAGGTATCTGTAAACAGGGTAGCGCCGGAGCCCGGGAAGTTGAAAGCATAGCCCGCGCCGGCGGTGGTGAATTTCAAATAGTAGAGCTTCAAGAACTTTCGGAAAGCGTCACGATGGTTACCCACAAATCCACCCTGAACACCATCCGGAGCTTAGTAAGCAGGGAATTGGAAAAAAGTTTCGGAAAAGGCCTTCAAGATCTGGCTCCGGAAAAGAGGGACGATGTGGTGAAAATCATAGAAAAGATGGAGGATGACATCCCATTAAAATGCCTCATACTGCTGGACACCAGCGGGAGCATGGCGGAAAAACTCCCTGCTGCCAAGGACAGCGCCGTAAATCTTGTTAAATCCCTTTCTGTACGCAAATCCGGCGGCCTGGTGGCTGTAGTAACCTTTCCCGGACCATCCGGTCGGTTTACCTGTCTTGAATCAGATTTTACAAATGATGAAAAGCAGTTGAATACCATGATATTGAAGCCTTCAGCGGGAGGAGCCACACCCACAGCTTATGCACTGAAAGATGCTGCAGGGTTGTTTGAAAAGGAATCCCTGGCCTGGGAGGGTGAATATGTGGTATAAGCCTTTCCGGGGGACAGTCCGGGGTAGATTCCACGGCAGCCAGTATCATATTTTATCCAAAATAGGAAGCGGCGGAAGCGGCAGCGTGTTCCTTGCCAGATGTGGCGATAGGGCTGTGGCATTGAAAATATCTAAGGATATGATAGGGCTTATTAGAGAATACCGCTATCTGAAGGAGTTTTCACCCGATGGCTTCGCACCGGAACCCTATGAAATCGACGATGTAGTTAAAGATGGGGATATGAAGCATTATATTTCAATAGAATATATAAAGGGAAACACCCTCAGGCAAATATTAAAAAAGGGCCCCTCACTTTAAAAAATGCTCTGGATATCGGTATAAAACTCGGAGGGATTTTAGAAAAAATCCACCGTAAAGGCCTTATATACTGCGATTTAAAGCCGGAAAACGTCATTGTATGTTCCGATGGCAGCGTAAAGCTGGTGGACCTCGCGGGAATCATGCGGGAAGGGGCCAGTATAAGGGAATTTACAAAAAACTATGACCGGGGGGCCTGGAACATGGGCCCGCGGATTGCGGACAGGAATTATAACATGTTTTCCCTGGCCTGTATAATAATCGAGATGCTGGAACCCCAAAAGTTTAAAAAAGCCGCACACATATCCGGTTTATTATCAGTGGTCCGCTCGAAATATCCTCCGGGATTTTTTAACTTGATAAACTCCGCCCTGAAGGGCAGTATTGAATTCGATGTTTTTTACCGGAATCTTATAAGTCATTCCGCACAAATCAAGGATAAAAATCCTTCCCCAAGCGCAGATACAATTTTAAATATCATGCTGGTATGTTCAGTTTTGTTTTTTATATTTACCATCCTGCTGGCGGCAGGATAATTTTTTTAATTGAAATTTTATTAAAAAAGTCTTATGATTATTTATGATTGATTCCGGTTTAAAAAGTGCTTTCGGTGGTTGGTGACGGCTAAAGATTTTTTTTGAAAGCGGTATAGGTTTATGGATGTTAAGCAAAAATTTCTCGAAACCATCGCAAAATACCATATGATTCAAAAAGGCGATGAAATAATGGCCGGGGTTTCCGGCGGCCCCGATTCTGTGTGCCTTTTGCACCTTTTGCGGGCGTGCAGGGAAGAGCTTGGCATCAAGCTGTCGGCAGCCCATCTTGACCACATGTTCAGGGGCAGGGAATCCCGGGAGGATGCGCTTTTTGTTGAGGCTTTATGCCGGGAATGGGACGTTCCCCTCTACAGGGAGGAAGTAGATGTCCCTGAATATATCCGCAGGACCGGCCTTTCGCCGGAAGATGCCGCCCGGCGCGCAAGGTATGCGTTTTTTGAAAGGGCAAGAGAAAAAACCGGGGCAAACAAGGTGGCTCTGGGGCATAACAGGAATGACCATGAGGAAACGGTTTTGATGAATATAATGAGGGGGACCGGCATAGAAGGCCTGCTGGGTATTGAGCCGGTGCGGGATTTTTATATCAGGCCTTTACTGGAGGTTTCGAGGCGGGAGATCGAAGAGTATTTGAAGCTGGAAAGCATTGATTACAGGATTGACAGCACCAACCTCAAGGCTGATTATTTCAGGAACAGGCTCAGGCTGGAGCTCATACCCCTGATAGAGCAGAAATATGTCCCCCATTTTGGGGCGTCCCTCAGGCGGTTGTCTGAAATTACCAGATGTGACCTGTCATTTCTGGAAGAGCAAACCTCCGCGGCGTGGCGGCAGGCGGTCACCTGCAGCCAGGGAAGGATTAAAGTTGATTTAAAAAAATTCCTGCCTATGCATGATGCCATAAAGCGGAGACTGGTAAGAAAAGCGGTAGAGGAACTGGCCGGAGATGTCAAGGATTTTGAATTCAGGCACACCGCCATGCTGGTAGATTTCATAAAAAATTCCACGGCAGGCAGTGTCATAGACCTGCCAAAAAACCTTCAGGGAGAAAAGCAGTATGATTGTTTTTATATATCATTGAAAAACTTCAGGGAAAATGGGGATTATTTATATGAACTTTTTGTGCCCGGCCGGGTGGAAATAAAAGAGGCGGAAGTCTCCATCCAGGCCTGGGTCAAGCCCCGGAGAGGGTTGATGATAATAAGAACCAATCCCTTGATAGCCCAATTGGATTATGATAAAATAAAAGGAAATTTAATTGTTAGAAACCGCCGTCCCGGCGACCGTTTTGTTCCCCTTGGAGGCCATTTAAAAAAACTTCAGGATTTTTTCACCGATGAAAAGGTGCCTAAAAAAGAGAGGGATAAAGTGCCTCTGGTAACAGCAGGCGGGAATATAATCTGGGTCGGAGGCATGAGAATCGATGACAGGTTTAAAATAACCGAAGATACCGGGACCGTTTTAATATTAAAAATGGAGAGGCAGGAGGATTAAATGCAAAACGATATAGAAAAAATATTGATATCCGAAGAACAAATCCGGAACAGGTTGAAAGAACTGGGGAAAAGGATCACCGAGGATTACAGGGATAAGGACAATTTTTTGCTGGTGGGAGTGTTAAAGGGCGCCATTATATTCATGTCAGACCTTATCCGCCATATAGACCTGCCTCTGCAGGTGGACTTTATGGCCATATCCAGCTATGGAGCCTCTACGGAATCTTCTGGTGTGGTCAGGATTTTGAAGGACCTGGAGGAGAATGTAGAAGGCAAAAACCTTCTGATAGTGGAGGACATTATAGACTCGGGGCTGACTCTAAGTTACATGTATAATATACTCAAATCCCGCAAGCCTGCCAGCATTAAAATATGTACGCTGCTGGACAAACCCAGCCGACGAAAGGCAGATATTAAGGTAGATTACCTGGGCTTTGAAATTCCGGACTATTTTGTGGTGGGATACGGCCTGGATTACGGCGAGAAATACAGGAATCTGCCGTATATTTGCGTTTTGAAACCCGAGATTTACCAATGATTATAAAGCATATGAACCACGGGCATTTTGAAATTGTAAAAAGAATATATATATGTTAAAATATCGTGGGGATATATTCCTGGAAGGGAGGAAAATTTTTGAACAATTTTTTTAGAAGCATAAGTTTTTATCTATTGATATTTATCCTGATACTTTCGCTGGTGCAATGGTATTCCAACCAGGATACCACACAGGTGCGCATAAACTATACGGAACTTATCCAGCTGATAGATAAAAACCAGGTCAAAAATATTAAAATGGTCGATAATAATATAAGCGGCACTTTGAAAGATGGAAGAAACTTTGTAAGCTATGTTCCCGAAGTGGCTGGGCCGCTTTTCATCGAAAAGATACAGCCCAAGGTGGATAAGGGTGAACTGACCTTTGATGCCGAGCCAAGGCCTCAGACGCCGTGGTGGTCTTCAATCCTGCCATCGGTATTCCTGGTGCTGCTTTTTATCGTCGTATGGTATTTTTTCATGCAGCAGAGTCAGGGTGGAGGCAGCCGGGTCATGTCCTTCGGCCGCAGCCGGGCTAAACTCCACACCGATGATAAGAGGCGTGTAACTTTCAAGGATGTGGCCGGAGTGGATGAGGCAAAAGAGGAACTGGAAGAGGTTGTGGAATTTTTAAAACACCCCAAAAAATTCATAGAGATTGGGGCCAGAATACCAAAAGGAGTGCTTTTAATAGGTCCTCCCGGCACCGGGAAAACCCTGCTGGCCAGGGCTGTAGCCGGTGAAGCCGGAGTTCCCTTTTTCAGCATAAGCGGTTCCGACTTTGTGGAAATGTTTGTAGGCGTTGGGGCCGCCAGGGTGAGAGATCTTTTTGAACAGGCCAAAAAGAACGCTCCCTGCATCGTATTTATCGATGAGATAGATGCCGTTGGCAGGCAGAGGGGAGCAGGCCTTGGAGGCGGGCACGATGAGAGGGAGCAAACATTAAACCAGCTGCTGGTGGAAATGGATGGTTTTGGAGTAAATGAGGGAATTATAATTCTGGCCGCCACCAACAGGCCGGACATCCTGGACCCGGCGCTGCTGCGCCCCGGCAGGTTTGACCGGGAAGTAGTGGTGGACCGGCCCGATGTCAAGGGGCGCGAGGAAATTCTCAAGGTTCACGCCCGGAATAAGCCTCTTAACGAAAACGTCGATCTTTCGGTGCTGGCCAGAAGGACCCCGGGTTTTACGGGAGCTGACCTTGAAAATCTTATGAATGAGGCGGCACTGCTTTCGGCCCGTCGCAACAAGAAAAAGATAGATATGCCCGAGCTGGAAGAAGCCATTACCCGTGTAATAGCCGGCCCCGAGAAGAAGAGCCGCATCATGACCGACCGAGAGCGCAGGCTGGTGGCTTACCATGAGGCAGGGCACGCGGTGGTGGCGCAGCTTTTGCCCCACGTGGACCCGGTGCATGAGGTTTCCATTGTGCCCAGGGGAAGGGCAGGCGGGTATACCATGATCCTTCCCAAAGAGGACCGCTTCTTTATGGGCAAGAGCGAACTGATGGACCAGGTGACCCACCTGTTAGGAGGCAGGGCCTCGGAGGAACTGGTGCTCAATGAGGTCAGCACCGGGGCTCAGAATGACCTGGAGAGGGCCACGGAAATCGCCCGCAGGATGGTCATGGAATACGGTATGAGCGAAAATCTTGGTCCCATGACCCTGGGCCACAAGCAGGAAGAGGTTTTCCTGGGCCGGGACCTCACCCGCGGCAGAAACTACAGCGAAGAGGTGGCCGCATCCATCGACAAAGAAGTAAGAAATATCATAGATAAATGTTACATTAAGGCAAAAACTTTGCTTTCGGAAAATGTTAACAAACTTCACAAAGTGGCCCAGGCCTTGCTGGAACGCGAAAAGCTGGATGAAGAAGAGTTTCTGGAAGTATTCGCCAGCGCATAATGGGAAGTGTGAGGTGGGAGGTTTGAAGTGTGATTTAGTTTCTCACCTATGACATCCAGTATATGACCGGTGCTGCACAAGTTGCTCGCCGGGAAAACCACTGTGTTAACCAAATAGCCGGCCAGATACTACCTGGTGAAAAAGCTGCTGAAATCATCGGCAGCTTTTTTTATTTATGGAATGCCTCAAAGTATATGAGATAACATTATGAGAGAACATAATATGGGGTGATATTATTGTCTATTACGAAGGACATTTTTTTTCTTTTGGTAGCATTTATGGCAGGGGTAGCCATGGCGACCCAGGGCTCCATGAATTCTGCGTTAAGCAAGGCTATAGGCCTTTCTGAAGCCACTTTTGTGGTGCATTTTTCCGCTACGGTTGTCATACTGATTATTTTAATCCTGGGTATCAGTCATGGAAACTGGGGCAATTATTCCCAGGTGCCCTGGTATTATTACCTGGGGGGTTTTATCGGAGTCCTGATCACTTATGGTGTGGTGGTAAGCATTCCCAAACTCGGAGTGGCAGTGGCCACTACTGCCATCATCGTGGGCCAGGTGCTCACGGCATGTCTGGTAGACCACTTTGGATTTTTTGGGCTCGAAAAGATCCCCTTCACATGGTTGAAGTTCCTGGGTCTCGTGTTTTTATCTATCGGTGCAAAATTATTGCTGAATTGATACATTACTGACCGGATACTTCTAAAAAAAGACAGCCGTTCATATAATGTTAAACAAAGGAACTTACACTCAAAATGCCCCATTATATATAAATTTGACAAAAATTGTACGAGTAGTATAATATAAATAGACGTATCGTCATATGACGATACGATAATTAAAGGAGGTTATTATAATGGACCTGGCTCATACATACCTTGGGGAAAAGGTTATTGAACAGGGGTTGAAATTTATAGTAAAAAGGCCCATGGACAACATGGATAGGATTCTGGAGTGGGTAGAAAAATTACCCATGGCGCCGCATCAAAGAGCCGATGTTCAAAGTGTGAAGGAGTTTTTAAGAAACAAGGATACCAATTGGTATCGGCTCGCTGACAGGCTGTTTACTGAAATTGACCCACATGTCAGGGAAAAGTTTGCGGTCAACTTCTTTTTAAACGCAAACTTTCTTGGGGTTCCCAAACAGCAGGAGATGGCCCAAAAGCTGGGTTATTCCGTGCCCTTTGCCATTCTCATTGACCCTACCGAAAGGTGCAATTTGAGCTGCACCGGGTGCTGGGCAGGAGATTATCAGAGGAAGGAAGAGTTGGATTTTGACACTCTTGACAGGGTATTGACAGAAGCGGAAGAATTGGGTATATATTTCATAGTGGTGTCCGGAGGGGAACCTCTTGTTAGAAAAAATGATATAATAAAATTAGCCGAAAAACACAATTCCCAGGTGTTTCACCTTTTTACCAACGGCACTCTCGTGGATGACGAATTTATCGGGGAGATGAAACGGGTAGGAAACATAACGCTGGCTTTCAGCATAGAAGGATTTGAACAAACCACCGATGCCCGCCGCGGCCGGGGCGTTTTTAAAAAGGTCATGGACGCCATGGACAGGATGAGAAAGGCAGGCCTCATATACGGCGTTTCTACCACATATTCCAGAAATAATACTGAAGAACTGGCCAGCGAGGAGTTTGTGGATATGCTGGTAGATAAGGGTGTAACCTTCGCGTGGTATTTTACCTATATACCTATAGGTAAGGATGTGGATATTTCCATGATGGCCACACCGGAGCAGAGGGCTTACATGTACGAAAGGATTCTGGAGTACCGCAGAACCAAGCCTGTGTTCATAATGGATTTCTGGAACGATGGGGAAGCCTCCAATGGATGTATAGCCGGAGGCAGAAGATACCTGCATATAAATGCCCGGGGAGATGTAGAGCCCTGTGCCTTTGTCCATTACGCCACCTGTAACATAAAGAATGTATCTCTGCAAGAAGCCCTGGGTTCTCCTCTGATGAGGGCATATCAAAAGAGGCAGCCCTTCAACCAGAATTTAAGGCGGCCCTGTCCCATTATCGATAATCCGGAAATGCTCAAAGAAATGGTAGAGGAGAGTGGAGCCTATCCTACCCAGCTTCATGCCGATGAAACCGCGGAGGAGTTTGCCGAGAAGCTTACACCCTATGCCGACAGCTGGGCGGACATTGCCGACAGGATATGGGAGGAAAAACACTCGGAACAAAAACAAGCGCTGGACATAAAATGAGGAGGGGGAATTTTGACATTAAAGAATATATCGGAATACCAGGTTCAGTTTTTGCAGGGCCTGGCCGACAGGACCAGGTTGAGGATCATCAATGCCTTAAAAGAACAAGAAAAGACCGTGACTCAGCTGGTAGCAGAATTGGGTAGTTCTCAGGCGAACATCTCCGGCCATCTCAGGACACTGAAGGAAAGCGGCATACTGAAAAGCCGCCAGAAAGGCAAGTATGTATTTTACAGCTTGAGGGACGAGGCTATCAATGAATTCTTGAGTTACATGGAAGAAATGCTTTTCAACTTGAGGCAAAAAGCCATAATGGAGGGCATATAACATAAATCCAATGTCCGGATATATTTCCGGGCTTTTTTATAAAACTTTATATATTGCTTTTTACACCCCATACTGATAAAATAATTATGGGTTATACCCAAAATCGTCCGGCATCGTTTTAACGAGCTGGAACGGAGGTGAAAAAATGAAGACGGAGTCAGCTATCGGAAGGAGATGGCAAACCAGGACCCTGACGGTGGCGGGCCTGCTGGGAGCGGTTTCTGTGGTGCTCGGCATGACACCCCTGGGATTTATACCCGTGCCCACAGCAGCAGGCCATGCAACCATCATGCATGTCCCGGCCATTCTCGGCGGTGTGCTGGAGGGACCGGTAGTGGGAGCCCTTACGGGTCTCATATTCGGCCTTTACAGCTTCATGCAGGCGGGGAGCGCACTATTTGCGGACCCCCTGATTGCCATTTTGCCGAGAATCTTCATAGGTGTTGTGGCATATGGTGTTTACCGGTTGACTAAAAGTGATGCCCTGGCGGCGGCATTCGGCACCATTACCAACACTGCGGGAGTTCTGGGGCTTGCCGTGCTAAGGGGATACCTGACCGGGCCTGTGGCCTGGGGTGTGGCGCTCACCCACGGTATTCCCGAAATCGTGGTGGCCGTGGCAATTACGGTCATCGTGTCTAAGACTTGCAGAAAGTTTAGAAGGTGAGTTCATGCTGTTGGCAGTTGATGTGGGCAATACCAATATAGTATTTGGAATATACGATGGCAAGGACCTGGTGGCCTCCTGGAGGATGGCCACCCACCGTGAGCAAACCGAAGATGAATACGGCATAATGCTCAAATCTCTTTTGAGGGATGCGGGTATCGAGCTTCAGAAAATAAACGGCGCCATTATCTCTTCGGTGGTGCCCACCATAACTCCGGTCCTGGAGAGGATGTGCGCCAGATACTTTTCCATAAAAGCACTGGTGGTGGGGCCGGGGATAAAAACCGGCATCAACATAAAATATGAGAATCCCCGGGAAGTGGGGGCAGACCGAATAGTAAACGCTGTAGCGGCATATTATAAATACGGAGGGCCTGTCATAATAGTGGATTTTGGAACCGCCACCACCTTCGATGCCGTGACGGCGGGGCTGGATTACCTTGGGGGAGCCATCGCCCCGGGGATAGGCATTTCCACCGAGGCGCTGTTCAAGAGCGCTGCCCGGCTTTACCGGGTGGAGATAGCCAGGCCCGATAAAATTATCGGAAGGAACACCGCTGCCAGCATGCAGGCAGGAATATTCTACGGTTATGTGGGCCTGGTGGATAACATAGTTGAGAGGATGAAACGGGAAATGGGCGGTGGGAGAATTTTCACCGTGGCCACCGGAGGCCTTGCGCCCCTTATATGCAGCGAAACCAGGACCATAGATGAAGTTGACATAATGCTCACACTGGATGGTCTTCGACTGCTCTACGAAAAAAATGATGAAACGACAGAGGGAAAACTTTAGGTTTTCCCTCTAAAATTAATAGATTGATCCCGATCCGACTTCTGACTTCCGGCCTCCGACCTCTGAAGGGTCAGGTGCCAGGCCGTCACGACCACCTAAAGCGACTTTTCACATCAATCATTTCGGGAGGTTGTATCAAATTTGAATGAATTTATGCCTGACATCCCGCTGTTCCTCGCTCCCATGGCCGGCATCACCGACAGGCCTTTCAGAATGATCTGCAAGGAGATGGGGGCGGATATTCTTATTACCGAGATGATAAGCACCCGGGGCTTATTTTATAATGACCAGAAAACCCATAAACTCCTGGAGATAGGAGAAGATGAACACCCTATCGGTGTTCAGCTTTTCGGGAACGACCCCGAATTTTTCTCTCATGCGGTAAAAAAAATTCAGGACTTGACCTTTGATTTCATAAACATCAACATGGGATGCCCCACACCCAAAATAGTTAAAAATGGCGACGGCTGCGCCCTGATGAAAGTTCCGGACCTGGCTGCAAAAATCATAGAATATACCGTAAGAGCTTCCAAAAAGCCGGTAAACATTAAAATCCGCAAGGGATGGGATGAAAACAGCATCAATGCCGTGGAGTTTTCGATCATGGCCGAAAAAAGCGGGGCATCGCAAATCATAGTGCACGCCAGGACCAGGGAGAGTTTTTATTCCGGCAAAGCTGACTGGGATATCATAAAAAAGGTAAAGCAGGCTGTCGGTATTCCGGTCATCGGAAACGGAGATGTTTTTTCCCCGCAAGACGCTAAAGCTATGCTGGAAAAAACCGTGTGCGACGGCATTATGATAGGCCGGGGAGCCCTTGGGAATCCCTGGATTTTCAGAGAGATAAAATTTTTTCTTAAAACCGGTAAGCAGCTACCGCCTCCGGAAATGAAGGAAAGGCTTGAAACAATGCTGCTTCACCTGGACAGGGCAGTGGAATTTCACGGGGAGCGCATGGGGGTGCTCGAAATGAGAAAACATCTGGCGTGGTATCTCAAAGGTCTCCCTCATTCCGCTCCGGTAAAAAGGGCAATCCAGGAAGAAAAAGACCCCAGACAAATAAAACATATACTGACCAAATTTTTTGCAGGTATTGGTCAACTGCAGTAACTAAGGGCTGCAAGGGGTTGTTGCGGCGGTTTTTCGCTCCGTTTCTACCATTCTACTTCACACTTCGCACATCCCGCATCCCACATCTTAAAGAGGAGGTAGAACTTTGAACGTATTTGCTCTTCCAATTGTAAATGGTGTGCTTCCCCGCCCGGATGGAGGCATTTTGCAGGGTGTGTTTCTCGATCCCTATTTTTCCAGGATGATTCTAAATGCCGGAGTTGGAGGAGAGATATTCATATTTCCCATTTCTTCCGAAGATAATGGCCTTTATCCCGTTGGCGTATTGGCCAGGATTGAAGATATATGGAAGGATACCTTGCCCGGAGGGAATGGTACCGGGCTTTTTGCCAGAGTCATAGGCAGGGAAAGTTGTAAGGCCAGAAATTTCGACTTTACAGAAAAGGGCCTCATGGCTGTTGGAATAGAAAAGCTTGATTTCCAGAAGATGAGGAATGAGGGATACCCCATTATTTGCGGGGCGGGCTGGCATCCAAGGGGAGGATATACCACCTTTGATTCCGACAGGAAAAATATAGAGATAACCATATACGGCTTTGAATACGAAACCGGCAAGGAAGTGGCTATAGTGGGACGCTTAAACGGTGAAATTGAACCCGAAAAAGCCCACACTGTGGAGCATGCCATCATCCGGTCTTTAAAAACTACGCCATATGCACTCCAAAAACCCTGAGGGAGAGTATGCGCAGAGAGACTGAGGAATTGAAATGGTCCGTGGAAGTGGGCATAGCCAAAAAATTGCCGGAAGTCTTTGGAGTCACCAGAAGCGGAATATGCGGAAATCCCCTCACCCAGATGGCTTCATACTACCTTACCGAAGAATTTAAAAACCAGATAAAGAACGGCGCAAACCTGATAGATTCCATAACCGAAGCCAGGAACAGGACCGTCTCTAGAATTACAAAGGATATGAATATAACCACCCGGAAGGGTATGAGGGAACTTCAGGGCTTAAAAAAGGGAATGTTCCACGACGATACCCCGGAAGAACTCAGGATTTTAAAAAAGGTTATAATGAAATTTCCGCAGGATCCATGGCACTGATTATTAAATCAGTGCTTTTTTAAAACGACTGCGGCAGAATGCCGCACAAAGTTTCAAGAGAATCTACCGATATAATACCTCGGGCCCTGTGCCCGAGGATTTAGAATCAAAGATTCTTTTATAAAACCAGCATTTTTAACATAACCTAAAATTAATATTATTTGTTTTATGACAGTGGGGGCATTGATATGAAAATAAATGCGGGGATTGTTGGGCTTGGTGGTTTGCAGGAATGATTCTGGAATCACTGCAGGACGCCAAAGAGATATGTGTGACCGCCGCAGCGGATATCGATAAAAAAAAGGCTGAAGAATTCAAGCAAAGATTTAATATCGTAAAGATATATGACAATGCCGACGACCTCATAAATGACCTGGATACGGATATCATCATTATTTCCACACCTCCATTTATGCACGTTCACCTGGCCAGGAAGACGCTATTGGCGGGCAAACACGTATTTCTGGAAAAGCCCGGAGCTATGAACCGAAAGATATGCAGGAATTGGTGGATTTAGCCCGAAAAAAAAACCTCCAGGCCAGCATAGATTTTGTGATGCGAAGAAACCCCCTGTACCTGATACTGAAAAGACTTTGTGAAAAGGACACCTTTGGACTTCCCGAAAGGGCTTACCTTGAAAATTATGCCCATGATGACACTCTGCCGCCGCAGCACTGGTTCTGGGACTATGAAAGAGCGGCGGTATCTGGGTGGAGCATGGGGTACATTTTTTTGACCTGGTAAACTGGCTGATAGGCCCTCCGCTTGGAGCCCGGGGCTCAAAATACGGGAGAGAGGGGCATAATTTTATAGACAGAGTGACGGGGGTCGCCTTTCATCCAAAAGGCGCTGTAGTAAGCTACTATCACGGGTTTACAAAGCCCGAGGCCTTTGAAAACACGATCTTTTCCCTGATATTCGAAAGAGCTTACACAAAGACCGAAGGGTGGATACCCATAACCCTGGCCGTAGATGCCATGGTTACCCCGGAAACGGACGAGTTTTTGACGGGAGATATTTTAGATGAAGCCCGGACTTTTTTGCCCGGAATCGATGTCCGACTGGAAAAAAGGGAGTTAAAAACGTTCCCTGAAGGCAGCGTTTTTCAGGGCAGGGGTAAACAATTTGAATCCACAGCCCGAATGGAATATGTTTTTCGTCTGGACCGGGATCGTTGGGAAGTGTATAGAGCCTGCGTGCGGCAAGGTATCGTAGACCTTGTCCATGCCTTGAAAGGGCAAAAATCTAAACCTGATGTGACCCTTGAAGATGCGAAAAGAGCTCTTGATGTGGCAAAAATGATGGAAACTGCGGTTTCCTAGAGCTATTCCCTCAAGACACGGAGACGGTTCCGTGCGCCACGAGGCGCACAGCATATAGCAGAAATCTGCATGGTAAGACCTAGCCAGCCACCATTACCTAGCCTTGGGGTCGATGGGTAACCTAAGGCCTAAGCGTAGGCAAGGGAATTAATATCTACGATTATCAGCCACAATGATGTAAATGGCTGTGTGAAGAGCCGGATGCGTAAATTGCGCACGTCCGGTTCCTTGAGGGGCAGACGCCGTGAGGCGTCTGTCTATTTTTAAAAAACTTACCTACTACATATTGACACGGACAATTAAGGGGATATGTGTTATAATAAAAAATAAAAAAAAACAAGTCCTGTATTTTAATAGTATAGGGGATGGTAAAAATGAAGCGGACCAAGAGCAAGAGAATAAGACTTGTTGGGACCGAAGACCGTATCGGCATGATATACGACGTACTCAAAGCTCTGGTAAACTATGGGATAAATATCGTAACGATGGAAGTAAATCCGTTTATTTGCATAAACATAGAATGGGACGAAAAAAGGTCATGGCAGGATTTTAGAACTTACATGATAAGCCAGGTTAAAGAATTGACTGATGTCATCGAAATAGACCTTATGGGGTATGAAAAAAAGAAAGGGAGCTTAATGCAGTTATTAATAATATCAACGAAGGGATAATAGCCGTTGACAGCAAAGGAAACATAACCTATTTCAACAGAAAGGCCCAGGAGATGTTTGATATGGATGCCTACGATACGACTGACAGGCATATAAATAAAATAATTCCGTACGGTGTGTTCAATATGGATATAGATCTGCACGATAGGAACAACGTGGAATTAAACCTGTTTGAAGGAAAAAAGAGGATCAGCATGCTTATGAATACGAGGATCATAAAAAACGAAGAAGGGGCAATAACTGGGGCACTCATTATTCTAAACAAAATGGAAGAGGTAAGGCAAATGATCCAGTCGGTGAGTGGGCCTTCTATGATTGATTTTGAAGATATAATTGGCCAAAGCCAGGCCCTTAAAAATGCCATAACCCTAGCTAGATCCGTTGCTCCCAGTAATTCTACAATAATGCTGCGCGGAGAGAGTGGAACCGGTAAGGAACTATTTGCAAGGGCAATTCACATGAGTAGCAGGAGAAGCAAATATCCCTTTGTTGCGATCAATTGTGCGGCTGTGCCCGACTCGCTGCTGGAAAGCGAATTTTCGGGTATGAAAAGGGTTCCTTTACTGGGGCCGTTACTTCGGGGAAGCAGGGGCTATTCGAAATGGCTACTGGCGGCACCCTGTTTCTCGACGAAATAGGAGACCTGTCTACGCGGCTGCAGGCCAAGCTTTTAAGGGTTTTGCAAGAACAAAAGGTAAGGCGCATAGGCGGTAAGCAGGAAATTCCCATAGATACTAGAATAATTTGCGCCACCAATAAAAACCTGGAAAAAATGATAGAAGAAAAAACCTTTAGGGAAGACCTGTATTATCGGTTAAACGTCATTCCTATTTATATACCTCCGTTGCGGGAGAGAAGAGAAGACATACCGACTCTGGTAGGGCATATGATAAAAACCCTCGGCAAAGATATTGGCAAATCCCATCTTGAGGTGACTAAAGAAGCTCTGACCGAGCTGATGTTCTATGACTGGCCTGGAAACGTAAGGGAATTACAGAATGTCATAGAAAGGGCCTTACTTCTGGCAAAGGATAAAATAGATGTGGATCATCTTATGATTGGCAGGAATTCTATTCAGGCGGGAGGGGTTAAGCCTGAAACTTCCGAATACGAATGTTCGCTGCCGGTGGACCTTCCCCGGGTGTTGAAAAAAATCGAAAATGAATACCTGAAAAGGGCGTGCCAGAAATACAAATCATCCCGGGAAATTGCCCGGGCCCTAGGAATTTCCCATACAACGGTAATAAAAAAGATGAAGCAATATGATATATTTGTATAAAATAACTCGTATGTAAACATTAATTCCAATGTAAACTTTTATTCCACTGTAATGTAAATAATGATTACAAAGTGTAACTGAAAGGCCAGACTACTGTGTATATCTGGCCTCTTTATTTTGGCATAAATTTTGCTTTATGATATGTTGAAATATGTTTAAATATTTTTAACCAATTGCAAAATGAAAGGGGGAAGTTGGATGAGGATACTTTTTATTCGGCCCATAATAACCGAACGGCCCGACTTTTTG
This sequence comes from Biomaibacter acetigenes, assembly GCF_003691585.1. GTDB lineage: Bacteria > Bacillota > Thermosediminibacteria > Thermosediminibacterales > Tepidanaerobacteraceae > Biomaibacter > Biomaibacter acetigenes. The sequence goes on along the minus strand of NZ_CP033169.1, from coordinate 3,091,310 downwards.
GAAGAGGAAATATTAAAACAATTTGCTGCCCCTGATACCATTATAAAAGCAAAACATCTTGAGTGGGGCGTGGATTCTATTGAAAGCGAGTATGATCTCGTTTTCAGCGCTCCTTTTGTTGTAAAACTCGCGGAAGAGGCGGAAAAGGAGGGATATGACGGTATAGTAAGTTACTGTTTCGTAAATCCGGGAGTTGATGCTGCTAGAGAAGCGGTGAGCATTCCTATTCTTGGTTCGGGAGAAGCAGCGGTAAACCTGGCTTTGAATTTGGGTAGAAGGATAGGAATAATCACCATACTTCCTAATCTGCTGCCTCTCATAAGAAAACAGAATCAGACCTATATCAACATGGGCCGGATCATGGCCATTGACAGCGTCAATATACCGGTGCTCGGCCTAACGGACAATGACAGGCTCATCGATATTTTATTTGAAAAAGCAAGCCAGATGATATATAAAGACGAAGTGGATGTAATCGTCCTTGGGTGCACAGGGTTTGGGGGCATCGCCAAAGGACTTAGTCAGAAGCTCATCATGAATAATCTCAACGTTCCGGTGATAGATCCTGCTGGGGCTTCGGTAAAAGTTATGGAAGCTATCATCGGCTGCAATGTTAGGCACAGCAAAAAGACCTTCATGCCGCCGATCGACAAAATAAGAAAGCTACCTATTTAAGGAGGAAAAGGGAAATGACAGTATCAAAGATAGAAAACAAAGAAGAGCTCAGGGATTTCATAGACGGATGTACTCTGCTGGGCGTAGGGGGAGGAGGCAACCCTGAAGAGGGGTTTGCCGCTCTTGCTGGGATCCTTGAAGAAACAGGTTCCATAGAGTGGAAGGATGTAGACAGCCTAAGTGACGACAGCATAGCCATCTGCACCTTCTTAATGGGGTCAACCGCACCGCTTACGGAAGAGAAAAAGAAAAAGATGGTTGAACTGGGACTTACGAAAAAAAAATACCCCCTGAACCTGGCAAATGCAGTGCAGGAATGGGAAAACTTCATGGGTAAAAAAGTAGATGTGCTTGTGCCTCTAGAAATAGGAGGTTCAAACATGCCTGTCCCCATGGCTGTAGCAAAGAGACTTGGGAAAACAATTGTAGACGGCGATTATGCAGGCAGGGCCATACCGGAAATATTCCAGATAAGTTTGATGATGGAAGATGTAAAGTTCTGGCCTGCCGCTAGTGTAGACAAGTATGGCAACATATGCATCATAAAAGATGCCATTAGCAATGAACTGGCAGAGAGAATTGGTAAGTATCTAAGCGAAGTGGCTTTTGGCTCCACGGGACTGGCAGGCTTTCCGGTAACTGGTAAACAACTAAAGCGGTTACTCGTAAAAGGTTCTATGAGCAAAGCCATGAAAATTGGCATGGCGTTGAGAGAAGTGAGAGAAAAGGGGGTGAGCCTGGAGGAGAAACTGAAGGAATTTGGAGGAAAACTTGTCTTTGAAGGAAGAGTAGTGAAAAAGGATTGGAAAGACGAGGAGGGGTATTATCAGGGAGTTCATACCATAGAAGGTACAAGAAAGTTCATCGGGAACAAAGCGGAAATATACTTCAAAAACGAAAATCATATATTCTGGGTAGATGGGAACAGCGTTGTAACAAGTCCAGACCTTATTGCAAACGTCAATCCGGCAAACGTAAAACCTCTAAGAAACGAAGAAATAGAAGTGGGAACCTATATGCAAACCTTTGCTCTCCCGTGCGATCCCATTCTGCGTGAAGAAAAAGTCATCAAGAGGCTTGAACCAAGATATTTCGGATTCGATATCGATTACAAACCTTTTAATTAATATGAGGAGGGTCTAAATGAAAAAAATAAGCCTGATAGTTATTGGCGTTTTGGTTATATCAGCCTTTTTAGCCGGCTGCGGCGGAGGCAACAAAGAAGCCGAGAGCATAAAAGTTGGATATCTAGTCCACGTTAC